>JANMDK010000372.1:0-22977 GCA_031376265.1 Pseudomonadota bacterium
GTTAGCCAAACGCGACGGTGAAATTAGAAACTCAGAGAAGTCCTACATTGAATCTGTAGCAGCAGAAATATCTTTTTCCTCGAGCGACCTCAATGATCTTTTCAACTTTTAGTTATTAAGCCAAACAATTCGACGGTTAAACTAACACCACCAAGCCGTTGGGACTCGAGATCACGGCTGTGAGCGCGGGGATCGCACCCTCTGTTATCTCGAGCGTCGCGCCGATCTGTCGGCCGTCGGTAAACGCGATGGCCGCAGGGCCGTCCCACGGCTCCATCATCGCGGCGTGGTATTCGTAGAAGGCGCGACGGTTCGGGTCCATGAGCGTGTGGCCTTCCCACGCCTCGGGGATCATCATCATCACGGAGTGCGCAACCGAATAGCCCGACATGAGGAGCAACTCGAGCGCGTTGTCGAACGAGGCCGAGTCCGACTGGCCGTCATAGATCAGCGGCCAGACCTTCTCGAGGTCGCGGCCGAGGATCGGCGAAGAAATCGCACCCTGGCGCGCGCGCAGCCAGTTGACGTTGCCGCGCAGCGTGTTGATTTCCCCGTTATGTGCGATCAGGCGGAACGGATGCGCGAGATCCCACGTCGGGAACGTATTGGTCGAGAAGCGCTGATGCACCAGCGCGAGCGCCGAAACGCAGCGCTCGTCCTGCAGGTCCTTGTAGTACGCGCCGACCTGGCCGGCGAGCAGCATGCCCTTGTAGACGATCGTGCGCGCCGACATCGACGGCACGTAGAACTCCTTGCCGTGCCGGAGCTTCAGCGCCTGGATCGCGTGGCCCGAGGACTTGCGAATGATGTACAGCTTCCTTTCAAGCGCATCGGTGACCGTCACGCCCGCGCCGCGGCCGATGAACACCTGGCGGATGAGCGGCTCGATGCGCTTGACCGATTCGCCGAGGCCCGCGTTGTCGCAGGGTACGTCGCGCCAGCCGATGAGCACCTGGCCTTCGTCCTTGATGGCGCGCTCGATTTCGTACTCGCAGGCCAGGCGCGATGCCGGCTCTTGCGGCAGGAACACCATTCCGACGCCGTACTCGCCGACCGGCGGCAGCGTGATTGCCTGCTTCGCCATTTCCTCGCGGAAGAACTTGTCCGGGATCTGGACCAGGATCCCTGCGCCGTCGCCGGCCAGTGGGTCCGCGCCGACCGCGCCGCGATGCGTGAGGTTCTTGAGGATCGTGAGGCCCTGCTCGACGATCGCGTGGCTTTTCTTGCCCTTGATGTTCGCTACGAAGCCGACGCCGCAGGCGTCGTGTTCGTTGGCGGGGTTGTACAAGCCCTGGGATTCGGGTGGATAAGGGTGAGCCACGGTAAACCTCTGGAGATTCAACAGGCCGCACTGCGATTGCGGCCCCGCACAAAAAATTTGGACGAACTGGCGAATATACGCCCGGAAGCCTGCGGGTTCAAGGGCTTACGCTACGGACCCCGCCCCGGGGCGGCCTGCCGCGGTATGCACTACGGGCGCGCGGTACAAGCCTCAAGGGTGGCGCGCACGGCGTTTTCGGGGATGTCGCCCCTGACCACCGCGGATCCCGGCTTTTCGAGGAGCACAAAGCGGATGCGCCCGGCCGCGGCTTTCTTGTCCACGGCCATGAGGTCGAGATACCGGTCGGGAGCCAGGTTTGCCGGGCCGGCGACAGGCAACCCGGCCCGCTCGATCAGCGCCCGGATCCGCGCAGCTTCGGCTGCGGAGATCATGCCGGTGCGCGCCGAAAGATCGGCCGCCATCACCATGCCGGCGCCAACGGCTTCGCCATGCACCCACTCGCCATAGCCCAGGCCCGATTCGATCGCATGGCCGAAGGTATGGCCGAAATTGAGGATCGCGCGCAGGCCGGTCTCGCGCTCGTCCTGGCCGACGACCTCGGCCTTGATCTCACAACTGCGCACCACCGCGTGCACCAGGGCCTGCGCATCCCGCGCCAGCAGCTTGCCCATATTGGCTTCGAGCCAGTCGAAAAATACGGGGTCTCGGATCACGCCGTGCTTGATGACTTCGGCCAGGCCCGCGCGCAACTCGCGATCCGGCAGCGTATCGAGCGTGGCGACGTCGGCGATCACGGCGAGCGGCTGGTGGAACGCGCCCACCATGTTCTTGCCGAGCGGATGGTTGACTGCGGTCTTGCCGCCGACCGACGAGTCGACTTGCGCAAGCAGCGTGGTTGGGACCTGGATGAAAGGGATGCCGCGCTGGTACACGGCGGCCGCAAAGCCCGCAACGTCGCCGACCACGCCGCCCCCGAGCGCGACGACCGTCGTATGGCGATCGCAGTGCGCCGAGAGCATCGCGTCAAACACGAGGTTAAGCGTCTGCCAAGTTTTGTTTACCTCGCCTTGCGGGAGGACGACCTCGATGACCTCCACGCCGGCGTCGCGCAATGCCTTGGCCACCCTGGCCAGGTAGAGCGGCGCGACTGCGGAATCGGTGACGAGGGCCGCCTTGCGACCGGCGAGGTGCGGCTTGAAGCGCGCCGGATCGCCGATCAGCCCGCTGCCGACCTCGATGCCGTACGAGCGCTCGCCAAGGCTTATGCGGATACCTGCCATCGCTCGGCCAAAGTCTGGAGGATATTGCGCATCAGGATCTGCACGCCCTGCCGGCCGGTGTCGACGATGAGGTCTGCCACCTCGCGGTACAACGGGTCGCGCTGCTCGAAAATTTCCTCGAGGCGCTTCTGCGGGTCCGGCGTCCTGAGCAAGGGGCGGTTCTTGTCATGCCGGGTGCGCAGGAAAAGGTCGCGCGGCTGCGCGCGCAGGTAAATGACGACGCCGCGGGCGCCGAGGCGCTGGCGGTTCTCTTCCCGCAGCACAGCGCCGCCTCCGGTGGCGAGGACTATGCCGCTGCGGGAGGTCAGCTCGTCGAGGATCGCGGCTTCCCGGTTGCGGAAGCCCTCCTCGCCCTCGATCTCGAAAATCACCGGCACCTTGACGCCGCACCGCGACTCGAGCTCGTGGTCCGCATCGATGAAGTCGCGCTTGAGCCGCGCGGCGAGCAGCCGCGCGACGGTGGTCTTGCCGGCGCCCATCATGCCGACGAGGAAAATGTTGCCGCTGTCTTTCACGAGCGCATTGTAACTGCGGGCCCGCGCCGCCCTTGCGAGTGGCAGGGCCCCAAAAAACAGAGGCCGGGAGAACCCGGCCTCAAGTCAGCTTTCCTGACTACTGCGGCAGCCCGGCCTCAACGTACCGTCAGCCTCTCGCTGACGACGCGCGGCGTGATGAAGATCAGCAGCTCGGTCTTGCGGGTCGAGCGCGTGTTGTTGCGGAAGAAAAAGCCGATGTAGGGCAGCTCGCCGAAGAACGGCACGCGCGTGAGGTCCTGGCGCTCCGTCTCCTCGTAGATGCCGCCGATGACTACCGTGCCGCCGTTCTCGACAAGCGCGGAAGTCTTGACGTGCTTGGTGCTGATCTGCACGCCGGCCGTCGTGGTCGCGCCGGGCTCGTCCTTGTTCACGTCCAGGTCCATGATCACGTTGCCCTCCGGCGTGATCTGCGGCTTCACCTTGAGCGCGAGGTTGGCCTTGCGGAACGAAACCGCGGTGGCGCCCGAGGACGAAGCCTGCTGGTACGGGATCTCCGTGCCCTGCTCGATGATCGCCTCGACGCCATCCGACGTGAGCACGCGCGGGCTCGACACCGTCTTGCCCTTGCCGTCGGCCTCCATCGCCGTGATCTCCGCGCTGATGATGCGCGTGAAGGCGTTGTTGAATAGGAGCAGCGAGAAAGTGCCCGGGTTGAAGCCGTTCAGGCCGGTGGCCGGCAGGTTGACCTGGTTCGTGGTGGTCGTACCGGCCAGGCTCGTAGCGTTGCCGGTTGCCTGGGTGGTCACGAGGTCGGAGCCGATCGCCGCATTGATCTGGCGCTGCGGGGCGCCCGAGTTCGGAAACTGCATGCCTACCGCGTTGTAGCCAAGCCGCGCGCCGAGGTTCTTCGAGAAGCTGTCGTCTGCGATGACGATCCGCGCCTCGATCACCACCTGGCGCACCGCCACGTCGATCTTGGCGATGAGCTTCCTCACGTCCTCCAGCCGGCTCGGCACGTCCTGCACGAAGAGCGTGTTGGTCCGCGTATCGACCACCGCGCTGCCGCGCTTGGAGAGGATCGGCTGGGTCTTGTCGCCAAGCAGCCGCTGCACGTCGACGGCCTTCTGGTAATTCATCTGGAAAGACTCGGTGCGCGTCGCCTCGAGTTCGCCGATCTGCGCCTGCGCTTCGAGAGCGAGTTTTTCGCGCGTCGCAAGCTCGTCGCGCGGGGCGACCCAGATCACGTTGCCGTTCTTGCGCATGTCGAGGCCGCGCGTCTGCAGGATGATGTCGAGGGCCTGGTCCCACGGCACGTCCTTGAGGCGCAGCGTGATGTTGCCGGTGACGGTGTCGCTCGTGATGATGTTGAGGTCCGTGAAGTCCGCGATGACGTTGAGCACCGAGCGCACTTCGACGTTCTGGAAGTTCAGCGACAGCTTCTCGCCCGTATAGCGGCCACGCGCAGCCGTCGCGGATGTTGCGCTGACCGGCTTGACCTCGATCACGAACTGCGTGTCGGTCTGGTAGGCGTTGTGCTCCCACTGCCCGCGCGGCTCGATGACCATGCGCACGTTCTCGCCCTGGGCGAAGGTGTTGATCATCTGCACCGGCGTGGAGAAGTCGACGACGTCCAGGCGCTTGCGCAGGTTTTCCGGCAGCGCGGTCTTCATGAATTCGACCACGATGTTCTGGCCCTGCGTGCGGATATCGATGCCGGTGCTGGAGTCGGAGAGGTCGACAACGATGCGCCCCTCGCCGCCGCGGCCGCGACGGAAATCGATGTCGCGGATCGCGTGGCGCGAATCGGCGCGGCCCTCGGCAAAGTGGGCGACATTGGCGCCGGTCGTCGGCGCGAGCGCGGTGAGCGTGACGACGAGGCTGTTGCCGTCGACGACCGCCTCATGCGCCACCGTGCGCCGCAGGTTGAGGACCATGCGCGTCTTGTCGGACCCCTGCACCATGTTCATGCTGCGCAGCTCGCCCTCGCCGATGTCCTGGGCGTTGCGGCCCAGGTTGTTGACGGCGCCAGGGAAGTCGAAGGCAATGCGCGCGGGGCTTGCCACCGTGAAGCTTGGCGGGATGCCGGTCAGCGGCTGCTTCATCTGCACCCGCACTGTGACCTTGCCGCCCATCTGCGTGACGCTGAACGATTCGATGCTGTTCGCCTGGGCGAGGGCAGCCCCGGTGCCGGCCAGCCAGAGGCCGACGGCGAAGAGCGCGGTAAGGAAGCGCGCGGCCAGAGTATGCTTGATCATCGGTTTGTCTCCACCAGTTGCAGTGAGCTGGCGCGTTCGACCCAGTCTCCACCGCCGTCCTGCACGAGCTCTTTCAGCTTGATTTCGTTTTCGTCGATCGCGGTAATCACGCCGAAGTTGAGTCCCATGTAATTGCCTTTCTTGACCCGGAACAGGTTCGGGCCGGCCCGCACGAGCCCGAAGGTGTCCTTGTCCTGGCTCAGCGTGCCCACCATTCGCAGCGTCTCGAGCGGGAAGGCCTCGAGCGCCTCCTTGGGACGATTGACGTCCGGCTTGATCCCGGATGCACCGGCCGTCGCCGCCCCGGACGCGACCACATCGATCCGCGCGGGCTTGAACGGGTCGATTTCGTCGAAGGCCTTGTACGGCACAGGCTCGTACGGCTTTACCGTCGGCAGCGGATCCACCTTCCCGCGCAGGTCCTTGGTGAGCAGGTTGAGCTCCTGCTTGAGGTCGCCGTACTGCTCCCCGCCACACGCGCCGAGCGCGAGCAGCGCAGCGGCTGCGGCAAGGTTTCTTTGAAGGGCGCGATTCATCATTTCTTCGCCGGCGCCGGCGGTGCCTTAGCCGCTTTGGTGGCCTTGCGCTGCGCGTTGACTTCCTCGTCATCGAGGTAACGGAAGGTGCGCGCCGTGGCGTCCATCTGAAGCTGGCCGCCGTCCTTGCCGGACGTGATCGTCACGTCGTTCAGCGTGACGATGCGGGAAAGCTGGCCGAGGTCGCTCGCGAAGGCGCCCATGTCGTGATAGTTGCCCACCACTCGCACCTGGATCGGCAGCTCTGCGTAGAACTCGCGCGTCGTTTCGCCGGCGGCCGGCTTGAAGAGCTCGAACTGCAGGCCGCGTCCGAGCCCCGCCTGGTTGATGTCGACGAGCAATGCGTCCATCTGCGCGCGGTTCGGCAATTGCTTGAGCAGCGCGCCGAACGACTGGTCGATCTCGCGCAATTGCTGCTTGTGCAGGTCGAGGTTGATCGACTGCTTTTTCTTGTTGAGGTAATCGTCCTTGAGCTTGGTTTCCTGGTTCTTGCCGGTTTCCAGCTCCTCGAGCTGGCCGGACCAGTCGAGGAAATAGGCGCCCACGATGATGCCGGCGAGGATGGCGATCAGCGCGACGAGCTTGGGGATCGCCGGCCAGGTGCCCGGGTCCTTGGGGTCGAGGTATTTGAAATCCTCGGCAAACTTGCTGAAGTTGATCGCCATTCGCTAACCCTTCTTCGCCGCGGTGGCAGGGGCCGGCGCCGCTGCCGGCGCCTTGCCGGCGTCCTTTGCGGCGTCGGGGGTGGCCTGGGCGCGCTTCATTCCGAGGTCGAGGCTGAACTCCGAAACGCGCTTGTTGTTGATCGTCACGGCCTTGATTTCGCCGAGCTTCGGCTGGTCCAGCCACTGCGAGGCCTCGATGTTGCGCATGAGTGTCGATACGCGCGCATTGGACTGCGCATAGCCGACGAGGGCGACGCGCCCGCCCCTTTGCGTGATCGACCTGAGGTACACGCCTTCGGGCAGCTGCCGCACCAGCTGGTCGAGCAGGTAGACGGTCTGCGCGCGATCGGCCTGCAGGGTTTCGATCACCTGCTTGCGCGACAGCAGCGCCGCGATCTCGTCCTTGAGCTTCTTGATCTCTTCGATATCCTTGTCGAGCTTCTCCGTTTCCTTCTTCAGGAAATCGTTGCGCGCCACCTGCTCGCTGACCTTGGTCGCGTAGAAGCCGTGCACCAGCAGAACGATTGCGCCGCCGAGCACCGCGGTCATTGCCGCGACGACGGCGAAATGCTTGCGCGCCGCCGCCCTTCGCTCCTGGCGGTGCGGCAGCAGGTTGATGCGATTCATGGATCGAATCTCCGCATGGCCAGGCCGCACGCGACGATCAGCGACGGTGCGTCGACGAGCAGCTTCTTTAGCTGGATGCGCGGCGAGGTTTCCATCGTCGCGAACGGGTTCGCCACCATGGTGTTGACCTGGGTGCGCGTATTGACCACTTCCTCCAGCCCGGGAATCACGGCCGAGCCGCCCGCGAGCAGGATGTGGTCGACGCTGCTGAACTGGGTCGAGGTGAAGAAGAACTGCAGCGCGCGCTGCACCTCCATCGAGAGGTTCTCCATGAAGGGGCGCAGCACCTCCGACTCGTAGTCGTCCGGCAGCCCGCCCGAGCGCTTGGCGTTCTCCGCCTCTTCCGCACTCATTCCGTAGCGGTTCTGGATGTCGGCCGTCAGCTGGTTGCCGCCGAACGGCTGGTCGCGCGTGTAGACCGACTGGTCGTTGCGCAGCACGCTGACCTGCATGACGTTGGCGCCGATATCGACGACCGCAATGTTCTGGTCCTTGCCGCCGCCGGGCAGCGCCTGGCAGACGAGGGTGAGCGCGCCCTGCTGGGCATACGACTCGACGTCCATGACCAGGGCCTTGAGCCCGGCAGACTCGACGACCGCGATGCGGTCTTCGACCTTTTCCTTGCGGGTGGCGGCGATCAGCACCTCTTCCTCGCCCGGTCCGGACGGCGACGGGCCGACCACCTGGAAGTCGAGGTTCACCTCTTCGAGCGCGAAGGGGATGTACTGGTTGGCCTCGGTTTCGACCTGGATTTCGAGCTCCTGCTCCCGAAGGCCGGCCGCGACGATGATCTTCTTGGTAATGACCGCCCCGGAGGGCACGGCCATCGCCACATGCTTGGTGCGCGTGGCGAGCCTTTTCCAGCCGCGCTTGACCGCTTCGGTCACCGCTTCGAGGTTGTTGATGTTGCCGTCCGCGACGGCATCGCGGGGCAGCGGTTCGATCGCGTAACGCTCGACCCGATAGGCGCCCTTGCCGGCGTCGACGATCTCCAGCATCTTTACCGAGGACGAGCTGATGTCCAGCCCGAACAAGGGCGGTGCTTTCGGTTTGAAGATATCGACTGCCAAGGGAAATTTCCTTTCCGCGGTGGCCGTTTAGGCGCAATACGTATAATTTACATGAAATGCTAGCAACAAGCCCCCCGCCTGTAAAGTAAATTGTTCACAGTCGGGGAGGGCTTATAATGCCCCGGTCCACCACCCCGTGCAATATCCCCCCGCCTAGTACCGATCACCTTGATGTGGCTCCGTTTTTTGGCATTTCCGCTGGCATTGCTGGCGGGGCTGGCGACGATCGGCGTTTGCGCCGTCGGCTTGGTCATTGTCCTCGCCTGGCCGAACCTGCCGTCCCTTGAGGTCCTGACCGACTACCAGCCCAAGATCCCCCTGCGGGTCTACACCGCCGAGGGCGTCCTGATCGGCGAATTCGGCGAGGAGAGGCGGGCGGTCGTGAAGATCTCCGAGATCCCCGAAACGCTCAAACGCTCGATCCTGGCCGCCGAGGACGAGCGCTTCTACCAGCATGCCGGGATCGACTACCAGGGCGTGGCGCGCGCCGCCCTCTCCAACCTGACTTCGGGCGGCCGCCGGCAGGGCGCCAGCACGATCACGATGCAGGTGGCGCGTAACTTCTTCCTTTCCTCGGAAAAAACGCTCACCCGCAAGCTCTACGAGGCGCTCCTCGCGTTCAAGATCGAGCACAGCCTCGAGAAGGACCAGATCCTCGAGCTCTACGTGAACCAGATCTACCTCGGCCAGCGCGCGTATGGCTTTGCCTCCGCCGCGCAGATCTATTTCGGCAAGGCGCTGAACCAGCTGACGGTGGCCGAATCGGCCATGCTGGCCGGCCTGCCCAAGGCGCCCTCGACCTTCAACCCGGTGGTCAACCCGCAGCGCGCCAAGCAGCGCCAGCTTTACGTCCTGCGCCGCATGAAAGAGCTCGGCCACATCAACGAGCAGCAGTACGACGAGGCGGCCAAGGCGCCGATGACCGTCAAGCGCGACAGCCACGAGTTCGCGATCCACGCCGAGCACGTTGCCGAGATGGTGCGCCAGGCGATTGCCGAGCAGTACCCGGACGACGTCTATACGCGCGGATTCCGCGTCTACACGACGATCAAGCGGGCCGACCAGGAGGCTGCTTATGCCGCGCTGCGCCGCGGCGTCCTCGATTACGACCGGCGCCACGGCTATCGCGGGCCGGAGGCTTTCTCGGAGCTCGCCGACAACGCCACCGAAGACGACTACGACGAGGCCCTCGCCGAAGCGAGCGACAACGACGACATGCTTGCCGCAGTCGTTACCGCCGCGAGCGCGAAAGAGGTCACGGCGGTCACCAAGAGCGGCGAAGCGGTGTCGATTTCGGGCGACGGGCTCAAGTTCGTCGCGCGCTCGCTCGACGAGAAGGCCCAGCCGCAGAAGAAAGTGCGCCGCGGCTCGATCATCCGCGTGCAGAGGGACGACAAGAAGGTCTGGCAGATCGTCCAGTTGCCGGAGGTCGAGTCGGCCTTCGTGTCCATGGACCCGAACAACGGCGCGATCCATGCGCTTGTCGGCGGCTTCGATTTCAACCGCAACAAGTTCAATCACGTGACGCAGGCCTGGCGCCAGCCGGGCTCCTCGTTCAAGCCGTTCATCTACTCGGCGTCGCTGGAAAAGGGATTCACGCCGGCCACCGTGATCCCCGACGAGCCGCTGGTGATCGAGGCCGACGTCACCGGCAGCCAGCGCTGGGAGCCGAAGAACTACGACGGCAAGTTCGAAGGGCCGATGCGCATGCGCACCGCCCTCGCGAAATCCAAGAACATGGTGTCGATCCGCATCCTCAAGGCCATCGGCACGAAGTACGCGCAGGACTACGTGACCCGCTTCGGCTTCGATGCCGAGAAGCATCCGCCGTATCTCACCATGGCCCTTGGCGCCGGGTCGGTCACGCTCTGGCAGATGGCGCGCGCCTATGGGGTCTTTGCGAACTCGGGCTACCTCATCCAGCCTTTCTACATCCAGCGCATCGTCGACGACCGCGGCAACGCCCTAGGCACCGCCAATCCGCAGCATGCGGGCGACGAGTCGCTGCGGGTCATCGACGCGCGCAACGCCTTCATCATGGACAGCATGTTGCAGGACGTAACGCGTTACGGCACTGCTGCGCGGGCCGCGAAACTCGGCCGCAAGGATCTCGCGGGCAAGACCGGCACGACCAACGATTTCCTCGACGCCTGGTTCTGCGGTTACTCGCCGGCACTGGTCGGCGTTGCTTGGGTCGGCTTCGACCAGCCGCGAACGCTCGGACGCAACGAGACCGGCGGCGGCGTGTCGCTGCCGATCTGGATCGGCTACATGGAAAAGTCGCTCAAGGGCGTGCCCGAAGTCGCGCGCACCACGCCGGAGGGCGTAGTCAACTGGAAAGTCGATTCGGAAGGCGCCGGCGGCCGCCAGGAATTCTTCTACAAGGAAGCGCTGCCGCCACCGCCACCGCCGCCGAGCGAGCGTCCCGAGCCGCGTATGGAACCCCGGCCGGATCGCCCCACGCCTTTCCCTAACACGCCGCCGGGCCCGGGCGACACGCCGGAATTCAAGCCCCTGCCCTCAATAGGGCGGAGCGAAGAAAGGCTGCTGGTTGTGCCGCCGCCCCCGCCGGTGAGGCTGGAGCCCCCTGCCCGCGAGGGTTAGCGCGGCGCGAGGATTACCGCGGCGCCGCTCTGCGCGCTGACCATGCGCGACAGGGCCGCGAACAGCTCGCCGCCGTCGCGCGTATCCACCCAGCGGTTGCCGTCGTAAAGGAAATGGAAGCCGCCGGATCGGGCGGCGACCCAGATCTCGCGCGCCGCGCTCTGCCGGTTGATGATCATCTTGCTCGCGTCCTCGAACTCGAGCTCGAGCACCCCGCCGGGTTTCATCTGCAGGTCGACGTCCAGCCCCGCCGCATCGGCGGCAGCCTCCACCGACGCTTCGATGCCGGCCAGCGTTTCGGTCGCCAGCCGATCGAATTCGGAATCGCTCAACCCGCCCTTTGTCATTGAGTAAACGGCCTTCCCAGTGGGGCCTTCATGCTAACATCATGATTTTACGTCCACTCATGCGCTTTTTGCGTACCTCGACTGCCGTGCTGGCCGCGTTGTTGCCGCTGGCGCTCCTCGCCGGTTGCGGCCAGAAAGGCCCGCTCTACCTGCGGGACAATCCGCCCGCAGGCACGAAAATTCCCAAACCCGCCACGCCCAAGCCGGTACCTTACCCGGCCGACGTCGAAGAGCCGGGCAAGGACTGACGCCCCGGCCGCATGAGCTTCGAATACCGCAACGGCATCCTGCATGCCGAAGACGTCGCGCTCGATGAGATCGCGCGCCGCCATGGCACGCCGTGCTACGTCTATTCGCGCGCCTCGATCGAATCGGCCTACCGGGAATACAGCGCCGCGCTGGCCGGCCGTCCTTCGCTGATCGCCTACTCGGTCAAGGCGAATTCCAACCTTGCGGTGCTGGGCGTGATGAGCCGCCTCGGCGCGGGTTTCGACATCGTTTCGGGCGGCGAGCTCAAGCGCGTAATCGCCGCCGGCGGGGATCCGCGCAAGGTCGTGTTCTCCGGCGTCGGCAAGACCGAGGACGAAATCGCGCAGGCGCTGGAGGCGGGGATCCTCAGCCTCAACCTCGAATCCCCCGAGGAACTGGAGCGCGTCGATTCGGTGGCGGCCAGGCTCGGCAAGGTCGCGCCGGTCGCGTTCCGCGTAAATCCCGATGTCGACGCGCGCACCCACCCGTACATCTCCACCGGCCTCAAGCAGAACAAGTTCGGCGTCCCGCATGCCGAAGCCGAGTCCCTCTATCGCGACGCCGCGCGCCGCCCCCACGTGAAGGTGGTCGGCATCGGCTGCCATATCGGCTCGCAGCTCACGTCCGCCGGGCCTTTCGTGGCCGCCGCCGAACGCATGCTTGCCCTGGTCCAGCGCCTGGACCGGGCCGGCATCGTGCTGGAGCACATCGACCTCGGCGGCGGGATCGGCATCCGTTACCGCGACGAGGCGCTGGAACCCATTGGTGCGTTCCTCGACGGCGCGCTCGGCATGCTCGCCGGGCGCAAGGAAACCCTGATCGTCGACCCCGGCCGCTCGGTGGTCGGCAACGCCGGGACGCTGCTGACCCGGGTCGAGCTGGTCAAGCACGGCGAGGCGAAGAATTTCCTCGTCGTCGACGCGGCCATGAACGACCTCATCCGCCCGGCCCTCTACAATGCGTGGCACGAAGTCCTGCCGGTGCGGAAGACCGGTGCGGCCGCCGGTGTTTACGATGTGGTCGGCCCGGTCTGCGAAACCGGGGACTTCCTCGCCCACGAGCGCCGGCTTAACGCAGTGGCAGGAGACTTGCTTGCGGTCATGTCCGCCGGCGCCTACGGAATGGCCATGAGCTCGAACTACAACTCCCGCCCGAGAGCGGCCGAAGTGCTTGTCGACGGAGCGGCCGACCTGCTTGTAAGGGAACGTGAAACAGCCGCCGAGCTCTTTGCAAAGGAGCGTGTTTTACCGTAGGTTTTTCGCTTTTTGTGCAGTTCTCTAGGCAGGATTCCTGAATGGCCCCGAGCTCGTCCAAACGCCTGATCTTCAGCCTCGCGCTCGTCGCGGTCCTCGCCGCCGCCGGGGCCGCTGCCTACCTCGCCAAGGATTCACCCGCCAAGGAGACCTCGGCCAAGGGCGGGGGCAAGGGCCCGGGCAAGGGCGGACCCGGCGGCGCGGTACCCGTCCTGGTGGCCGCCGCCGAGCAGCTCACGCTGCCGGTGACGATACAGGCGATCGGCAACGTCGAGGCCTATACGAGCGTGGCGGTCAAGGCGCGCATCGACGGCCAGATCCTCGCGGTCAACTTCCAGGAGGGCAAGGAAGTCCGCAAGGGCGAGATCCTGTTCCGCATCGACCCGCGCCCCTTCGAATCCGCGCTCAAGCAATCCGAAGCCCAGGCGCTGCGCGACATCGCGAGCCGCGACCAGGCCGCCTCGCAGGAAAGGCGCTACCAGGAGCTGCTCGAGAAGAATTTCGTCTCCAAGGAAGCCTACGCGCAGTTCCGCACCAACGCGCAGACCGCCGAGGCCAGCTCCCGCGCGAGCCAGGCGGCGCTCGAAAACGCGAAGCTCAACATTGAATACACCGTGATCCGCTCGCCGATCGACGGCTTCGTCGGCCGCGCTCTGCTGCAGGCGGGCAACATGGTCAAGGCCAACGACACGATCTCGCTGGTAGTGATCAACCAGGTGAAGCCGGTCTACGTGAATTTCGCGATCCCCGAGCAACAGCTTCCGGTGGTCCGCGGCCTGATGCAGAAGGGCCAGCTCACGGTCGAAGTCACCGCGCCCGGCGGCGACAAGCCGATCGCCGCGGGCCGCGTCGCTTTCACCGACAACGCGGTGGACCAGACCACCGGCACCATCAAGGTGCGCGCCGTGTTCGACAACGCCAATGTCGCGCTGTGGCCCGGCCAATTCGTCACCGTGCGGCTGAAGCTCTTCGACCAGGAAAACGCGACTGTCGTGCCCTCGCGCGCGCTGCAGACCGGGCCCAGCGGGCAGTTCGTCTACGTGGTCAAGCCCGACATGACGGCCGAGGTGCGCAAGGTCACCGTGAACCGCACCGTCGGCGAGAACTCGGTGCTGGGCGAAGGCCAGGTCGCCAAGGGCGAGAAGGTCGTGGTTCGCGGCCAGCTGCGCATCGCCCCGGGATCGAAAGTGACCATCGCCGAACCGGGAGCCGCCTCATGAACCTCTCAGAGATCTTCGTGCGCCGGCCGGTCATGACCGTGCTGGTGATGGCCGGCATCCTCATCTTCGGCATCGTGGCGTTCCGGCTGCTGCCGGTGAGCCAGCTGCCGAGCATCGACTACCCGACCATCCAGGTGACGGCCGAGCTGCCGGGCGCCTCCCCCGAGACCATGGCCTCCGCGGTGGCTACGGTGCTGGAAAAGCAGTTCTCGACGATCGCCGGGATCGACTCGATGAACTCGGTGAGCGGCCAGGGCACCACCTCGATCACGATCCAGTTCTCGCTCGACCGCGACATCGACGCCGCGGCGCAGGACGTCAACTCGGCGATTGCGGCCACCGCGCGGCTGCTGCCGCCCGCGATGCCGACGCCGCCGTCGTTCCGCAAGGTGAACCCGGCCGACTTCCCCGTGTTCTTCCTCGCGCTCACCTCGGAGACGATGCCGATCTCGACCGTCAACGAGTACGCCGAAACCTATCTCGCGCAGCGGATTTCGACCATCTCCGGCGTCGCGCAGGTGCAGGTGTTCGGCCAGCAGAAGTACGCGGTGCGAGTGCAGGTGGACCCGAGCGCGCTCGCCTCGCGCGGCGTCTCGATGAACGAGGTGCAGCAGGCGGTCGCCTCGGCCAACGTCAACCAGCCCACCGGCACCCTCTACGGCAAGGACCGCATGTTCGCGGTGCAGGCCACCGGCCAGCTGTTCGACGCCAAGGCCTTCGAGTCGGTGATCGTCACCTACCGCAATGGCTCGCCGATCCGCCTGGGCGAGGTCGGGCGCATCATCGACAGCGTGCAAAGCGACAAGGTGGCCGCGTGGTTCAAGGACAAGCGCGGCATCGTGCTCGCGATCCAGCGCCAGCCGGGCACCAACACCATTGAGGTGGTGGACGCGGTCAAGAAGCTGCTGCCCACCTTCCGCGCCGAGGTGCCTCCAGCGATCAGCATCGAGGTGCTGTACGACCGCACGACGATGATCCGTGCCTCCGTGGCGGAAGTGGAGTTCACCCTGCTCCTCGCGCTGGTCCTGGTGGTGGCGGTGATCTTCGTGTTCCTGCGCAGCGTCCCGGCCACGATCATCCCCAGCGTGGCGCTGCCGATGTCGATCGTCGGCACGTTCGCGGTCATGTACCTGTTCGGCTACAGCGTGGACAACATCTCGCTCCTTGCGCTGACGCTGTGCGTGGGCTTCGTGGTGGACGACGCGATCGTCATGCTGGAGAACATCAGCCGCCACATCGAGATGGGAAAGTCGGTGATGCAGGCGACGCTCGACGGCTCCAAGGAGATCGCGTTCACGATCCTGTCGATGACGATCTCGCTCGCCGCGGTGTTCATCCCGGTGTTCTTCATGGGCGGCATCCTCGGGCGCCTGCTGCACGAGTTCGCGGTGGTGATCATCGTCGCGGTGCTGATCTCGGGCTTCATCTCGCTTTCGCTCACGCCAATGATGTGCAGCCGCATCCTCAAGCCGCACGACCCGAACCTCAAGCACGGCGCCATGTTCATGGCCTTCGAGCGAGGTTTCGATGCGTTCCGCGACTTGTACGCCTCCACGTTGCGCTTCGTGCTCAGGCACCAGCGCATGACGATGGTGGTGTTCCTAGCGATCGTGGTCGCCACCGGGTGGCTGTTTTCGAAGGCGCCCAAGGGCTTCCTGCCGAGCGAGGACTCGGGGCAGCTCTTCGTGTTCACCGAGGGTCCGCAGGACATCTCGTTCCAGGGCATGGTGGAGCTGCAGCGCCAGGCGGCCGAGATCGTGCGCAAGGACCCGAACGTCGAGGCGATCATGTCGTTCGTCGGCTCGTCGAACTTCAACCCTGCGGGCAACGTCGGACGCATCACGATCGCCCTGAAGCCCTACGGCACGAGAAAGCCCGCCGACGAGGTGGTGAGGGAGCTGCGCCCCAAGCTCGCGAGGGTGATCGGCCTCAAGACCTTCGTGCAGAACGTGCCCACCATCCGGATCGGCTCGCTCACCAAGAGCCCCTACCAGTACGTGCTGCAGAGCGCGAACTCGGAGCAGCTCTACCAGTGGGCGCCGAGGATCGAAGCCAAGCTGCGCACGCTGCCGGGCATCATCGACGTGTCGTCGGACCTGCAGATCGCTCGCCCGCAGGTCAACGTCAACATAGACCGCGAGAAGGCCTCGGCGCTCGGTGTCACGCCGCAGCAGATCCAGACGACGCTCAACTACGCCTTCGGCGCCTCGCAAGTCTCGACCATTTACACCGCGACCAACCAGTACTGGGTGATCCTCGAGCTGGACCCGAAGTACTCGAAGGATCCGTCGGCGCTGCCGCTGCTCTACGTGCGCTCCAGCAGCGGCGCGCTGGTGCCGCTGGACTCTCTGGCGCGAATGTCTTACTCGGTCGGCCCGCTCACCGTCACCCACCTCGGCCAGCTGCCCTCGGTGACAATGGCTTTCGACCTTCGCCCGGGCGTCTCGCTGTCCGAGGCGATCGCCGAGGTCAACATGGCGATGGCCACAATGCAGGTGCCAGCCACGCTGACCGCCTCGTTCCAGGGGACGGCGCAGGCGTTCCAGAGCTCGCTGCAGGGCATGGGCTGGCTGCTTCTGCTGTCGGTGTTCGTGATCTACCTCGTGCTCGGCATCCTTTACGAGAGCTTTATCCACCCGCTCACGATCCTCTCCGGGTTGCCCACCGCGGGCCTGGGCGCGCTGGTCACGCTGATGGCCTTCGGCATCGAGCTCAACATGTACGCCTTCGTCGGCATCATCATGCTGGTGGGCATCGTGAAGAAGAACGCGATCATGATGATCGACTTCGCCATCGAGGCGAGGAAGGAGGGCAAGGACGCGCAGACGGCGATCTTCGAGGCCGGCATTGTCCGCTTCCGGCCGATCATGATGACCAGCGCCGCGGCGCTGATGGGCAGCCTGCCTATCGCGATGGGCTTCGGTGCCGGCGGCGCGGCGCGCATGCCCCTGGGCCTGGCGGTCGTCGGTGGCCTGCTCCTGTCGCAGGTGCTTACGCTGTACCTGACGCCGGTGGTGTACCTCTACTTCGAGCGCTTGCAAGGCTGGATCGACGAGCGCCGCGGCCCGAAAGCGCCGGAGGCCGCGGTTGCCGATCCCGAGGCAACCATGATGCTGCCGGCAGGCGGCGCCGCCTTCCACACCGGACCGCACGGCCCGCAGAAGTAGGCGCCGGCGGGCTTTTTCACCTGCGTTATTCCAGTTCAATGATTTGAATTGCCCGGAGAGCGGCTCCGGGAGCCATTCTCACAAAACGAAAGTCTGAGATTTCGCTTCCGGCGACACCTTCCGCGTGCGCGGCTGTCCTTTGCGGCGCCAGTACAGGCGCAGGCCGAGGAGGAGGGCGAGCACGAGCGAGAACAGAACCGGCTCGGTGAGGTCGCGCTTCACGAGCCACCAGTAATGCACGACCCCGAGCACGGCGATGACGTAGACCAGCCGGTGCAGCCGCTGCCAGTTGCGGCCCAGCCTGCGAACCATTGCGTTGGTGGAAGTCAGCGCCAGCGGCCAGAGGAGCACGAACGCGGCGAATCCCACGGTGACGAACGGCCGCTTGATCACGTCCTTGACGATCTCGCCGACGTCGAACCAGTGGTCGAACCAGACGAAGGTGCTGAAGTGCACCAAGGCGTAGAAGAATGCGTACAGGCCGAGCATGCGGCGCAGCCTGAGCAGCCAGTTCGCCCCGCTGAGCTTGCGCAGCGGCGTCACGCTCAGCGTCACCATGAGGAAGCACAGCGTCCACCACCCGGTAGAGCGCGTGATCGCCTCGATCGGGTTCGCGCCCAGCGAGTTGTTGACCGCCCCATAAACCAGCCGCGTCAGCGGCACGAGGCAAAGCACGAACACGAAGACCTTAAACCAGGTGACCTGCCTGGAATTAGGCAGGTACCGCATCAGAAAAACTTTTTGAGGTCCATTCCCGTGTACAGGCTTGCCACTTGGTCGGCATACCCGTTGAACGGCAGCGTCTTGCGCTTGGGCTGGAAGAATCCATCCTCGCCGATGCGGCGCTCGGTGGCCTGGCTCCAGCGCGGGTGATCCACGGCCGGGTTCACGTTGGAATAGAAACCGTACTCGTGCGCCGCGGACACGTTCCATGAGGTCTTCGGCATGGTTTCGCTGAAAGTGATCCGCACGATCGACTTGATGCTCTTGAACCCGTACTTCCAGGGCACCACCAGCCGCACCGGCGCGCCGTTCTGGTTCGGCAGCACTTCGCCGTACAGCCCGAACCCGAGGAGCGCGAGCGGGTGCATCGCCTCGTCCATGCGCAAGCCCTCGACATAGGGCCAGTCGAGGACCGGCAGGCGCAGTCCGATCATGTTCTCCGGCTGCGTCGCGGTGGTGAACCCGACGAACTTGGCCTTGGAGGTCGGCTCGACGCGCTTGATGAGCTCGGCCATCGGGTAGCCGATCCACGGGATCACCATCGACCAGCCTTCGACGCAGCGCATGCGGTAGATGCGCTCCTCCATCGGCGCGAGCTTGAGGAGTTCCTCGACGTCGATCGGCTTCTTGTTTTTGACCTCGCCCTCGATCGCCACCGACCAGGGGCGCGTCTTGAGCTTGTGCGCGTAGACGGCGGGATCCGACTTGTCGGTGCCGAACTCGTAGTAGTTGTTGTAAGTGACCACGTCCTTGTAGGGCGTCTTCTTCTCGGCGACCGAGAACGATGAAGGCTTGCCGGGCAGCTTGGGGAGCTTGCCCAGCTCGGTGACCGGCGAGACCGCCTGACCGAGGGCGCTGGCCCCAGGGAACAACGTGCCGGCCAGGCCCAGCGCCGTGGCCTGTGCGAGGAATTCGCGCCGGCGCAGGTACAGGCCCTGCGGCGTGATCTCGGAGGCGAGGATGTCGGGGGATTTCTTGATCAGCATTCGGGGGCCGCTCCGGGAAAAGGGAATGTGCGCGTTGGTCGCGCGAAATGCGGGGACATTACGAAATGATACGTCCGGCGCACGCAAGCGGATGCGTGCGCAATGGAAAGCGGGGACTTGTCAGGGATTGAACTGCTTGTAGACCGTATTGGCCACCGCGAGCAATTCTTCGCGGTTGAGGTCGGCCGAGGACAGCGCGTAGCCGACATTGCGATCGATCCAGTAAAAGACGCCGACGCTGCCTTCGGTTGCGAAGCGGAAAGCGGTCTGGTTGTTGGCCGCCTCGGTCCGCACGTACAGCGTCAGCCGGCGCCCGCCCTGCGTCTGGTACATGAACTGCGCCACCGGCGAGGGGCCGCCGCCCGGCTTGGCTTCGCCCGGCAGCAGCCGGCCGCCGACGAGCGTGAAGCCGTTGCCGTCGAGCTTTGGCGCGCGCAGCGTCGTGCCGAGGCGCTTCGAGAGCCAGGCCACCAGGTGCGCTTCCTGGTCGGCGCCGACCTCTACAGGGTGGCGCACCTCGGGCGAGTAAGTGGCGTGAGCGACCGCGGCGTTTTTCGCGATGCCGATGCCCGCAGCGGCTGGCTGCGTGCGTTGCGCGTGCAACTGCCATCCGGCCACGGCGCCGACCGCAATGCCAAGCAGCGCGAATCCGGCCGCCATTCCATAGGTGCGCCAGCGCGCCCCGCGCCGCGCTACGCGACGCAGCCGGCCCGGCACGGCTTCGTCCAGCACCGGGTTGAACAACGCGCGGAGTTCTTCGTTCTGGCGCCCGTACGCCGCGATGCGCTCGGCTTCTTCCGGGCGCGCGGTGAGCCACGCTTCGACTTCCGCGTTGCGCGCCCCCGGCAACTGGCAATCGACATAGGCGAGCAGCTCGGCCTCGGTGATCGGCGTGTTCGCGTTGCCGCTCACTTGATCACCTGCAATTTCGCGTTGGACGTGACGCCGTGCATCATGCCGCGCAGCTTTTCGCGCGCGCGCGACAGGCGCGACATCACGGTGCCGATCGGGATGCCGAGCGTGCTGGCGGCCTCGGCGTAGCTCATGTCCTCGATCGCGATCAACAGCAGCACTTCGCGCTGCTCGGTGGGAATCAGGGCCAGCGCGCGCTCGAGGTCGCGGATCTCCAGCGACGCGCCCTGCACCGCCTGGACCGCCATCTCGTCGCCGTCGTCGTCGAGCGTCGCGTGGTCGCGCGAAGCGCGGATCTGGTTTACGTGGACGTTGTGCATCACTGTGAAGAGCCAGGCGCGCAGGTCGGACCCCGGGCGCCACAGGTGAAACTTGTTCCAGGCGCGCTCGAGCGTGTCCTGCACCAGGTCGTCGGCACGCGCACGATCGCCGCAGAGAGCGCGCGCGTAGCGCCGCAGGCGGGGGATGAGCTCGACGATTCGCTGGCCATCTTTCACGGGGCGATTATCACCCGGCGCGGCGCGCGGTGGATTCGACGGAAATTATTCGCATGCCCGGCTAACAGGCGGACCAGTGGCTTATTCCGGCGCATCCGTTCCGGGCCGCAGGCGCCAAAAGAAAAGCCCCGTCCGGCGCCGCCGGGCGGGGCTTCGAGTGCGGGAAGCGCTACTGCTTGACGCGGAAATCGTCGTGGCAGGCGGCGCACGACTTGCCGACCGCGCCGAACTGCGTCTTGATCGCGCCCTGGTCGCCGGCCTTGGCGACTTGCGCGAACTTGGCGAGTTCGCCCTGCATGTTCTCCATCGCCTTGTCGAACTTGCCCTTGTCGGTCCACACCTCGGGCTTCGCGCGGGTCTTCTCGTCCTTGGTGCTCGGCTGGAAACCTTCGGCCGGCATCTTCGACAGCACTTCGAGGTAACCGGCATTGCGCGCTACGACGGCTGCGTCGAAGGGACGGTCGCCGCGCATCATTGCGCCGATCGGGCCGAAGTACCACCCGATGAGCGACATCGCCGATTGGCGCTGCTTGACCAGCTGGTCGGGCTTGGCCTGCGCCGCGGCCTGGAACGAGGCGCCCGCGCCTACGACTGCGCTCACGGCGGCGGCCACGGCGATCATCACCATCTTCTGCTTCATTCAGTTCTCCTAGAAAGGGCGTTTGACGATCAGGTAAACGGCGACGAGCGCCAGGACAAAAAGCACCAGTGCGAGCCAACTGCTCGCAAAGCGCGCGGCCGGCGCCTCATAGGCCGCGTCGAACTTTCGCTCGCCGGTGAACATCGCCGACACGAGGTTTTCCTTTTTCACGAACACATGGAACAGCACCGCCGCGACATGGCCGAGCGCGAGGAAGAAGAGCACGTTGAAGTTGTAGTAGTGGATCGTCGTCAGCCGGTCCGACAGTTCCTTGCTGACGAACTTGTAGAGCGGGCCCTCGATCGAGATGTCGTCGTTGGCGAAGAGCCCGGTGCCGGCCTGCAGCAGCAGCGAAAGCAGCAGGACGATCACCATCCAGCCGCCGATCGGGTTATGGCCGGCGATGTGCGCGGGCGACTTGGAAACCAGTTTTTTCGCAAAGCTCAGGCCCGCCGCCGGGCCCGCGAGGAAGCTGCCGAAACGGGCATGCGTGCTGCCGACGAACCCCCAGACGATACGGAAAAAGAGCAGCGCAAGGATGGTGTAGCCGGAATACATGTGCCACTCCATCCAGTTGCCCTTCATCTTGCCGCTGAGGAAGCTGAAGAGGAAAAGCACAACCAGCAGCCAGTGAAACAGGCGGACGGGCAGGTCCCAGATCCTGACGGAGCTTAGCGATGTGTTCATGGCTCCCCTTCCGAACACCGGCGCCGCGCGGTTTATTCCACCCGCCCGGCGCTCGCCCCGCGCCTAGCGCAGGCCGGCTGCGTACTCGGCGACGGCCTTCATTTCTTTTTCGGTCATGCGCGCGGCGACGCCGCGCATCATGCCGTTGGTGTCGTTGGCGCGCTGGCCGCCCTGGAACAGCTTGAGCTGGGCTTCGATGTATTCGGCGTACTGGCCGGCGATCCGCGGATATTGCGCCGGGATCCCCGAACCGTCGGGACCGTGGCAACCGGCGCAGGCCGGGACGCCCGTGGCCGCATTGCCGCCGCGCCAGAGTTTCTGCCCGGCAGCCGCGAGCGCCTTGTCCTTGGCAGCGGCAGGCTTGAGTTTCTGGCTGCCGTAGTATGCGGCGAGGTTTTTCATGTCGTCCGGCGACAGGTTGGCGACCATGCCCGCCATTACCGCGTTCTCCCGTTCGGCTTTCTTGCCGGCCTGCGGCTTGAAATTCACCAGCTGCTTGTGGAGATACTCGGGGAACTGCCCGGCGATCTTGGGATTTGCCGGCGCAACGCTGTTACCGTCGGCTGAATGGCAAGCGACGCAAACCTGGGTGGCGATGGCCTGGCCCTTGGCCGGGTCGGCTTTCGGCGCCTCTTTTTTCGCGGGCGCATCTGCTGCAAATGCCGCGCCTGCCGCGACGAAGGCCGCACCGGCGGCTAGCGCCACGAATCGAATCATGATTTCTCCCATCGAATGCCGCCGAAATTGACAGATACTGGTTATTCTATAACTCGTTATTCTATAACATTTTACGTTTCCCGATGACCGCCCCCAAGCCGCTTTCCCGTGCCTTCTCCCAGATCGAATTCCTGATCTCGGCCAGCGAGCTGCACGGGTGCCCCCAGGACGACCTGCCCGAAGTCGCCTTCGTAGGGCGCTCGAACGTCGGCAAGTCGAGTGCGCTCAACATCCTGGCCAACCGCAAGCGGCTCGCGTTCGTGAGCAAGACGCCAGGCCGCACTCAGCTCATCAATTTCTTTTCTTTCGGGGTTGGCGCGCGGCTCGTCGACTTGCCGGGCTACGGCTACGCAAAAGTCCCGCATGGCCTGCGCGACGAGTGGGGCAAGCTGGTTTCTTCCTACTTGCAAACCCGCCGGGCGTTGGTGGGCGTGGTGTCACTCATGGATTCGCGCCGCCCGCTGACACCGCTGGACCGCCAGCTGCTCGAATGGCTGGTGCCACTGGACCGCAAGCTGCTCGTCCTGCTCACCAAATCCGACAAGCTCACCAAAAGCGAGCAAGGCAGGACCCTGGCTCAAACGCGCAAGGATCTCGCAAGCCTCGGCGTCCTGGGGGAATGCCGGATGTTTTCCAGCCAGACACGACAGGGCGTTGAAGAAACCCGCGACCACATCGATGCTTGGTTGGCGAGTGACGCCGGCGGGGAAAATAACCCCGCGAGCCCCATGGAGGCTCGCGGGTCGGAATAAAAAGCCCCCGGTAAAGGGGAGTAAACCGGGGG
>JANMDK010000390.1:0-19202 GCA_031376265.1 Pseudomonadota bacterium
TAAAGAACTACCGAATCGCGACGAGCGCGACGGTCGAGCCGGTGAATCCTGCGGCCTTGAGAGGCTGCATCACGAACGCGAACTCATGCACGCGCTTCGCAGCCAGCTCGTCGAGCTTGAGGTTCTCGAGCAAGTGGATGCCGTTCACCACCAGCAGCACCTGGTGCACCGGCAGCGAGAGCTTCGGATCCGGGTTCGGCGCGACCTCGACCGGCCAGTTGTCGGCGCCGACCAGCATCGGGTCCTGCTTCGCGATCCACTCGGCCGCGGCCACGCCGATGCCGGGACAGGTCTTCACGTAGCGGCCGTTCTCCTTGCCGTAGATCTTTCCCCAGCCGGTATTGATCAGCACCGCATCGCCGGGCCGCAGCTGGAGGTTCTGCCGCGCGAGGGCCTGCTGCAGGTCCTGCACCGTGATCTCGTAGTTGTCCGGCAGCATGTCGACGCCCTTGAGGCCGGCCACGTCGATCAGCACGCCGCGCGTCATGAGCGTCCCGACCTTCTCCATGCCGAACTTGCTGAAGCCGCCGCGCGACTGGATGTCGCCGGTCTTCACGCAGTTGTAGTGGCTCTCGTGGTGCGACTGGTGCGCGAAGCCGTCGAATTGCGTGCCGACCTGGCCGATCTCGCCGATCACGATCTCTTCGTTGCTGCCGCGCATGTTCGAGAACTGGTTCATGAACGTGCGCTTGGTGTGCACGTCGAAGCGGCGCGTGCCGAAGAACGGCATCTTGTCGTTCAGCACATGCGCGATCTCGATGACCTCGCCCGAGCGGATGAGCTGCGTTGCGCGCATCACGGCCGCCGCGTTCATGTGGTTCATCGAGCCGCGCTCGTCGTTCGCGCCCCACTTCGACGGGCAGCGCTGGTTCTCGGCCGGCACCGTCCATGTCTGCGCCTGCGCGACACCGCAGGCAATCCCTAACGCAATTGCGCCCAAGCCGGCAAAGCGCCGCCCGACGCGTTTTCTGGTGGTCTGCATTTGAATCTCCCTTGTTGGCGCGCAGCGCATACGGCGTTGTGAGGGTTTGGAGGCCGCGCGCGAAGAGTCTAGTGATGCTGCGGCGCGACTGGCAATGTTTCCGGGTATTCTTGAATGCATGAAATGCGCTCTTGTCGTGATTGCCCTCGCGCTCACGTTTTTCCCGGCGCACGCGCAGGACTACCCGAACCGCCCGATCAGGATGGTGGTGCCCTTCCCGCCCGGCGGGGGCATGGACGGCGTGGCCCGCCCGCTCGCGGAGAAACTCGCCCTCCTCCTCGGCCAGCCGGTGATCATCGAGAACCGCCCCGGCGCCTCGGGCAACGTCGGCGCCGAGGCCGTTGCCCGCACGCCGGCCGACGGCTACACGCTGATGTTCGCCAACGATTTCCTCGCCAGCAACCCGGCGATGTACAAGTCAATCGGCTACGACTCGCTCAGGGACTTCACGCCGGTCGCGCGAGTCGCGACGGTGAAGCTGCTCTTCGTGGTGCATCCGAGTTCGCCGGCGAGAAGCTTCCGGGACCTCGCGCAGATGTCGAAAGGCAAGCCCGTGAGCCTCGGCACGCCCGGCGTCGGCTCGGCGCCGCACTTGCTCGGCGAACTGCTCAACCTCGAGGGCGCGATGCGCTCGATCCACGTGCCTTACAAGGGCTCGGCGCCGGCGGTGGCCGATGCGATGGGCGGGCAGGTGGACGTGATCCTCACGACCTTGCCGTCCGTCACTTCGCACCTGCGCTCCGGCAAGCTGCGCGGCCTCGCGGTGACGAGCGAGAGACGCTCGGATGCGTTTCCGGACATCCCTACGCTCGCGGAAAACGGCGTGCCCGGCATCGCGGCCGACATCTGGTACGGGCTCTTCGCGCGCGCCGGCACGCCGGATGCGGTGCTGCGCCGGCTGAATGCCGCGACCGCGCAGTCGCTGGCGCAGCCGGACCTCATCGATCGATTGCAGAAAGCCGGCTACGAGCTTTCCCCCGCGACACCCGAGGCCTTCGGCATGCAGCTGCGCGCCGACCTCGACCGCTGGCGCCGCGTAGTCAATGACGCGAAGATCCCCAAGGAATAGGCATGACCTACACCGTGGGCTACACCACGCGGGAACTGCACCTGGAATTCGGCGTCGAAATCGAGGGCGTCGACCTGTCCGCGCCGCTCTCCACGCGCCAGTTCGCGCGCATCCGCGCGCTCTACGACCAGCATTCGGTGGTGCTGATCCGCGGCCAGTCCCTGACGCCGGCTGCGCAGGTGGAATTCCTCAAGCGCTTCGGCCGGCCGAAGATCTCACAGCGCAAGGAATTCCATCTCGCAGGCACGCCCGAAATCGGCAAGGTCGGCAACACGAAGAATCCCGACGGCACGCCGGCGGCTTTCCTCGACCGATACGGCGACTTGTGGCACACCGACACCTCGAGCGACTCGCATATCGACGCGGTGACGATGCTCTATTGCGTGAAGACCCCGCCTCAAGGAGGCGAGACGCTTTTCTGCAGCATGCACAACGCGCTCGAGACCTTGCCCAAGCCGCTGCGCGAGCGCATCGAAGGCCGCACGGTGGTGCACAGCTTCAACAAGCACAACGATGCGCTGCTCGCGAAGAACAAAGGCTCGGCCAGGCCGCTTTCTGAAGAAGACCGCGCCAAGTGGCCGGACCGCGCGCACCAGGTGATCCAGGAGCACCCGGTCACCGGCCGCGAGCACTACTTCGTGAGCCCGACGCTGGTGAAGATCTTCAGCGGCCTGGACGAGGAAGAAAGCGCGGCGCTTGCCAAGGACCTGATCGCCCATGCCACCGCGCCGGATCGCGTCTATTGCCACGAATGGAAAGTCGGCGACCTCGTCTTCTGGGACAATCGGGCCGTAATGCATTCGGCCACCCCGGCCCGCAGTTATGACCACGTTGGGGGTGGTGAGCGGCTGATGCACCGCGCCTACGCCTACACCAACCAACCCGAGAGGTAGCCTCGATGCGAACCCAAGCCGCTTGCCTCGTCGCCCTCTTCGTCGCCGCAGCCGCCGCGCCGGCGTTCGCGGAAACCGAAGCCGAGCGCTCCGCGATGCGCACGCGGGCGATGGAGAAGTGCAAGGCCAACCGCGGCATCGACTGCAACACCGAAGCGGGCCTGCGCGAATGGATGGACGCGGAGCGTGCGCGGCCGCCGAACCAGCGCGCGCCTTACCTGCAGCAGAAGTGGGAGGCCGAACGCCGCCTGCAGCAGCGCGAGGCCGAGGGCCAGCGCTCGGCGGAAGAGCAGCGCGCGCGCTGCGCAAAAGCCAAGGGCGCCGCCGGCTGCGGGTAGTCCCGCTTAGCGCGCTTGCGAACAGACGCGGCGAAAGCAGGCGGATAGGGTGGCCAGTAGAAGCCAACCACCGGGATCACACCATGAACCTCAAAGCCATTGCGGCAGCCCTGCTCGCCGCCCTCGCCCTGTCTGCCTGCGTCGGATTCGTTGTGCCGGTGCCGACTTCGACGGACACGACGCAGACGCGCCGCTGATCCAGCCGCGTAGTTATACCGGTTCGGTTATACCAACTGCCCGGAGAGCCGCGCGGCGCTTGGATCCGCGATAACGAATCTCGTGAATCAGGCTTTCGCCTGCTTCACCAGCTCTTCCAATGCCTCGTACGGCTGCGCGCCGACGACGCCGCGCATTCCCGCAACGAAAGTCGGCACGCCGGACACGCCGTACTGGCGGGACTTGTCCCAGTCGGCATCGACCGCCTCCTTGAACGAACGCTCCTCGATCACCCTGAGCGCGGACGCGCGGTCCAGCCCCACCGATTGCGCGAGGTCCGCCAGCACGTCCTTGTCGCCGATGTTCTTCCCGTCGACGAAGTAGGCGCGGAAGATCGCGTCGTGGATCGCGTCGCCGCCGGGCTGGGTGTCGGCCCAGGCGCCGATCTCCTGCGCGAGGCGGCTGTTGTAGGTATGGGTGCGGTTGCCGTAGGGCAGGCCTTCCGCCTCCATGCGCTCGCGCATTTCCGCCTGCTTCTTCGCGATGTCGAAGCCGCGGCCGGCGAACAAATCCGCGAGGCTCTTGCCTTCGACTGGCGTGTCCGGATGCAGCGGAAAATGCACCCACTTGATGCCGACGCCGTGTTCCTGGCGGAGTTTCTCAATACGCACGGTACTGAGGTAGCACCAGGGTCAGACGTAGTCGGAGAAGACTTCGACGACCAAGGGTTCTTTTGTGGGTTCGGCCATGAGATGTAACAGGATGAAAGGTGCTTCGATCATAGCAGCCGACTGGGGTAAACTCACGTACCTTTTCGCCCGGCAAAGAACACCAATGCCCTTGATTCGGTTCCGGTTTCTGATGACCTGCGCGGCGCTCGCCGCCTGCGCCACGACGGTAAACGCCGCGGTTTACGGCAAGGTCGAGAACGGCCGCGTCTCGATGCTCTATGCCGACGTGCCGCCGGCGGACCGCAGCTACAAGCTCTACTCCAACGGCAACGGGCGCTTCAACATCCACCCGAACGCCTATCGCAGCCTGCAGATGCGCACCCAGGCCAAGGCGGAACTCGCCGCGCTCGAAGCCCAGTTCGCCAACGGCCGCGCCACGGCCAGCTACGGCCGCGCGAATTACGGCCCGGTGGCGATGCCCTCGACTTTCGACAAGCACATCCTCGCCGCCGCGGCTGAAACCAAAGTGGATGCCGGCCTCATCAAGGCGGTGATCTCGGTGGAGTCCGGCTACAACCCGCTGGCCCGCTCGCCCAAGGGCGCGACAGGCCTCATGCAGCTCATGCCGGAAACCGCGCGCCGCTACGGCGTCAAGGACATCCGCGACCCGCGAGAGAACATCCATGGCGGCGCGCGGTACCTGCGCGACCTCATGGTGATGTTCGGCAACGACATCCACTTGGTGCTCGCCGCCTACAACGCAGGCGAGGAAGCGGTGATGAAGTACGGCCGCAAGATCCCGCCGTTTGCCGAGACCGTGGCCTACGTGCCCAAGGTCCTCAGCCGATATAAGAAGTCGCCGCCCGCGGCTCTCGACAAGACGCCGCTCGCGGCTTCAGTCTCGGGCGACTAGCACCGCGCAGGTGCCGCGCCCGCCAAATCGCAGTTTCAGGTTCGCAGCCGCGTTCCTCTGCGGGATCGCTACCGCCGCTCTTGCCGGCCCCGATGAAGACCTGATGGCCGCCGCGGCCGCCGGCAACGTCAACGCCGTCGCCGCGCTCCTCAATGCCGGCGCAAACGTCAACGCCGCGGACAAGGACCTCGTCTCGCCGCTGCACCTTGCGCCGAACGTGCCGACCGCGAGGGCATTGCTCGATCGTGGCGCCGCGTTAAACGCAATAAGCACGACGCGGGGCACGCCGCTTCATGTGGCGGCCGCGATGGGCCACGTCGAATTGCTCGGCTTCCTGCTGGCCAAAGGCGCCGAGCCGAATCTAAAAGCCGGCGACGGGCGCACCGCGCTGGAAGAAATCCTCAGCCCCCGGAGTGCAGGCGCACGCCCGGACCTCAGCCGATACGACCTTTGCGCGGCGCTGCTGGTCTCCCGCGGCGCCAACGTGACCGCCCTGCAGGAAGACGGCCGCGCCTACGTCCACCTCGCCGCCGCCCAGGGGCTGCCTCGCGCAGCGGTCGCGCTGATCGCAAAAGGCAACAGCGTCAACGCTCGGACCAAGGCGCAGCGCACGCCGCTGCACTACGCGACCGACCTCGTCACCGCGAGGCAGCTCATCAACCGCGGCGCCGACGGGAATGCCGCCGACGACGCCGGCAAGACCGCCCTGGCAATGGCGCTGGAGCGCGGCGACGCGCAGTTCGCGGATCTCCTTCGACAGCACGGCGCAAGGTAGCCGGCACGCAGATAGGTGCGGCCGGGCACTTAGTTGCGCGTACCCTGTCGAAGGGAGGGCTTTTCCCTCCACTCAAAGGATCACAATGGATTACAAGAAAAACGCGAGCCCGTTCCTCGTCGGCGCGCTCGCCGGCGCAGTCCTCTCTGTCTGGGTCGGTTTCGACGCCCTCGGATGGAAAACCGCCGCCGCCAGCGAGGCGCTTCTCAAGCGCCAGTCGGAAACCGCCGTCGTCGGCGCTTACGCCAACATGTGCGCGTCCCAATACAAGACCGCAAAGGATTACGACGCGCAGCTCGCAGCGCTGAAAAAAGTCGACAAATGGTCGCGCGGCGACGTCATTGCCAAGAGCGGTTACGCCACCATGGCCGGATCGAAAGAACCGCTCTCCGGCGTGCCAGCGGCCTGCGCGGACCTGCTTACGCCGGAAAAATCCTGACGCCCTAAGCCTGCGGGAAGGTGAATGCCGCGGTGATGGTCCCCGCGTACTTGCCGAACACCTTGAGGCTGGAGGCCGAGATCGTCAGCAGGTTGGCGCGCTGGTCGCTCGCGCTTTTTCGCTGCACCACGACGCCCTCCTCGACGAGTTTTGAGAGCCTGCGGCGGACTGTGGTGCGGGATGTGGGGATCAGCAGGAGGAGCTGCTTGAGGGTGAGCGGCTTGCCTTCTTCCTCGGCGTAGCCGATCTCGATGAGGATGTCGAAATCGATGACGGAGTGGAGGAACGGCAGGCGGGACCTTTCAAAGTCCCGGACTTTCCTCCACGCGGAGAAGATCTTCATCTAGTTGTTGTTTCGTCCCTCGACTTTCGATGTTCTCCCTCTCGCGATTGGATAGCAAGATAAAAAGGTGCCCAAATTGGCCCCTATCTCTCAGGCCACCATGTTCGTCTCGGCCTCTAGCAGCGGCTTCCGCCAAGGGACGCGATGCGCCTGCAGGGCGTCTCGTTGTAGCGTTACCGCCTGGGTCGTTTGGCGCGAGGCGAGGCGTGGCCGAGTAAATTCTCGAGAGGAAGCCGGGCTTTGGTTCGATAGACATCGAAATCACGGTCTATCGAGACGATGGCCTCGACCCCGAGGCGGGCACATGCTTCGGCGAGCGTTGCGTCGGCGAAATCGAACGGCAGATCTTTGTACTTGCGGACGATCTCGATGACACGGCGAAGGCTTCCGGCCTCGAACTCGACCGGTCCGAGTCCGCCGCGTTCTGCCCATTCGAGAAAATCGAGCTGGGCGTCGTGCCCCACGCGGGAAGCAAGAAGCGCGGCAGTCTCGGTCACCACCGCTACAGTGGTCAGGAGCCTGAGTTCCGGATGATCGCGCAGAAACGCCACTACGCGCTTATGGTGCGCGTCGCTTCGGTCGAACAGGGCGAGCAGCGGCCCGCTATCCGCGAGCGCGGCGTTTCGCATCCGTGATTTCCGCGTAAAGCTCGCGCCTGCGGGTCGAGAGGTCGCGGCGGTCGCTTGCGTGCCGTCCGAACAGGTCCTCGCCGAGCTCGTAGGGCGAGCGGACACGCGCAAGGTAGTCTCGCAATGCCGCGTGCACCAGTGCGCTCTTGGTGGCGCCATCGGCGGCGCAGCGTCGTTCGAGCGCTACTTCCAAGTCTGGGTCGAGTTTCACCGTAAGCGTCATCTTCGGCCTCCGAGACTGATGACGTTCATAATACCATATGTAATATTGCCTGCTTTCGGCGCCGGTTCTTCAAGCCATCTGTCCGGTGCCCTGTCAGACGCATAAGGGAGTTCGACAGCCTGCTCGGATTGAAATGTACCGGTACCGGAACAAAATTGGCAGGAGAGCCAGTATCCGCGCAGCTTAAAGAACTAATTGTTCCAAAATTCAGATGTGCCGCGTCATCTTCCCTTCTTCGCTTTCATGATCCGATTCACGTGTTGTGCGGGCAACTCCATCACGAAGCGACCTGCGCTCAGATCCGCCCGCGATTTGGCCAGGGCGACTTCAGCCAGCGTTTTGGGATTAGCGTCCAGCGCGTCGGACTCAGCACTGAAGGAATCTCGGGGCCGAGTTCGAGAAATTCGGCGACGGGCGGGGATGGCCATGGCGGTAGCTCACGATCGAGTGACTACGGATGCTATGTCTTATACCGGAAAGGTCGTGCGATCCTCGGAACCGGATTGAACACTTCCTGCTGGACTGGCAACGGATGATCGAGGCTCAGGTACCATGAACCGATGGCCGACCTCAGACACTGGCTTGAAAATCTAGGCCTCGCCCGGTACGCCGAAACCCTGGCGGCGCAGGACATCGACCTCGGGATCGCGCCGGACCTGACCGACGCCGACCTCGAAAAGCTCGGCTTCTCCCTCGGCCACCGGCGCAAGTTCCTCGCCGCTGCCGCCCAACTGCGCGCCAATCCGCCGGCCGCACCCGAACCCGCAACCCCGGCCCGCCAATCGATGGAGCGCCGCCAGGTCACGGTCGTGTTCACCGACCTCGTGGGCTCGACGGTGCTCGCAGGCGAGCTCGACCCGGAAGACCTCGACCGCCTCCTCAAGGGCTATCGCGACGCCTGCGCCGCGGTCATCGCCAGGCACGACGGGCACATCGCCCAGTTCCTCGGCGACGGCGTGCTCGCGTATTTCGGTTTCCCGAAGGCGCTCGAGGATGCGCCCGAGCGCGCGGTGCGCGCGGGCCTCGAGATCGTCCGCGAAGTCGGCAAGCTGCGCCTGCCCAAGGGGCGGGAGATGCAGGCGCGCGTGGGAATCGCCACGGGCCTGGTCGCCGCGAGCGAGATGACGGTCTCGGGCGACGTGCGCGAGCAGACTGTGGTCGGCGACACGCCCAATCTCGCCGCGCGCCTCCAGTCGCTGGCCGAGCCGGCCACGGTGCTGGTGGGGCCCTCGACGCACCAGCTCACCGCCGCGCTGTACGAATTCAAGGACGCCGGGCGGCATTCGCTCAAGGGATTCGCCGAGCCGGTGACGGTCTGGCGCGTGGTGGGCGAGCGCGCAGCGGAGAGCCGGTTCGCGGCGACGCGCTCGGCGCGCTCGGGCGCGCTCGTGGCGCGCGAGCGCGAAGTGGCCTTCCTGCTCGACGCCTGGCAGCGCGCAAAGCAGGGCAACGGGCACGTGGCGCTCGTCTCGGGCGAGGCCGGCATGGGCAAGTCGCGCCTGACGGAGGCGCTCATCGAGCAGCTGCGCGGCGAAAGCGTGCGCCTCCTGCGCTGCCAGTGCTCCCCCTATCAAGCCAACACGGCGCTCTTCCCCTTCACCGAGTTGTTGCGGCGGAGCGCGGGGCTGCAGCCGGACGCCCCCGCCGCCGCGAACCTCGCGCGCATCGGGCAGTGGCTCGCGGGCTTCGGGCGCGAATCGCGCACCAACCTGCTGCTCGCCGCCGGCCTCCTCGAGGTCGAGTCCGCCGACGCCCTCTCGGCCATGGAGATGACGCCGGGACAACGCAAGGCCGCCACGCTCGCGCTCATCGAGGACTTCGTGCTCGCCCCGGCAGGCGGAGGCGAGCCGGTGCTCCTCGTGGTGGAAGACGCGCACTGGAGCGACCCGACCACGCAGGCGCTCATCGACCGCCTGCTGCAGAAGATCGATTCTCGTCCCGCGCTGGCGTTGATCACGCACCGGCCAGAGTTCAAGTCGACCTGGCCTTCGCACCCGAACGCGACGGTGATCCACTGCAAGGCGCTCGGCGCCGAGCAGAGCGCGGCCCTGATCCGGCAGGTCGCAAGCCGCATGGGCCTGGACGAGGCGCTGGTGCAGCAGATCGCCGCGAGGAGCGACGGCGTGCCGCTCTTCGTCGAGGAGCTGACCCGCTCGGTGCTCGACCGCCAGTCGGCCAGCAGCGTGGCCGTGCCCGCCACGCTGCAGGATTCGCTCATGGCGCGCCTCGACCGCCTCGGACGCGGCAGGGAAATCGCCCTCACCGCGGCGGTGATCGGCCGGCAGTTTTCGCGCGCGATGCTCGGCGCGATCGCGGAGGCCAAGCCCGCCGAGCTCGACGAGGCCCTCGCGAAGCTGCAGGACTCGGCCCTGCTCTTCGAGCTGCGTGACACGCTCGAGCCGGGCTACGTCTTCAACCATTCGCTGGTGCAGGAAGCCGCCTACCAGAGCAACTCGATCGGCCGGCGGCGCGACCTGCACAAACGCATCGCGACCTACCTTCAGACCCAGGCGTCCCCCGAGCCGGGACTGCTCGCGCATCACCTCAGCCGCGCGGGCGACGCAAAAGCGGCCTGCCGCTACTGGGTGGCCGCGGCGGACGACGCCGGGCGCAAGTTCGCGTTCGCGGAGGCGCTCGCCAACCTCCATGCCGCGCTTGCCGAGGCGGCCAGCATTGCGATTGAGGCCGAGCGCAATGCCGAAATCCTCGAAGTGCAGCTCAAGCTCGGCGCGACCTACATCCTGCAGAGCGGCCCGGGGAGCGACGAAGGCGAGGCCGTCTTGCGCGAGGCGCACGGCATTGCGAAGGCGCTGCGCGCCGAGCCGCAGCAATTTCAGGCGGCCTGGGGCCTCTACCTCAAGGCCGCGCGCTCTCGCAGGCTCGACGACGCCAAACGCCTTGGCGAGGAGCTAAACGCGGTCAGCGCAAAGCTCATCGACACCGACCTGCAGTACGAGAGCCTGCATCACGCGTGGGGCATCGCCTATTTCACCGGCCAAACCCAAGCGATGCTCGACCGCTCGCTCGAAGGCATGCAGCGCTACGAGCGCGAGCGCCACCACCGCTTCTCCTACGTGTTCGGCGGGCACGACCCGGGCGTCTGCTCGCACTGCGTGCAGGCCGGTGCGCTCGCCATCGCGGGCCGGGGCCGGGAAGTGAAACCGGTCCTCGACGCCGGCTTTGCGCTCGTCGATGCGCTCGGCCATCCGCTGACCCTCGCCTTCACCCACGGCAATGCCACCACGACCTACCTGATCATCGGCGACCTCGAGCGCTGCGTCTGGCACGCGCAGGCGCTAGCGCGGGCCGCGGAGAAATACGATTTCCCGCTGTTTTCGAAGGTGAGCACCTTCACCCTTGCCGCCGCGCACGCGAGAGAGCGCGTGGACGCCGAAGTGCTCGCGCAGCTCGAGGCGAATTTCGAGGCGGTCTACAACGGCTACGGGTTCAACGCGGTCCATCCGGGGATCGTGCTTGCCGAGGCGCTCTTTGCGCTCGGCCGGTCCGCCGAGGCGCTCAAGGTGGTCGAGCGCATGCTCGCGGATTCGAACACGCCCGAAACCGGCCTCTACATCTCTGAGATCTGGCGCCTGCGCGGCGAGCTGGTCCTTGCGCTTTCAGCCGATGCGGTTGGCGAGGCGAAGACCTATCTGGGCACCGCGTTGCGCATCGCGAAGGCGCAGGGCGCGACGATCTACGAGGCGAGCGCGGCGAAATCGCTCGAGAAGCTGGCCCGCTAGCGCCGCTATTTTTTGCCGCAGGCGATCTTCCAGATGGCGTAGCGGGATGGGTCGGACTCCACGGTCAGCGGCGCCGCGTCCCATTTCCGGTCGGCAACCTCCGCCGGCATCGGCACGTTCGTACCCGCCCCCATGCTGCCCGACTTGAAGGTGTAGGTCAGGTCCCTGCCGATCCGCTTGTCGCAGTTGAACTCCGCTGTGATCACCACCGAGCGGAACGACACGCCTTCCTTGACTTCTACCGGGAGCTTGGCATTCGAGAGCACCGTCACGGTCGCGATGCCGCCCTTCCTGCCGATTGCGCTCTCGTAGTACTGGGTCATGTTCTCGTCGCGGTCGTATTCGACCCACGCCGCATGCGCGCCGGGACTGAGGGCGGCAGCCGAAAAGGCGAGCAGCCTTGCAAGGGCTGTCCGGACAGTTCTGTTCATGAATACCTCCGAAGAAATGCGTGGCGATCCGTTCTTATGCCATAGGTCCCGGGATTTGTATCCGGGCTATGTGCGTTGCAGAACAGAAGCCGCGGCCGATTGTGGGTACCTTCTCCGCTCGCAGTCCAATCAGGAGGGCAACCATGCCGCGCACCCAAAAAACACCCATCGGCCTCGCGATCGCTTTCGCGCTGGGCACAGTCCTGGCCGCCGGCCCGGCGCTCGCCGACAAAGGCGGAAAAGGCCATGACGGCGGAGGCAAGGGCCACGACCGCGCCGAGCAGCGGGACGACCGCGACCACGGCGAAAAAGGCAACAAGCCGAAAAAGCATGGCGGCGGCGACCGCGTGGAGCGCTTCGGCGACCCGCATCGCACCTACGTGCACGACTATTACTCGAGCCAGTACCAGGCCGGCAAATGCCCGCCGGGACTGGCCAAGAAACACAACGGCTGCATGCCGCCGGGGCAGGCGAAGCACTGGCAGACCGGCCAGCCGCTCCCGCGGGACGTGCGCTACTACGAGGTTCCCGCTCCGCTGGTCTTGCAGCTTGGCCAGCCCGCACCCGGCTACCGCTATGTGCGGGTGGACGACAACATTTTGCTGATGGCCACCGGCACGAGAATGGTGATCGACGCCATCAGGGGACTCGGCAGGTAATCTCGCTATCGATAAACCGCATCGTGATCCCCGATGTTGACCAGGATGATCTGCCCGTCCTGGATCAGCATTTCCAGGGTGATGCGGTACGAAAGGTTGATCGAAACCGAATGGAGGCCCTCTAGCTTTCCCTTCAGCGCGTGCAGGCGCAGCGAGGGGTGAAACGGGTTGGCCTCGAGGAGCTGCAGCGTTTTCAGGTATTGCCCGCGCAGGTTGGGATGCCTCTCGATCCAGCGCGCGGCCCGGCGGTTATAAGCCTCGGTGAAGACCAGCACGTGCGGCATGGCCAATCACTTCTTTGATTTGGTGATCCGCTTCAAGTGCTGCTCGGGGGATTCCTTGACGAAGCGTCCGGCTTTCAAGTCGTCCCGGGTCTCGGCGAGGGCCGCGCCCAGCTCGCACTCGCGAAGGTAGTGGTACTGCGCTATTTCCATGACCACGAAGCGTTCCTTGCCGCGGACGGAGATCACTGCTTCCGGATGCTGCTCGAGGATCGCTTCGATGGCGGCCACCCCCTTGGTTTTCAGGTCGTTTGCGCTGATGGAACTCATTTCTCACCTTCCGCCGAGTCGAATGCCGAGGATTAGAGCACGCGGTTAATAACACTGTCAATCGTACTATTAAGGATTTGATCTACAGTGCGCGTCCTGAAATCTACCCCGACAAGGGCAGGAAAGGCGAAGGCGTCGCCTCGCCCCACGCCAACCTGAGCGCGCCGGAAATGAAGATCGTCCGGCCGGCTTTCATCAGCATCGTGCGCTTCGCGCCCGGCAGCCGCTCCACCTCCGGGCCGCTCCACACGATCTCCACCCGCACCGCCACGAACAGCAGGTCTCCGGTCGCGAAATCGGCCACCAGCAACCCGGCCTGCGGATTCACCGAGAGGTTGCCGAGCGTGTTGAAGTAATTGTTCCCGACGTAGTCCGGCACGGAGAGGATGCCGTCCTCCACGCGGATAAAGCCGGGCGGCCCGCCGCGGTGCGAGACGTCCACGCCGTGCGAGCGCATCTCGTCGCTGCCGGGATAAGCCGTGGCGATGAAAAACGTGTCGGCGGCCTGCAGGATGCGGACGGCCCTGTCATCCAGCGCAACTGCATGCACTGCCTCACCCGCATGCCGCGGCAGGAAGCGCGGCTCGCGCGCCTGGATGTACTTGGGGCAGTTGCCGAAGCTCTGCTGCACGCCGACCGTGAAGCCGTCCTCGTCGACGCTTTCCACCACGCCGTTGAGGCGGTTGCGACGGCGCGTATGCGGCTCGATGCCCAAGAGGCCGAGCGGCCGGCCGGGCGCAACCACCAGCGGATCGCCGGGCGAAGGCAGCGCGTGCACTTCGAGCAGGTGCGGCGTGGGGGCAGAGAGGAACCCCGCCGGACGCGCGAGCATCGACGCCCACGGCTGCCCCGAATCGTCGACCGACCCGACGACCACGAACGGCAGCTGGGCGAAGAACTCGCGGTGCTGGTCGACCATGTGGTCGCGGATCGCGTGCCGGCCGGCGACGGCCATGCGCTCGCCAACGCCCGCGCGCGCCTGCACTGCCCGCTCGCCGCGGTGGAACGGTTCCTCGGCCTCGTTCGCGGCCTCGTTCATAGTGCCTCCCGACTAGGGCATAGTATCGCCATGAAATACGAGCTCGACGAGAAGCAATCATAGGGGCATGACTTTGGACAATCGATTCATCGGACTGTGGGGCGTCGGCGGCTCGCCGGATACCAGGATCACGGCCGATCAATCGAGTCCTGACGGGCTGTGGTTCCGGCTGGGGGAAAGAGAACCCTATTCACTGCCCGACGGAGGCACGCTGCACCACGGGCATTACGAAGATTGGACGCCTTTCGTCTGGAAACGCGTCGGATCGGGTTCCACCAACTCGATCATCGGCTCATGGAGGCACGAACCCGTGCCCAAGTGGACCCCGCCGGACGAGGGGGAGGACAGGGCTTATGCAGTCGACGGCACCTATCGCGGGAAATACGACTCGGACCCGACGGAATATTTCGGGACGTATTCGCTATCTCAGGATGCCGCCGGCTTGTGGATCACGACAGCAGATTTCTTTCTCCGCCTTCAGACCGTTGGGAACGCGTTCATCGGGACGCCGGTGTATGGACCGCCGCACGCCGGGACATTCGTGTTCTCCAACAATGACGCAACGCTCACGCTGACCTACACGACCCCGACCCAGCCACCCCTGGTATTTCACCGGTTCTGAATTCTAAATCCCCCAGAGCTTCGCCGCGGTCTTCCCGAAGACCCATTCCTTCTCGGTTTCACTGAGGCCCGCCTCGTTCACGATCGCAAGCGACCGCGTGTAGAGGTCGCCCTCCGGCGTCTTGAGCGCAGCCCAGGTCTGCTCCCAGTCGGTGCCCCAGATCACCCGCTCGGGCCCGATCTCCTCCACCGCCTTCTTCACGTGCGCCGGCTTACTCTGCACGGTGTCGAGGTAGACGTTGTCGTGCTTGAAGGCGACGATCAGGCACATCTCGAACAGGTAGTCGTAGCCGCGGCCCATCTTGGTGATGACGATCGGCACCTCGGGAAAGCTTTCGGCCAGCACATCGAGGAACAACGGCGTGCCGTGATAGATCGGCGTGCCGAATTGCGTCCATGCCGTCTGGAACATGATCGGGCTCTTGTGCTCGGCAAGGATCTCGAAGAGCGGCACGAAGTCCTTCGCGATCCGGTCCGGCGCCGACTCGGTGGTGAACCGGCCGACGCGGATCTCGCCCATGCCGTTGAGCTTGAGCTCCTTGATCCAGTAAGCGACGTTGCGGCGCAGCTCGGCCCAGTCGATCGGGTCCTGCGGCCCCTGGAGCTTGTTGTTGTAGAGCGGCCGGTAGAGGCCGGCCAGGCGCTCGGGGTTCTTCTTCACCGCCTTGGCGACGTCCTCGTTGGTGCCGACGCCGCGCGACATGATGAGCGCCTTGGCCACGCCGTGCGAATCCATCGTTGCGATCAGCTCGTCGGTGAGGTCGTCGGTGCCCTTGAGCATCTCCTTGAAGACCTCGGGGTTCCGGCGGCGCATGAGGATCGGGTCGCGGACCGACTTGATATGCGGAGAGAGATCCAGCCCGCGATTGCCGAAGGGATGCGTGTGGGCGTCGATGATGCGCATCGGCCGGCCCTACTTCTTCAGGCGTTCGTTCTGCGGAAACATGAAGCGCTTGGCTTCGTCGTCGTTCTCGGTCTTGAACGCGACCTTGGTGCGCAGCGCCTCCGCCCTCGCCACGGCCGGCCGGGTGTTGATCTCGTCCAGCAGCCTCTTCACCTGCGGATACGCCTTCCAGGTGTCGTCACCGGTGCCGAGCACGAAAGGCACGAGCCTTGCCCAGCCCCAGAACGCCATGTCGACGATGGTGTAGTCGTTGCCGAGCAGGTACTTCGACTTGGCCAGCCGGTCCTCGATGAGCTTCCAGTGGCGGTGCGCCTCGAAGTCGTAGCGGTTGAGCGCGTATTCCTTGGGCTCGGGCGCCGCGTGGCGAAAGTGCACGGACTGCCCGGAAAAGGGCCCGATGCCGCTCGCGATGAACATCAGCCACGAAAGCATCTCTGCGCGCGCCGGGCTGGCGGCGTCCAGGGGCACGAACTTGCGCTCGCGGTCGGCGAGGAAAAGCAGGATCGCGTTGCTGTCGAACATCGTCACGCCGCCGTCGACGATGGCCGGCACCTTGGCGTTCGGGTTCACCTTGAGGAATTCGGGCGCGAACTGCTGGCCCTTGCGGGTGTCGATCGGCACCGGCTCGTAGGGCAGGCCGAGCTCCTCGAGCAGCAGGGCGACCTTCATCGGGTTCGGGGCGGCGTTGTAGTAGAACTTGAGCATTTGGGCGACTCTCGAAAGGGGGGAACGGGAAGGAAAAGGGCGCTCGAGCGCCCTGGATGTACCGGTACCGGCACAAATTTTCCCGGAGAGCCAATGACGGCGCGGCCTCCGGGAAAAATTGTTGTGGAATTGCTACTGCATCTTGGCGATCTCCGCGAGCACCTCGTCAGGCACCGGCAGCTGCCCCGCCGGGTACGTGTGATGCGCGCGCACGACGCCCTGCGGATCGACCACCACCACCGAGCGCAGCGGAAAGCCGCCCTCTGCGTTGTAGATCCCCAGCGCCTGCGATGCCTTGCCATGCGGGTGGAAATCGGAAAGGAGCGGATAGCCCACGCCGCCCATGCTTTGCGCCCAGGTCTTGAGCGCGGGAACCGGGTCGCACGACAGGCCGACGATCTGGACGCCCTTTGCTTCGTATGACTTCAACGCACGGTTGAAGTTGGAGGTCTGGTTGCTTCATCCACCTGTGAAAGCGAACGGGTAGGCCGAAACGACCAGCCACTTTGAACCCTTGTACTGCGACAACGAAATCTCGCTGCCGTCATGCCCCTTGAGCTTGAAATCCGGTGCTGCCTTGCCGACGTCTGCCATTGGTTGCTCCTGATTGAGGGATTGCCCGTTCAGGATACCTCAGCGTTTCGGGTTGGGGATCACCTCGTACTCGGCACGCGACTGCTCCACGCGGGTGAGTTCCTTGAGGATGGCCCCGCGCGCCTCTTCCAAGTCGTAATCGGCCTGCAGAGACATCCAGAAACCTTCGGATGTCCCGAAGAAAGCCGCCAATCGCAGGGCTGTATCGGCGGTAATTCCGCGCTTACCGAGCACAATCTCGTTGATGCGCCGCGGCGGAACGCCGGTGGCCCGGGCAACCGCGTTCTGGCTGAGATCGAAAGGCCGCATGAATTCCTCGAGCAGGACTTCGCCGGGGTGGGTATTGCGAAGCTTCTTCATCGTCTGCCTCAGTGGTAGTCGACTATCTCGACATCTTTTGCGCCTGTCCCGGTCCAGACGAAACACAAGCGCCATTGGTTGTTGATTCGAATGCTGTACTGACCCTTGCGCTCGCCCTTCAAGGCCTCGAGCCGGTTTGCCGGGGGAATCTTCAGGTCCTCCAGGCGCCTTGCGGCATTCAGCATTCGAAGCTTCCGTCGGGCGACCTGCTGGATGTCGTTCGGCAACCCCTTGGCGAAGCAGCCTTCCCAGATCGCCCGGGTCTCTTTTGACCGGAAGTTATGGATCATTGTTCAGTATAACGCCGCCCGTCATAGCGCGAAAGAAGCCCTGGCGCAGACTGCCCTCACACCCTGGCGCCGGCCAAGTACACTACCGCCATGCGCATGATTTTCCGCCAGCTCTTCGACCCGCAGTCGTCGACCTACACCTACCTGCTTGCGGATGCGGCGTCGCGGGAGGCGGTGCTGATCGACCCGGTCTTCGAGCATGCGCGGCGGGATGCGGCGCTGATCGAGGAGCTCGGGCTAAAGCTCACCTGGACGCTTGAAACCCACGTGCACGCGGACCACGTGACCGGTGCTTCGCTCCTCAAGAAGCAGCTCGGCTCGAAGATCGCGCTCTCTCAGGACAGCGGCGCGCAGGGCGCGGACCGTTGCCTCGCCGACGGCGACAAGATCACTTTCGGCAAGCACTCGCTGGAGGCGCGGGCCACGCCCGGCCACACCGGCGGCTGCACGACCTATGTCCTCGACGGCCAGACGATGGCTTTCACCGGCGACGCGCTGCTGATCCGCGGCTGCGGCCGCACCGATTTCCAGCAGGGCGACGCGCACAAGCTCTTCCGATCGGTGCGCGAGCGCATTTTCTCGCTGCCCGAGGACTGCACGCTCTACCCGGCCCACGACTACAAGGGCCTCATGTCCTCCAGCGTCGGCGAGGAGAAGCTCTACAACCCGCGCCTGGCCGAGACCGTCGGCGAAGGCGATTTCGTCGGCTACATGACCAACCTCGGCCTGCCGCATCCCAAGCTCATGGACGTGGCGGTGCCGGCTAACCTCAAGTGCGGCGCGCCTGAGCCGGGCGCCGCCGATGCGGCCAAGGCCGCGTCCGAGCAGAGCTGGGCGCCGCTCTCGTACACCTTCGCCGGCATCTGGGAAATCCAGCCGAACGTGCTCGAGGAGCACCTCGGGCGCGTCGAGATCGTCGATGTACGGGAGCCGGACGAATTCGACGGCGCCCTTGGTCACATCCCTGGCGCCAAATTGATTCCGCTCGGTGCGCTTGTGGAGCGGATCGGCGAGCTCTCCAAGGACAAGCCGATCGTGATGGTCTGCCGCTCCGGCGCGCGCTCGGCGCAGGCCACGGTGCTGCTGCGGAACAAGGGCATCGCGCGCGTCGCCAACCTCGCCGGCGGCATGCTTCGCTGGCGCTCGCAGCGGCATTCCGTCGAGGGCGCAGTCGACGGCGGCCGCGACTGAGGATTTAGTCACGCTGCCTTAGTGCCCCTGCGCACATAGCGCATGTGTAACAGATGTTTCCGTTTGTAATCCGGCACTCTTTTTCAGTGCGCTACGCCACACAATTCTCGAATGAGAAGAGGAGTGCCGCCGGAACTGCTCGAGTGGGCGTTTACGCTCGCTGCGATAGCATTTCTCGTTTGGCAATCCGGCGCGTTTCGCGAGTCCGAATTCGCGCGTGGCGCCGGCGACCGCTACCGCAAGGCGGTCGAGCTCGAAGCGCCGATCGACGCCAGGGCCGCAGGCACCCAGCGCGTCACCGACCTCTGCCGGCGCTTCGGCAACTGGCTGCCCGAAGCCGAGCGCGACCTCACCGCCACCCGCACCGGCGTTTGCGCCGAGGATTCGCGCCACGAGATTCCGTTCGTTTCCCGCGACGCGATCGATCCGGCAACGCTGACTGAACTGTCCAAGACGCGCGACGCGATCGCGAAGGGCCTCGCGATGCCGGTCAAGGCCAAGCTCGCCCGGCTCGAGGAACTCGAAAACCGCGCGAGGGAAGCCCGCGCCGAGACCGACGTGCAAGGCGCGATCGAAGGCATCGCCGGCGAGACCAGCCTGTATCGCGAAACGTACGGCATTGTCGGGGGACGGTCCCTGCCGCTCGAATGCGCCAGGGACCACCTCGAAGCGCGCGTCGTCGATGC
>JANMDK010000037.1:0-15721 GCA_031376265.1 Pseudomonadota bacterium
GTGCCTGGAAGCCCCATACCAGGGCAGAAAATGCCAGTGTGTTGACGGCGGCATAGGCATACTTTCGCGTGCCGCCGAACCTCGCAAGTGCCGCCCACTCGACAGATGCCAGCCACACGATGGCCGCCACGGGAATCGCGAACTGGTGGGTCGGGAGGACGAATACCGCGGCGAGAAGCCCACCGAGCAAGACGATTGCGGTGGCGACCCTCTCCTTAAGCATTCGCTCGCGTGCGGCGCGGCGGTGCCGTCGCCCCCGCGATCGCACCGCCCTTGCGCGGTTGCTGTTCGGCCTCGACCTGCTCGCTGGTGCGCCCGAACCGGCGCTCGCGCCCGGCATACCACTTGGTCGCCTCGTCCAGCTGCTCTGCGCCGAAGTCCGGCCAGAGCGCGTCGGTGAAATACAGCTCGGTATATGCGAGCTGCCAAAGGAGGAAATTGCTGATGCGGTGCTCGCCGCCGGTGCGGATGAAAAGGTCCGGCTCGGGTGCATAGCTCATCGAAAGGTACGGCGCGAGGTCGGCCTCCGTTAGCTCGGCGGAAACGGCATGGGGACGGTCCTTTAGAAGGCGGGTAAGCGCCTGCAGCATGTCCCAGCGGCCGCCATAATTTGCCGCAATCGTGAGCGTGAGCCTTGTATTGGCCGACGTGAGCTGTTCGGCCTCGGTAATGAGCGTGCGGATGCGCGAGTCGAACCGGGCGAGATCGCCGACGACCCGCAAGCGCACGCCGTTGCGGTGCATCTTGGCCACTTCTTTGGTGAGGGCGCCCGTAAACAAGTCCATGAGGAGCGCAACCTCCTCGGCAGGCCGCCGCCAGTTTTCGGAACTGAATGCAAACAGCGTGAGGTACTCGATACCCCGGTCGACGCAGGCTTTTACCGCGGCGCGGACTGCCTCGACCCCGCGCTGGTGACCCGCAAACCTCGGCAGGTGCCTGCGTTTCGCCCACCGCCCGTTGCCATCCATGATGACCGCGACATGGCGCGGAACGTCATGCGATTCGGGTACTGCGATCGTGGAGCTCTTGTGCATGGAAGGGAGTCCTTGAGGTTAGACGGCGAGGAGCTCCGCCTCCTTGTGCTGCAGCATCCTGTCGATCTCTGCCACGTGCCGGTCCGTCAGTTTCTGCACTTCGTCCTGCGCGCGCCGCTCGTCGTCCTCGGAGATTTCCTTCTTCTTGAGCGCTTCCTTGAGCGCATGGTTTGCATCCCGGCGCAGGTTTCGCACGGCCACCCGGGCATTCTCGCTTTCGCCGCGGACGACCTTTACGAGTTCCTTGCGCCGTTCTTCCGTAAGCGTGGGCATCGGAACCCGGATCGTATCCCCTACCGCAGCGGGATTCAGCCCGAGGTCGGATTCGCGAATGGCTTTCTCGATTGCCGCGACCATCTTCTTTTCCCACGGCTGGATCCCTATGGTGCGGCCGTCGATGAGCGAAACATTGGCCACGCCGCTCAGCGGCGTCTGCGCGCCGTAGTAATCGACCATGACATGGTCGAGCAGCCCGGTGTGGGCGCGGCCTGTGCGCACCTTGCCCAGGTCGTTCTTGAGCGCCTCGAGCGACTTCTTCATTTTGGCTTCGGTGGTCTTTTTCAGCTCGGCGATGATCATGTTGCCTCCGGCGTGGATCTCAGATGTGCACCAGTGTGCCCTCATCTTCTCCGGCAACGACTCGTTGCAGTGCTCCGGGCTTGAAGATGCTGAACACGTTGATCGGCAGTTTCTGGTCGCGGCAAAGCGTGAGCGCCGTCGCGTCCATGACTTTCAAATTCTTGTTGATGGCTTCGTCGAAGCTTATCCGGCTGTAGCGGCGCGCAGACGGATCCTTTTTCGGATCGGCCGTGTAGACGCCATCCACCTTGGTGGCCTTGAGCACGATTTCCGCCCCCATTTCGCTGCCGCGCAACGCCGCCGCGGTGTCGGTCGTGAAGAAGGGATTGCCTGTGCCGGCCGCGAAAATCACGATCTTGCCTTCCTCCAGGTAGCGGATCGCTTTGCCGCGAATATACGGCTCCACGACCTGCTCGATGTTCAGCGCAGACTGTACACGGCTCGCAATGCCGGCGTGCCGCATCGCATCCTGCAAGGCAAGAGCATTCATTACGGTGGCAAGCATGCCCATGTAGTCCGCCGTGGCCCGGTCCATCCCGGCCGCGCCTGGGGCGACGCCCCGAAAAATGTTGCCGCCGCCGATGACCGCGCCAATTTCGACGCCCATCCGCACGACGGTCGCGATTTCACCGACGATGTCCCCGATGGTCTGCCGGTTGATGCCGTAAGCGTCCTCCCCCATCAGGGCCTCGCCCGATAGCTTGAGGAGAATGCGCTTGTATTTCGGCACGGCGGCGGCCCGCATGCTCAGCGTGCCATTCCGGCCACTTCTGCCGCAAAGTCCGTCGTTTTCTTCTCGATTCCCTCGCCAACTACGAAAAACGCATAGCCGTGCAGTTTGGCTTTCTTGGCCGACAGCATTTTCTCGACCGTCTGCTTGTCGTCCTTGACGAAAGGCTGGCCAAGCAGGGAGATTTCTCCCAGGAACTTGTTGATCCCGCCTTCAACCATCTTGGCGATGATCTCGGCCGGCTTGCCGGACTCGTTGGCACGTGCGGTAAGGATCTCGCGCTCCTTCGCGGCTGCATCGGCCGGGACCTCTTCCTTCCTGAGGTAGCGTGGCTTGGCGAACGCGATATGCATCGCCACGTCCTTTCCAGCCTCTTCCGGACCTTCGAAGTCGACCAGCACGCCGATCTTGCTGCCGTGAACATACTGGGCCAGCCTGCCCTGCGCCGCCAGGCGCTGAAATCGCCTGATCGAGATGTTCTCGCCGATCTTCTGCACCAGCGCCTGCCGCCTGGCCTCGATGCCGGATCCGTCGATCGACAACGCAGCCAACGCCGCGGGATCCGCTGGATTCTCATTGGCCACGACTTCTGCCAGGCCGCTCGAAAAAGCGAGGAAGTCGTCATTCCGCGCGACAAAATCGGTTTCGCAGTTCACTTCGACGAGGGCACCGAGCTTCCCATCCTGTGAAACGTACACCCCGATCACGCCTTCGGCGGCAACGCGGGTGGCCGCTTTGCTCGCCTTTGCGCCGCTGCGGATGCGCAGGAATTCCTCGGCCTTGCCAAGATCCCCGCCGGTTTCCTGCAGCGCCTTTTTGCATTCCATCATTCCAAGGCCGGTCATCTCGCGCAATTCTTTGACCAGGCCCGCCGTAATTTCCGCCATTCAATCGCTCCTGCTATTTCTTGCTCTGGATTTAAAAAAGGGGCCTGCGGCCCCTTGTGTTCGCTCCGGGTCTACCGATTCAGGCTGCCGCCTCGTCGTTAACCTCTACGAATTCGTCCTTCGAAGCTGCTATCACTCTTTCAACAGACTGCGTGCGGCCCTCAAGGACGGCATCTGCGACGCCGCGCGCATACAGCCGGATCGCGCGGCTCGAATCGTCGTTGCCCGGAATCACGTAGTCGATGCCTTCGGGCGAATGGTTCGTATCCACCACTGCGACCACCGGAATGCCCAGCTTGTTCGCTTCGGTGATCGCACCCTTGTGGTAGCCGACGTCGATCACGAAAAGCGCGTCCGGCAGGCTCACGAGGTCCTTGATGCCCCCGAGGCTGCGCTGCAGCTTGTCCATCTCGCGCTGCAGGCCCAGGGCCTCTTTCTTGGCGATCCGCTCGAAAGAACCGTCCTGCGTCATCAGCTCCATTTCCTTGAGACGCTTGATTGACTGCTTTACGGTCTTGAAGTTCGTGAGCATTCCACCGAGCCAGCGGTGGTCGACGAAAGGCGACTGGCAACGCAGGGCTTCCTCATGGACGATCTCGCGGGCCTGGCGCTTGGTGCCGACGAAGAGCAGGTTGCCCTTGTTGGCCGAAAGCTGGCGGATGAACTTGAGCGCGCCCTGGTACATGACCAGGGTTTTCTCGAGATTGATGATGTGAATCTTGTTGCGGTGGCCGAAAATGAATTGCTCCATCTTCGGGTTCCAGTAACGGGTCTGGTGTCCGAAATGGACGCCCGCCTCCAGCATTTCACGCATCGTTGCCGACATCGACTGTTCCTTTTTAGGGTTGATCACTACCGCCCGTGCGTCGCGAAACCCCGGCAAAAACGGACTTGTCCGGGGCACCCTAAAACGACGGGCGGGAAATTTGGCCTCATGCAGGGCCGCGTAACCCGAAGGGGCCGCGCACAGCCTTGATTAGCCAGCCTGAAATTCTAGCATAATCAGGGCTCAAGACCCAACGATCGTTGCCTCCGGGGCATGATTACCGTATCCTCGCGCCCTCTCCGAAATCCCGCCTTTCCTGTCCGAAACCATGGCCGTAACGCTCAAGACCCCGGAAGAAATAGAAAAAATGCGCGTTGCCGGCCGGTTGGCGTCCGAAGTGCTCGATTTCATCACGCCGCACGTCAAGCCGGGCGTGACCACCGGACGGCTCAATGACCTCTGCCACGCTTACATGGTCAATGAGCAGGGATCGGTGCCCGCGCCGCTCAATTACGCGCCTCCCGGGTACAAGCCATTTCCCAAGTCGATCTGCACCTCGGTCAATCACCAGGTTTGCCACGGGATTCCCGGCGACCGGATACTCAAGCCGAGCGACGTGGTCAACATTGACGTTACCGTAATCAAGGATGGCTTCCACGGCGACTCGAGCCGCATGTACTTCGTCGGCGAACCGAGCATCCAGGCCCGGCGCCTTTGCGACATCACCTACGAGAGCATGTGGATCGGCATTGCCCACGTGAAGCCCGGGGCGCGACTGGGTGACATCGGCGCCGCAATCCAGGCGCACGCCGAGAAGCACGGTTTCTCCATTGTGAGGGAGTTCTGCGGACACGGCATCGGCCGCAGGTTCCACGAAGATCCGCAGATCCTGCATTACGGGCGGCCGGGTACCGGATTGCAGCTCGAACAAGGCATGACATTCACGGTGGAGCCGATGATCAATGCCGGCAAGCCGGCAATCCGCGAGCTGGCCGACGGCTGGACGATCGTGACCAAGGACCACAGCTTGTCCGCCCAGTGGGAGCACACCGTGCTTGTCACCGAGACCGGGTATGACGTGCTGACGCGATCGGCCGGCGCCCCGCCGCCGCCCCCAGTCATCGGATAGCGTGGTCGCAGCTCTACGCGCCGCCCCGTCCCCGGTAGACAGGACCCGCGCGTTCCTGCAGGCCGGGCGCACCGAGCTGCGCACAGAGTTTGCCGAGCGCTCCTCGCCAGCGAAGCTTCTGAGGGACCATGCCCGGCTGATCGACCGGACTCTCGGCTCACTGTGGAAAAGCGCGGGGATGCCGCGCGGCGCGGCACTCGTGGCGGTGGGCGGCTACGGCCGCAGCGAGTTGTTCCCGTTCTCGGACATCGACATCCTTATCCTGATCGAGGACGAGCCGAATCCCCGGGAAAAGGAGAGCCTCGAATCGCTTGTCGGGCTTTTCTGGGATGTCGGCCTGGAAACGGGGCATAGCGTCCGCACGATCGAGGCCTGTGTCGAAGCTGCAGCATCGGACATCACGGTGCAGACGTCCCTGCTGGAAGCGCGCCTCGTTTGCGGGAGCCGCATTCTTTTTGGCCAGCTGGAGACGACCATGCGCGCTAACGTCGACAGCGAAGCCTTTTTCGAAGCCAAGCGGCTCGAGCAGGAGCACCGGCATGCAAAGCACCAGGACACGCCTTACGCGCTCGAGCCGAACCTGAAAGAGGCGCCGGGCGGATTACGCGACCTGCAGACGATCCAGTGGATTGCCTCCGCTTCGGGCATCGGCACGCGCTGGCGGGACCTGGAGCTCCACGGCCTGATCACGCGGGCCGAGGCCGTCGAGCTCGGACGCAACGAGGACCTGCTGAAGGAACTGAGGATCCGGCTTCACTACCTTGCGGGCCGTCGCGAGGACCGCATCGTCTTCGACTACCAGACCGCGCTCGCCGGGCAGATGCACTGCAACGGGACCGGCACGCGGCGGTCAAGCGAAGTGCTCATGCAGCGTTATTTCCGCGCGGCCAAGGCGATCACCCAACTCAACACGATCCTCCTGCAGAACCTCGGTGCGCGCGTAACGCAAAGGGCGCTGCCCCAGCCGCGCGTGCTGAACGAGCGGTTCCAGGTGCGCGGCGAGCTGCTCGATGCGCGGAACGAAGGCGTCTTCGATAGCGAGCCCTCTTCGATTCTCGAAGTCTTCCTGCTAATGCAGCAGCATCAGGAGCTGCGCGGCATGACCGCGCCTACAATGCGGGCGCTGTGGCGGGCGAGGCGACATATTGACGCGGCCTATCGGCGCAATCCGCTTCACAAGCTGCTCTTCCTGCAGATCCTCCAGCAGCCGCGGGGCATCGTGCACGAATTCAGGCGCATGAACCAATACGGCATCCTGGGCCGTTACATCCCGGAATTCGGGCGCATCGTCGGCCAGATGCAGCACGACCTGTTCCATGTCTACACGGTCGATCAGCACATCCTGATGGTGGTCCGCAACCTCCGCCGCTTCACGATGCCCGAGCTGGCGCACGAATTTCCGCTTGCGAGCCAGCTCATGAGCGGCTTTGACCGCCGTTGGCTGTTGTACGTCGCGGCCCTCTACCATGACATCGCCAAGGGACGCGGCGGCGACCATTCCAATCTCGGCGCGGCCGACGTGCGCCGGTTCGGCCGCGGCCACGGCCTGTCGCAGGACGACATCGAGCTGGTTACGTTCCTGGTCACGCATCACCTCTCGATGTCCTCGGTCGCGCAGAAGCAGGACACTTCGGATCCCGACGTCGTCACCGGCTTCGCGGCAGTCGTAGAGACCGAGCGGCGGCTGGCCGCGCTCTACCTGTTGACCGTAGCGGATGTTCGAGGCACCAGCCCCAAAGTCTGGAACGCGTGGAAAGCGAAACTCCTGGAAGACCTCTTCCGTTCCACCCGCCATCTGCTGACGGGAGGCGAGCTCAGGCTTGATTCGGCCGTAGCCGACACGCAGGCAGAGGCGATGCGCCTGCTGCGCCTTTATGCGCTGTCGGATTCGGTCAAGGACAAGCTCTGGTCGCAGCTCGACACCGCCTACTTCCTTCGCCACGACGCGCAGGAGATCGCCTGGCAGACGCGCAACCTCCATTACCGCGTCGACTCCGCCAAGGCTGTTGTGCGGGCGCGCCTCTCGAGTTTCGGCGAGGGGCTCCAGGTCATGATCTATACGCCGGACCGCAAAGAACTGTTTGCGCGGATCTGCGGCTACTTCGAGCGCGCGAATTTCAACATCGTCGAGGCCAAGATCCATACGACGCGACATGGTTACGCTCTCGATACGTTCCTGATCATGGGCAAGGGCAAAGCCGCGCACTACCGCGACATGATCAGCCTCATCGAGAACGAGCTTGGCCTCGAGATCCTTTCGGACGCGCCGCTTGCCCCGCCGGCGCGCGGACGCATTTCCCGCCGGGCCAGGCACTTCCCCGTGTCGCCATCGGTGGATATCCGACCGGATGAGCGTGGCACCCTGCACGTACTCTCTGTCGTGGCGAGCGACCGGCCGGGCCTCCTCTACGGAATCGCGCGAGTCCTTGCGCGATACAACATGAACCTGCGCAGCGCCAAGATCAACACCCTTGGCGATCGCGCCGAAGACGTTTTTCTTGTGGCCGGAGAGTCATTGTCCAACCAGCGTGTTGTCCTGATGCTCGAGCAGGATCTTCTCGAGGAGCTCCACGTCTAACTGACTGCGGCCGACCGGCTTCAGTCGTCCTTGATTTCCTGGTTGGGGAACAGCGTTTCAATAAATCCGAATCGCCTGAAATCCCGCACTCGCATCGGATAGAGTATGCCGTCGAGATGGTCGCATTCATGCTGGACCACCCGGGCATGAAATCCTTCGGCCACCCGATCTATCGGCTTTGCGGCGGCGTCGAAGCCACGGTACCGAAGGTGGGAGTATCGCGGGACAACGCCACGGAGTCCGGGCACCGACAGGCAGCCCTCCCAACCCTCTTCGGTTTGGCCGGAGAGCGGCTCGATCACCGGATTGATCAAGACCGTGTACGGCACGGCTTCGGCGTCCGGATAGCGCGGATTGTTGGTGACCCCGAATACCACGACGCGAAGGCCGACGCCGATCTGCGGCGCGGCCAGGCCGGCGCCGTCGAGGTGCGCCATCGTGTCGTGCATGTCGGCCAACAGTGCATGCAGCTCAGGCGTATCGAATTTCTCCACCGGTTTGGAGATTGCGAGCAACCTTTCGTCGCCCATCTTCAGCACGTCGCGGATCATTGGGCCGCAAGCCTTTCGACAATCCTCAGCACTCTCCCCATCGCCACCTCCAGTACATCTTCGATTGCCTGCATTGAAATTTGTCGGGCACTGTCACTGCGTCCGGCCGCGTGGTTGGCGACCACCGCGATGGTTGCGTAATCCATGCCGAGCTCGCGAGCGAGCGAGGCTTCCGGCATTCCGGTCATGCCGACCAAATCGGCACCATCGCGCTCGAGCCGGTCGATTTCTGCGGCCGTCTCGAGGCGCGGACCTTGTGTGGCCGCGTAGACGCCGCCTTCGGCTAACGACTCGCCGCATGCTTTTGCCGCATCGAGGATCGCCTCGCGCAGACCCGCGGTGTAGGGCTCGGTAAAATCGATGTGCGTCACCGGGGAGCCCGCCCCTTCGAAAAAGGTGGAGCGCCTGCCCCACGTATAGTCAATGAGCTGGTGAGGGACCACGAGCATGCCTGGCCCGAACGAATTGCGGATGCCGCCGACCGCGGCGACCGAGACGACTTTGGTCACACCGTGCTCCTTGAGCATCCACAGGTTTGCGCAATAGTTGATCTGGTGCGGCGGGATGCTGTGGTCGTAGCCATGACGTGCAAGGAAGGCCAGCGGATGCCCGCCCATCGAGCCGAGCGTCAACGGCCCGGAAGGCTCGCCGTAGGGCGTGGTCGACGCGCTCTTGCTCGGCTGCGGCAAGTTGGCGAGCCGCGACAGGCCGCTGCCACCGATGATCGCGAGCATTACCCTTCCTCCTTCAGCGCGTAAATCTCGGGCAGGTTTCGCCAGAAGCCGCGCGCATCCATTCCGCACCCGAAGACGAACCGGTCCGGCACCTTGAGTCCCACGAAGTCGGGCGTTATCGGTTTCGCGACGCCCGACGCCTTCTCGGTAAGTACCGCGCAATAGAATGCCGCCGCGCCGAGACTGAGGACGCGTTCCCGGATCGCCGCCATCGTATTTCCACCGTCGAGGATATCGTCGAGGACGAGCACCGTGCGCCCGCGCACCTGTGCAGGCGGCGCCACGCGCCAGTCGAGCTTGGATCCGACAATGGCGGAACCATAGCGGGTCACGTGGATATAGTCGAAGTCGAGAGGAAATCGGAGAAGCGGAAGAAGCTGGCCGGCGAAGACGACTGCACCACCCATGACCGTAAGCACAAGCGGATAGGCATCGGCGAGCTCGCCCGTGATCTTTCCGGCAAGGTCGCGGATCGCATGGGCGACCTCTTCAGCTCCGAAAACGAGGTCCGCGCCGCGCAGCATCTGCCACGCCTGGCTCGAATCGGGCATCTAGCGGCGCCTCGCGAGGAATTCCGCGAACTCGGCACCGACCTCCGGATGGCGGAGGCCCAGCTCGACCGTTGCTTTTAGATAACCCAGTTTCGAGCCGCAGTCATAACGTTCCCCCGAAAACCGGTAGGCGAGCACCCTCTCCTCCGACAGCAGGGAAGAGATCGCATCGGTAAGCTGGATTTCACCCCCGCGACCCGGCTTGCCCGCGGCGAGATGCCTGAAGATTCCGGGGCTGAGCACGTAGCGTCCGACGACGCCAAGCGTCGACGGAGCATCCTCAGGTGCGGGCTTCTCCACAATGGATTTGATCCGGGTAAGGTTGCTGCCCTGCTCCTCGGGGCTGACGATGCCGTAACTCGCGGTCTGCTCGGCCGGGACATCCTCGACGCCGAGGATCGAGCACTGCTCCCGCTCGAACAACGCTGCCATCTGCGCCATCACCGGGGGATTGGCGGCAACGAGATCGTCGGCCAGGATGACTGCAAATGCCTCGTCGCCGACTGCAGGCTGTGCACAGAGCACCGCATGCCCAAGGCCGAGGGGCTCCGACTGGCGGATATAGATACAGCGGCATCCGCGCGGCAGCACCTGCCGTACAAGCTCTACGAGCTCGTCCTTGCCCTTGGCCGCAAGCTCGCTTTCCATTTCGTAGGCCTTGTCGAAATGGTCCTCGATGGCGCGCTTGTTACGCCCGGTTATAAACACCATGTCGGTGATGCCCGCGGCTGCAGCCTCTTCGACGGCATACTGGATCAGGGGCTTGTCGACGACGGGCATCATCTCCTTCGGGCTCGCCTTCGTCGCCGGCAGGAATCGGGTTCCGAGCCCGGCGACGGGGAACACGGCTTTCCTGAGGGGGCGCGCGATCGTCATTCGGTTTCTTCCATGAGTTTCAGGAACTCCTTCTCGTCAATGATCTTTACGCCGAGTTCGGTTGCTTTGGCGAGCTTGCTGCCGGCATCCCCGCCTGCAACAACGTAGTCGGTTTTTTTCGACACAGAGCCGGCGACCTTGTCGCCACGCGCCTCGATCATGGCACGTGCATCGTCCCGCGTCATTGTCGGAAGCGTCCCCGTGAGGACGAACGTTCGTGATTTCGACCCCGTCGAAAGCTTCCTGCCTTCGCCCTCCTTCCACACGACGCCGGCCTCGCGCAGTCCCTTGATCACCTGCAGATTGTGCGGTTCGTCGAAAAACTGCCGGATCGATTTCGCGACGATCGGTCCGACGTCAGGCGCCGATACGAGGGTCTCGAGGCTCGCAGTAACGATGCGGTCCAGGCCGCCGAAATGGCCCGCGAGGTCGCGCGCCGTGCTTTCGCCGACATTTCGGATGCCGAGCGCGAAAATGAATCGCTGCAAAGTGGTCTCCCGCGATTTTTCGAGTCCCGCAAGGATATTGGCGGCCGATTTGTCCGCCATGCGCTCGAGGCCCGAAAGCTGGGGCAGCGTGAGACGGTAAAGATCGGCCGGAGTGTGCACAAGATCCCCATCGACGAGCTGGTCGACAAGCTTTTCGCCGAGCCCCTCAATGTCCATCGCCCTGCGGCTGGCAAAGTGAAGCAGGGATTGCTTGCGTTGCGCCGCGCAGAACAATCCGCCGGAGCACCGCGCCACAGCCTCGTCTTCCAACCGTGTAATGGCTGAACCGCATACCGGGCATTCGGTCGGCATCGAATAGGGGACGCTTCCTTTCGCACGCTTTTCGATTACGACAGAAACCACCTCCGGAATCACGTCGCCGGCGCGCCGGACAACCACTGTGTCGCCTGTTCGCACGTCTTTGCGCCGCAGTTCGTCTTCGTTGTGCAGCGTCGCGTTTGTCACCGTGACCCCGCCTACGAATACCGGCTTGAGGCGCGCTACCGGAGTGATGGCGCCGGTACGACCGACCTGAACGTCGATCCCGATCACTTGCGTGAGTTCTTCTTCCGCGGGAAATTTGTGCGCAATTGCAAAGCGCGGTGCTCGGGATACGAATCCGAGCTGTTTCTGCCAATCGAGGCGGTTCACTTTATAGACGACGCCGTCGATTGCATACGGAAGTTTTTCCCGCAAGGCGCCTATTCGCCCGTAGTAGCCAAGGAGGCCTTCGGCACCTTTGACCGTTGCGCGTTCACCCGCGACAGGGAAGCCGAGCGCGTGGAGCCGATCGAGGATTTCCGAATGTGTCTCCTGCCCGGCCAATGCGGTTGCCACTCCGTACGCGAAAAAGCTCAGCGGGCGTTTCGAGCTCATGCGCGAATCGAGTTGGCGTAGGGCACCCGCGGCGGCATTGCGGGGGTTCACGTACTCCTTCTCGCCTGCGGCACGCTGGCGCTCGTTGAGCTTTTCGAAGTCGCGGCGGAACATCAGGACTTCGCCGCGCACTTCCAGGTCTTTTGTGGCGTTTGGCCCGGCAAGCCGCAGTGGTATCGAGCGGACCGTCCGAAGGTTGGGCGTGACGTCCTCGCCGGTCGCACCGTCGCCGCGAGTGGCGCCTTGCGCGAAAACACCGTCCCGGTAGGACAGGCTGATCGCGAGGCCGTCGAACTTCGGCTCCACCGCATATTCGACGGCGTCTACCTGCAATGCCTTGCGAACGCGCTCATCGAACGCCCGCACCTCCTCTTCTGAAAATGCATTGTTGAGCGACAGCATTGGCACGCTGTGAGTGACTTCGGCGAACTGCGCCAGCGGTTTGCCGCCGATACGGAGCGTCGGGGAATCGTCCCCCACGAGCTCGGGATACTGGCTTTCGATTTCCTGCAGGCGGCGGAACAGGCGATCGTATTCCGCGTCCGGAATGGTCGGCTGGTCGAGAACGTAGTAACGCCGGTTATGCCTGTCGATCTCGAGGCGCAGGCCCTGAGCCTCGACACGCACCGCCTTCGGTATTGCCATCGCTGCTGAAATCAGGAGAACAGGCGGAGCGCCAGCGGGCTGCCGGGGGCGATTCCTTGGGTTTCCAGACTGCGGCGAACCACCATCAGTTGGGAATTGATCGCCGACACCGCCTTCTCGTCCAGCGGCTGGTTGTTGTCATCGACGAGACCGCCGCCCAACAGATTCGCCAACTGCCTGCCGAATCGAACCATGGCGTCAAAGGTGCGTTGAGTGTCCGGCGCGCGCGGGACGTCCATCGAGAGCGTTAATGCCTGCGGTGCAGCATCCTTCATCGTTGCCGGCAGGAATTTGGTGCCATCGCGGTCGCTCAATTCATACAATTTTCTTCCGTCCTCATCGTGCAGTGCGAACCGGCCCTCGCCGTCGAGCGCGAATCCGGCGGCTTCGGCTGCCGCGCGCACTTTGGTGCCGGCAAACACCGCCCCCGGTGCCGCAACAACGTGGAACGCCACCTGGATGTCCGCTTCAGCGCAGACGCCGTCGACCAGGCGCGCCGCCTCGAGAGCGTCCTTCATTTCGGGGGCTCTCGCAACAAATTGCAGCTTGGCGGCCATTGTTTCAACCGCCGAGCGAAACTCGAGCAATTCACTCTCGCTAAGGACACCCTTGCGGCTCACGAGTTGCAGGGCCGCCTCCAGTTTGCCGCTCGACAGACCTTGGCCAGCCGGCATCCACCGGTCGTCTACAAGCCCAATGAGGCTGGCGCGGCGCGCGAATCGATTCTCGATCGGCGCCCATGCTTCGGAAAGCATGGCACCTGCAGGCGCATCGCCACTCATTTCGATCACATAGTCGACACGAGCGTCCGGCACCGGTCGCGCGGCGCCATCTGCCGCAGACGCGGCCGGCAGGACCGGCGATCGACTCGTCAGCACTGGCTCGACGCGGGGTTCGTTGTCCTGGTGTGCGCTCGGGCTTTGCACTGCTTCCGGTCGTGCATCGGTGAGCACATCGGGATGGCGGGAACGGAAGGATTCGTCGGCCGCACGGCCGGCGCGGTGCTCCTGCCACTTGTTGTAGCCGAACACGGCCGCGACCGCCAGTAATCCGATTGCGAGCAGGCCTGCCTGGAATTCGCTCATCGCCGCTCGCCGCTCAGGCCGCGAGTTCCTCGCGCATGCGCAAAGCTTCGTCGATGTCGACCGCCACCACGCGCGAAACGCCCGATTCCTGCATCGTAACGCCAACCAGCTGGCTCGCCATTTCCATGGTGATCTTGTTGTGGCTGATGTAAAGGAACTGGGTCTGCGTGGACATCTTCCGCACCAGGTCGCAAAACCGCTGGGTGTTCGAATCATCCAGCGGCGCGTCGACTTCGTCCAGCAGGCAGAACGGCGCGGGATTGAGCTGGAAGAGCGCGAATACCAGCGAAATTGCGGTCAGGGCTTTCTCCCCGCCGGACAGGAGGTGGATGCTGCTGTTTCGCTTGCCGGGCGGCTGCGCCATGACCTGCACGCCGGAGTCCAGGATTTCCTCGCCGGTCATGAGCAGCTTGGCCTCGCCGCCCCCGAAAAGCATCGGGAACAACGAGCCGAAGTGCCTGTTCACGCTTTCGAACGTTTCGCGCAGCAACTCACGGGTTTCGCGGTCGATCCGGCGAATCGCGTCTTCCAGCGTCTTGACCGCCTCGTCGAGGTCGGCCGACTGCGAATCGAGGAAGCCTTTGCGTTCGCTGCTGGTTTTCAATTCCTCGAGCGCCGCAAGGTTGACGGCCCCCAGTTCAGCGATCGATTGGCTCAGGCGCGTGATCTCGGACTGCAACGCCGATGGACGCGGCGCGGTCTCAGCCTCGACCGCAAGGCGCGTGTCGTCCGCGCCCGCCTCGGTTAGCTGCGTAGCGAATTGGTCGAAGTTGATGCGCGCGGCCTGCTCCTTGAGCTTGAGCTCGCCGACCCGCTCGCGAAGTGGCTCCATGCGCCCTTCGATCTGGGAGCTTTCTTCCTCGAGAGCCCGCAGCGCGGCCGCTGCGGCTTCGACAGTGTTGCGGGCCTCGGAAAGCGTCTTTTCGCAGCCGATACGCGTTTCGATGGCGGTGTCCAGGGCCTCGCGAACTTCCGGGATTGGATCGACCGCCAGTTCTTCAGTCAGCTTGACCACGTCGAGGTCGGCCCGCTCGATCTGCTGGTCTACGATCTTTACCGAGTTGTCGATCTCATTGATCTTGGAAAGGCATTCGCGATCGGCAAAAATCGCTTCCTGTGCAGCCCTTTCCGCCTGCTGCAATGCCCTTCGCTGCTCGGTAAGTGCGACCTCGGCCTCGGTGTGCGCCGACCTGACTTCCTCCAGCCCGCGCTTGAGGGTGGTGATTTCTGCCCCGATCGTTTCGATTGCCTGCAGGACCTCGGACTTTCGCATTTGCGCCTTCTGAAGCTCGAGTGCTATCCCTTCGAGCTCGGTGCCGATCTGTCCGCTGCGTTCGCGGTAGCGCTCGGCAACCTGCGAGATTTTCAGCAACTCGATGTTCGCCTCATGGGCGCTGCCCTGCAGTTCCGCGGCCGTGTCTCGTGCCGACGCCAGCTCGGTTTGTTTCGACGCAAGCTCCTGCTCTTGGCGCACCACGTTGGCGCGGGCAGCCTCGAGGTCGGCGCGAAGGATGCTGCAACGCCCGTCGAGCGCCTCGATTTCCGCCTGGCGTACCAGGAGGCCCGAATCGGTGGCGTCCGGGGCATGGAAAGTGACGGTATGCCGCGAGAAGCGGTGGCCTTCGCGATTGACGAGCGTAGCGCCCTGCGGCAACGCGCCGCGGGCTTCAACTGATGGAATGCCTTCAACGGCATGCACGCCCGAAAGCCAGTCGGCGATCGCGCCTCCAATAGCGGGATCGCTCGCGGAGATCTTGCCCGCAAGCGCGGGATGATCCGACGCCGTGGGTGCCTCCGGTTGCGTCGATTGCGAATAAAAGCTCGCCTTCGCCGGCGGCTTGTCGGCCGCAAGGCGTGGAAGAATCTCCGCAGAGCCGATCTGATGGGCGTGCAGGCGCTCCCGCAGCACAGATTCAACGGCGATCTCCCAGCCGGCCTCGATGCGCAGCTTCTCCCAGAATCGAGGCGATGCGGTCAGTCCATGCCGCTCGAGCCAGTCGACGAGCTTGCCGTCTTCCGCCATCGAATCCTGGATTTGCCTGAGCGTTGCCAACTGCGCTTCCGCACCGCTGTGTTCGCGCAATGCCTCATTGAGACGACCGACCGCGGCCTGTCGCTCGCGATCGAGCAGGCTGCAACTTTCCTGCAGCGCTGCCGTTTCGCTTTGCGCCGCTTCGATTTCGCGGGCAAGTTCTTTGACGCGGCGCTCGTG
>JANMDK010000052.1:0-9047 GCA_031376265.1 Pseudomonadota bacterium
CGAAGAACCTGTTCACCGCGTTCTGGAGCGCAAACGCCTCCTGGGAACTGGCCGCGCTGCCGCTGTTCATCTGGATGGGCGAGATCCTGTTCCGCACCAAGCTGTCCGAAGAGATGTTCGAGGGCCTCGCGCCCTGGCTGAACAAGGTGCCCGGGCGCCTCATGCACACCACGATCCTCGGCTGCGGGATCTTCGGCTCGGTGTCCGGCTCGTCGGCGGCGACTTGCGCGACGATCGCCAAGGTCGCCCTGCCCGAGCTGGTGAAGCGGGGCTACGACGAGAAGATCGCTCTCGGCTCGCTCGCCACGGCCGGCACGCTCGGCATCCTGATCCCGCCGTCGATAACGATGGTCGTGTATGCGGTCGCCGCGGACGCCTCGATCATCCGCATCTTCCTTGCCGGGTTCATCCCCGGATTCATCCTGATGGCCCTGTTTTCGGGCTACATCATCTTCTGGGCCCTGCGCTACCCGCACCTGACGCCGCCGCCGGGTCCGGAAATGACCTTCATGCAGAAGGTCCGCGCCTCGGGGAACCTGATCCCCTGCACCGCGCTGATCATCTTCATCGTCTGGGTGCTGGTCGCTGGGCTTGCGACGGCCACGGAATGCGCGGCCTACGGCGTGCTCGGCTCGCTTGCCATCGCGTGGTGGGGCGGCTCGCTCACCTGGAAGAGCTTCATCGACAGCCTCATGGGCGCGACGCGCGTGTCGTGCATGATCATGTTCATCCTCGCCGGGGCCTCGTTCCTCAGCATGACCATGGCGTTTACCGGCATCCCCCGCGCGCTGGCCGAATGGGTCGCCTCGCTGGCGCTTTCGCCCTACGCGCTGATCGGCGTGCTCGCGTTCCTGTACATCATCCTCGGCACTGCGCTCGACGGCATTTCGATGATCGTGCTCACCTCGGCCGTGGTGCTGCCGATGATCCAGAAGGCGGGCTTCGACCTCATCTGGTTCGGCATCTTCATCGTGCTGCTGGTCGAGATCGCGGAAGTCACGCCACCGGTGGGATTCAACCTCTTCGTGCTGCAGAACATGACCGGCAAGGACAGCAACTACATTGCCAAGTGTTCCCTGCCCTTCTTCGCCTGCCTCGTGATCTGCATCGCGATCATCACCGTCTTCCCCACGACGGTGACGTGGCTGCCCGATCTGGTGATGAACAAGAAGTAGGCGTACGCTGGCGCGATGGCCAGCATCCCCGTCTACAGCACTGCCGAAATCCGCCGCATCGAGGCGGCCGCCGCCGGCGAACGGCCGCCCCTCATGGAGAGGGCCGGCCTCGCGGCTGCGGAACTTGCGGCGAAGCTTGCTTCGGAACGCGGCAAGGACATCCTCGTGCTCGCCGGGCCGGGCAACAACGGCGGCGATGCACGCATTGCGGCCCGCATCCTCGCCGAGCGCTTTTTCCGCGTGACGACGCTCAGCGCCGCCGAAGCCGTGCAGTTGCCCGCCGGCAAATCATGGGCCCTGGTCATCGACGGCCTTTTCGGCATCGGCCTCACGCGCGACGTCTCGGGCGACTACGCGCGCCTCGTCGAGTACGCGAACGCCCAATCGTGCCGCGTACTCGCGCTCGACATCCCGAGCGGGATCGCTTCGGACTCCGGCCGGATCCTTGGCATTGCAGTGTGCGCGACGCACACCCTCACCTTCATCGGGCAAAAGCCGGGACTCCTCACGCTGGACGGGCCGGACCACTGCGGCGAAGTGAGCGTTGCCGAGCTGGGACTGGAGCCCACCAGGCTGCTTTCCCCGAGCGGCTGGATTGCCGGGCCGGGACTCATGCCGCGCGCGCTCAAGGCGAGGCCGCGCAACTTCCACAAGGGCAAAGCGGGCAGCGTGGCCGTCATCGGCGGCGCCGCCGGCATGGTCGGCGCCGCCCTGCTCGCCGCGCGCGCCGCGCTCAAGCTCGGCGCCGGCAAGGTGTTCGTCGGATTGCTCGATCACGATGCGCCGGCGTTCGACCCCGGCGCGCTGGAGCTCATGCTGCGCCATCCGGACGAAGTGCTCGGCCTCGACCTCAACGCGCTGGTCATCGGGCCGGGCCTCGGCGAAGGCGAGCGCGCCGAAACGCTGCTCGGCGCAGCGTTGTCGAGCGAGATCCCCTGCGTGCTCGATGCGGACGCGCTCAACCTGCTAGCGCAGGACGCCAACCTGCGCGAGGCCTGCGTTCGGCGCACCGCGGACACGATCCTCACGCCGCATCCGGCCGAAGCCGCGCGGCTGCTCGGCACGAACACCCGCGAAATGCAGGCGGACCGCCTCGGCGCGGCGCGCCTCCTGCGCGAGCGCTTCAATTCGCACATCGTCCTCAAGGGCAACGGCAGCATGCTGGTCGCAAGGGGTGGCCGCTGGTTCATCAACACGTCGGGCAATCCGGGAATGGCTTCGGCCGGCATGGGCGACGTGCTCGCGGGCATCCTCGGCGCGATGCTGGGGCAAGGCCTCAGCGGCGAAGAAGCGCTGGTGCTGGGCACGCACCTGCATGGCGTCGCAGCCGACGAATGCACTGCGGATTCGGTCGGCCCGGTGGGGCTGACCGCAAGCGAGGTTGCCGACCGCGCGCGCCGCGTCTGGAACGGCTGGTCGACCGCCTGGCGGGATTGATCAGGCGGCGCGGACGCGCGCCTTGGGCTCCGGGTACGGGTAGATCATGTTGAGCGCGATCGACTGGCAGTTCGCCTGCACGATGCGGACATGCTCGCGGCGCAGCTCGCGCGCGTGCCGCACGCCACACGAGTGCGCGATCATGTCGATCTCGCGATTCATGTTGTTGGCGTAATTCGCCACGCGCAGGTATTTCTCCTCGACCACCAGCGCGCGCTGCAGCCGCGGGCTATGCGTGGTGATGCCCGTGGGGCAGGTGTTCGACTGGCAGCGCAGCGCCTGGATGCAGCCGAGCGAGAACATGAAACCGCGCGCGGTATTGATGAAATCGGCACCGACGCAGAGCGCCCAAGCGGCGCGGGCGGAGGTCACCAGCTTGCCCGAGGCCACCACGCGGATGCGCTGCTTGAGGCCCGACTCGATCAGCGCGTCGACCACGCGCGGCAGCGCCTCTTCGATCGACAGGCTCATGTGGTCCGCGAGCGCCTGCGGCGCCGCCCCGGAGCCGCCTTCTCCTCCATCGACCGCAATGAAGTCCGGCGCGAACTCGAGTCCGCGCCTGTGGACCGCATCTGCGAGCTCGTTCATGAACTGCCAGCCGCCCACCGCGGTCTTCACGCCGACCGGCCGGCCGGTGAGGTCGCGGATGTAGGCGACGCGGTCGAGCAGCTCGTTCATGTTGGAAATGTCGCGATGGCGGTTCGGGCTGATCGAATCCCGGCCTTCCGGGATACCGCGGATCCTTGCGATCTCCGGCGTGACTTTCTTGCCCGGCAGCACGCCGCCCTTGCCGGGCTTCGCGCCCTGCGAGAGCTTGATCTCGAAAGCCTTCACCACCTTGGAAAGCTCCACCAGCCGCTCTGGCGACAGCTCGCCATGCGCATCCCGCACGCCGTACTTGGCGGTGCCGATCTGCATGATGATGTCGCAGCCGCCTTCGAGGTGGTACGGCGACAGGCCGCCCTCGCCGGTGTCCATCCAGCACCCGGCCACTGCGGCGCCGCGCGAGAGTGAACGCACGGCCGGCGCCGAGATCGCGCAGAAGCTCATGCCGCTGATGTTGACGATCGACTTGGCCTCGAACGGCTGCTTGCAGTGGTTCTCGCCCAGGATCAGGCTGGGCGTGGGCAGCCGTTCTTCCTCGAGGACCGGGAAGGGATGGTTGACGAAGATCAGCGCGCCCGGCAGGTGCAGGTCGTACGTCGAGCCGAAACCGATCGTGCCGCCCTCGTTCTTGGCGAGGCGGTATACCCAGCCGCGCGTCGAGCGGTTGAAGGGCATCTCGTCGCGATCGCCGGCGAAGAAGTACTGGCGGAAATACTCGCCCAGCTCCTCGAAGAAATAACGCAGGTGCCCGATGACCGGGTAGTTTCGCAGCACGCCGTGCTTCTTCTGCGTGACGTCCTGGATGAAGACGTAGAGGAGGAACAGGATGACGGCAAAGGCGAACAGCGTTCCGATGCCGTACGAGAGCACATCCATCATGCGCGAATCCTCCTAAGGTATTGCCGGGTAAGCCTATTGTGTCTGCGCGCCCATCATAGGCCCTGGGCCACGGGCGGGCAAACCGGCGGCTCAGCTGTCGTCGACTTCGCCCGCGTCTTCGCCCACGCTGCCGCGCTCGACTTCTTCGTCCGTCGCATTGCGCACCGAGAGCACCTTGCAGGTGAAGCGCAGAGCGATGCCGGCGAGCGGATGGTTCCCGTCGAGCACGACCTTGTCGTCGGCGAGATCCGTAACGACGTAGGTGCGCGGCTCGTCGCCGTCGAACGCGTCCTCGACTTCCATGCCGGGCTCGAGCCCCTCGCCATACCGGCTGCGGGCCTCGATGCGAATGAGTTCCGCGTCGTAGTCGCCGAAGGCCTCGTCCGGCTCCAGCTGAACCTGGACCGTTTCGCCCACCGCCTTGCCTTCGAGCATGCGCTCGATGCCGTCGAACACGCCGCCGTAGCCCCCGTGCAGGTACGAGAGCGGCTCGTCCGACGCGTGGATGATCTCGCCCTGCGCGTCGCGCATCTCCATTTCCAGCGACACAACCGTGTCCGGGCGGACGGCTTTCGGGGATTTCAAGACTTGAGCCTGCGCACGGCCTCGAAGACCTCGGCGGCATGCCCGCGCGGATTGACGCCGTAGCGCACGTGGCGGATCACGCCTTTCTTGTCGATGACGAACGTCGAGCGCACGAGGAACAGCCGCTTCACGCCGTCGGCCTCCTTCTCCTGCAGAACGCCGTACTTGCGGCAGACCTCGCCCTCGAAATCGGACAGCAGGTTCACCGACAGGCCGTGCTTGTCGCGAAATTCGGCGTGCACCATGCAATCGTCGCGCGATACGCCGAGGATGACGCAGTCATGGAGGCCGAACTGGTCCTCGTGGTCGGAGAAATCGATCGCCTCCATCGTGCAACCCGGCGTGCCGTCACGCGGATAGAAATAGAGCACCACGTTCTTGCGCCCCTTGTACGACGCCAGGCTGACCGTCTGCATGTCGGCGTCCGGCAGCGTAAACATCGGAGCGGCTTGTCCAGTGTGGAGCATCTCGGCGACCGGTTTGCGGCGGATTCTAAAGCAAAGTCGGCGCGAGCGAATCCTGCCGCCAATGCGGAAACTTCGCGCCGCTATAATCGCTGCATGGCCGCATCGCGTCCTCCGCTCGGAGGCCTCAGCCCGCAAGCGTTCCTGCGGCAGTTCTGGCAGAAGCGCCCGCTGCTGGTGCGGCAGGCGATTCCACGCTTTACGGGCGTGCTCGACAAGCAAGCATTGTTTACCCTTGCGTCCGGCGACGACGCCGAAGCACGCCTCATCGAGCGCCGGCCGAAGTGGCGGGTCACCAACGGCCCCCTCGACCGGCGCGCGCTTTCACGCCTGCCTCCGCGCGGCTGGACGCTGCTCGTCAACGGCGTGAACCTGCACTCGCACGCGGCGGATTCGCTGCTCAGGCGATTCGCTTTCCTCTCCTGGGCGAGACTGGACGACGTCATGGTGAGCTACGCGGCCGACGGCGGCGGCGTGGGCCCGCATGCGGATTCGTACGACGTTTTCCTGTTGCAAGGCGCCGGGCGGCGGCGCTGGCGCCTGATGCCGCCGGGCAAGCGGCCGTTCAGGCTGGTCGATGGCGCGCCGCTCAAGCTGATCGAGGGATTCCGCGCCAGCGAAGAAATGACGCTCGATCCGGGCGACATGCTTTATGTGCCGCCGGGCTGGGGGCACGAAGGCACAGCCATCGGTGCTTGCGAGACCTATTCGATCGGATTTCGCGCGCCGCGCGGCACCGAGCTTTCGACCGCCTTCCTCGATTTCCTGCATGAGCGCGGATTTGCCGAAACCGACTATCGGGATGCGGACCGCAAGCCGGCGGCCCATGCGGCGGATATCGATGCGAGCCTCATCGACCATGCGGCGAAGGCATTGGAAAAGATTCGCTGGACACGCGCCGACGTGGCCAGCTTCGCGGGACGTTACCTGTCCGAGCCCAAGCAGGAGGTCGTGTTTTCGGCGCCGCGGCCGGCGCTCGGCCGGGCCGCCTTCACACGCGCGCTGGGCGTCGCCACCATTCGCCTCGACCCCCGCTCGCGCATGCTGACGCAAGGCACCCGGGTCTACCTGAACGGCGTCGAGTACGCGCCGGCGGCGCGCACGCGCAAGGCACTCCAGCAACTTGCCGATGCGCGCGAGCTGGCCGGCGGGCGGCTTGCAAGCGCAGGGGCGGTGGATTTAATCTTCGACTGGTACAGGCAGGGCTTCCTGGGGCTGGATCGCAAACCTCGCAAACCATGACTGAACCCGAGAAGGCGCCGGAAGAACGGGCGGAAGGTTATTTTCGTTTCGACACCGAGGCGGATTTCCAGGCGGCGGTCGACCGGCTGCTGCAGCTGGACGGGAACGAGCTGCGCGTGTTCGATTCGACCCTTTCGGTCCTCAAGCTCAATTCGCCCGCGCGCATCGAGACGCTGCGCGGCTTCCTTGCGGGGAACCGCGCGCGGCGGATCTACATGGTCGTGCACGACACCGATCACGTCACGCGGCAATGCCCGCGGCTGATGAACCTGCTGTCCCGCTACAACCATGCAATGCAGATCAACCAGACCTCGGAAGACTTGCGCGAGCTGCAGGACAGCTTCCTGGTGATGGATCGGATCCATTACGTGCGCAGGCCCGTGGGGCGCTTCTTCCGCGGCGCGGCCGGCATAAACGACGAGGCCGAAGCCCAGGCGATGCGCTCGCGATTCCAGGAGATCTGGAATGCCTCCCACCCCGGGGTTTCGAGCACCGTGCCCGGCCTGTAAGCCGAAACTCCCGCCGCTGGGGAAATGCAAGGTTGAAGTGTTATAATTTTCGGTTGGCACGACTCCTCTTGCCAATTTTTTCGTAAAACCAAATTCTCTGGGAGAGAAACCTAAATGAACAAGTCACTGCTGCTCGCCGCCATGCTGGCGGTCGCCCTCGCCGCTTGCGGCAAGGAAGAACCGAAAACCCCGCCGGCTGCGCCTGCCCCGGCACCTGCCGCCGCGCCTGCTCCGGCCCCTGCCCCTGCTGCTGCTGCTGCTGATGCCGCCAAGGACGCAGCCGGCGCTGCCAAGGACGCCGCTGCCGGCGCCAAGGACGCTGCTGCCGGCGCCGCCGATGCGGCCAAAGCCGCTGCTGGTGCCGCCGACGCTGCCAAAGGCGCCGCCGAAGCTGCCAAAGGCGCTGCCACCGCCGCCAAGGGCGCTGCGGACGCCGCCAAGAAGTAACTCGCAATCGCTTAGGAAGACGGCGGGCCCTCGGGCCCGCCGTTTTTTTTGGTGCCGGCCGCTAGCGCAGCTCGCGCCAGTCGAAGCCAAGCTCCTGGTCGGCGAGGCCGACCCATTCCTCCTCGCAACCAAGCGCGAGCGCAAGTGCGCGCCGTGCCAGCTCCGGGCGATTGTTCTGCTGCGAAAGGTGCGCGCCGATCACGTGCCTGAGGCGCGAGCGATCGAGGTTCGCGAGCAGCGCCTGCGCCTGCCCGTTGTCGAGATGCCCGAACGGGCCCGAAATGCGCTGCTTCAGCCACTTCGGGTAGCTGCTCCCCCAGAGCAGGTCGAGGTCGTGGTTGCATTCGAGAACCAGCGCATCGCACCCCGAAAGCGACGCTTCGACATGCGCCGTCGACGCGCCGATGTCAGTGAGCACGCCGAGGCGGAACGCGCCATCCGACATCACGAACTGGACCGGCTCCCGGGCGTCGTGCGGCACCGTGAACGGCCGCACCTCGACGTCGCCGACCGCAAAGGCCGTGCGCGCATCGACGATGTTGACCTGCACCGATCCCGCGTCGTCCCCTTTGCCCGACTCGGTGGCGGCGCGAAGCGTGCCGTGGGTGATCCAGACGGGAATGGCGTGCTTCGCCGCAAACGCGAACACGCCGCCCACATGGTCGTCGTGCTCGTGCGTGACGATGATGCCGGTGATGTCCGCCGGCAGGAGCCCCAGGCGCGCGAGGCGCCGGGCCGTGTCGCGGGGCGCAAGGCCGCAATCGAGCAGCAGGCGCGAGTTGCCGACTTCGACGAGGAGGCAGTTTCCCTTGCTGCCGCTTGCCAGCGAAGCAAAGCGGATCATGCGTCGAAGCGCGCCATCCGGCGAACGAGCGGCGCGGGAATCCTTACTTGAGCTGCTCGTGCAGCAGCGAGAGGATGCGCCGCGCGGTCTGCGAGCGATCGACGCCGCCGTCCTTGCCGAGGACCTGGATCTGGCTGCGTTCGCCGCCCTGGCTGACCACCACGCGGTACTGCTCGGCGGTCACCTTGGAGGCATCGCTCTTCCAGAAGGCGAGCTTGGAAAGCAGCCCGGGCTTCTCGCCGTCGATCTTCGCCATGTCGCGCTCGGGATCGGCATAACGCACGAAGTACAGGCCTTTCTGGCGGTTGCGGTCCTCGACCGTGAAGCCGACGCGATCGAGCGCCAGCCCCACGCGGCGCCATGCGCGATCGAACGGCTCGAGCACATCGAGGCGGTCGCTGCCGTCGGGCTGCTTGGTGAGCGCAGCGCGCTGCGCTTCCCTTGTGACCGCGAGGATCTGCTTGGCGTTTTCTTCCTTCGCGCCCAGCCGGATCATCAGGCGGCGCAGGAATTCGGCTTCGAGATCCGGATCCGGGGCGCGAGGCTGCCAGCGCGTCTCGGACTTGGCCTCGGTGGTGTAGATCTCCATCATGCCGCGGTGGCTCAGGTAGATCTCGGTGGTTTTGAGGTCGTTGCCCCGCTCGAGCCGAGTGCGGAACTTGTCGCGCTCCGGCGTCGAATACAGGGTGTCGATGAGCTTGCCGAGCATGCTGCGCAGGAAATCCTGCGGGATCTTGGCGCGGTTCTCGGCCCAGTCGGTTTCCATGAGGCCGGTTTCTGAATTCTCCACCTCGACGAGGAAGCCGTTCTCCTGCCAGAACTCCTTGACCAGCGGCCAGAGCTTTTCGGCCGGCTCGTT
>JANMDK010000065.1:0-2216 GCA_031376265.1 Pseudomonadota bacterium
TGGTGATCGAACCCCCTGCCGCCGCCTCGATCGGGATCTGGCAGGAGCGAGTCGCCAGGCCGTCGAGGTGGATCGTGCAAGCGCCGCACTGGCCGCGCGCGCAGCCCAGTTTCGGCCCGTTGAGCGCCAGATCGTTTCGGAGGACGTAGATCAAGCGGGTGCCCGCCGGAACGTCCACCCGCACGGATTTCCCATTCACTGTCAGTTCGGTCATCGCGCCTCCCATAAAACGCATCACCGATGCTGACATACCGGGCGCGGAAATCAAATGGGGTCTGTCCCCGATTTCAATTTCAGCCGCCGAGCGCGGTTTCGGCTTCCTTGATTTCGCGCGGCGCGCTGGCTTTGTGCTCGCCTCCGACGAAGAGGTACATCGCCGGCACGACGAAGAGCGTGAACAGCGTGCCGATCGATAGGCCGGTGAAGATCACGAGGCCCATCGCATGCCGGCCGGCGGCGCCGGCACCGGAGGCGATGACCAGCGGCACGACGCCGAAGACCATCGCGGCCGTGGTCATGAGGATCGGGCGCAGGCGGATGGCGCACGCTTCCTCGATCGCCTCGAGCTTGGATTTTCCCACCGCCTGCAGCTCGTTGGCGACTTCCACGATCAGGATGCCGTGCTTGCTGATGAGGCCCATGAGCGTCACCAGCCCGACCTCGGTGTAGATATTGAGCGACGAGAAGCCGAGGAAGATGAAGATCATCGCGCCAAACAAAGCCAGCGGCACCGTGACGAGGATCACCAGCGGGTCGCGGAAGCTCTCGAACAAGGCGGCCAGCGCGAGGAACACGATGATCACCGCGAACCCCATGGTCAGCAGGAACCCGCCGGACTCCTGGATGTACTGGCGCGACTGGCCGGAGTAGTCCACGCCGTAGCTTGAGGGCGCCACTTCCTTCACGATGTCGCGCATCGCCTGCAGTACTTCGCCCTGCGAAGCGCCCGAGACGCCGGAGATCGTCACCGAGTTCAACTGCTGGAAGCGCGTGATCGACCCGGGCACCACGTCGTACTTGATGCTCGCCACGGTGCTCGCGGGGATCAGCCCGGCCTTGGGCGTCTTGATGTAGAAATCGAGCACGTCGGTCGCGTTCAGCCGGTCCACCTGCTGCACCTGGGGGATCACCTTGTACGAGCGGCCGGCGATCGAGAAGTAGTTGACGTAGCCGCCGCCGAGCGCGGCGCCAAGCGCCGCCCCCACGTCCTGCTGGGTCATTCCGAGCGCCGAAATCTTGTCGCGGTCCACGACCAGCGTCGCCTGCGGCTTGTCGAGCTTGAGGTCGACGTCGGCGAAATAGAATTTTCCCGAGGCGAGCGCCTTGGCAAGGATCTGCTCGGCCACGAGGTTGAGGTTCTCGAAAGGCTCGGTGGTCGTCACCACGAATTGCACCGGCAGCCCGGTCGCGCCCGGCAGCGCGGGGAACTGGAAGGCCGCGATGCGCGCGCCGGCGATCTTTCCCCATTTCTCCTGCAGCTCGAGCTGGATTTCCTTGGCGCTTCGTGAGCGCTGGTCCCAGGGCTTGAACAGCACGCCGCCAATACCCTGGTTCACGGTGGGCACGCCGGTGATCTGGAACATCTGGCTGTACTCGGGCATCGACTTCGCCACCTTGAACACCTGGTCGGCGTAGATCTGCATCTGCTCGGCAGTGGCGGTCGGCGGGCCGGCGACGAACGAGAGCACCACGCCCTGGTCCTCCTCCGGCGCCAGCTCGGACTGCGACATCTTGAACATCACCGCGAGCAGCAGGCTCAAGACAACCCCCATCACGATCAGCACCGGCCACGTTGCGAGCAGGCTGTGGAGCGTGCGCTGGTAGCGGCTGCGCACGCGTTCGAAGATCCGGTCGATCGCCTGCACGAACTTGCCGCTGTCCTGCTCCATCCGGAACATCCGCGAGCACATCATCGGCGAGAGCGTCAGCGCCACGATGCCTGACACCGTCACCGCGCCCGCCAGCGTGAAGGCAAACTCGGTAAACAAGGCGCCGGTGAGCCCGCCCTGGAAGCCGATCGGGACGTACACCGCGATCAGTACCACCGTCATCGCGATGATCGGGCTGCCCAGCTCGCGCGCCGCAATGAGCGCCGCCTGCATCGGCGGCGTGCCCTCCTTCATGTGCCGGTCGACGTTCTCGACCACGATGATCGCGTCGTCCACCACGAGGCCGATGGCCAGCACCAGCGCGAGCAGCGTGAGCAGGTTGATCGA
>JANMDK010000101.1:0-4803 GCA_031376265.1 Pseudomonadota bacterium
AGGTCGAGCTTGGTGGCGACCTCCTGCCATCGCGGGTCGCCTTCCGCGGCGGGACCAGCGCCGGCGTCGGGCGTGCCGAGATCGAAGCTGATCGCCGAGAGGTCCATCTCCGCCGGCTTGGCGGCCGCCGGCATCATGACCGTCTTGTCGGAGTCGAGATCGAGGTTGAAGTCCAGGCCGCCTGCATCCACGGCGGGCGCGGGCTTGGCGATTGCGGCCGCCGGCTCGGGGGCCTTGGCCGGCTCGTCCATGCCGAGGTCGAAGTCGAGCCCGCCGCCACCGGCGGCCTGCACGTCCTTCGAGTCCATGATGATCGTGCCGCCGGGCGAGAAGTCGCTCGGCTCCTCGGCCTTGGGCGGCTCCGCCTCGCCGAGATCGAAGTCGACCGATGCCGGGCCCGCTTCGGCCTTGGGTGGTTCCGCATCGAGCGTGATGTCCGGCCCGCCTGAAGCCGGGGCCGCCGCGTCGAGGTCGAAGTCGAGCGTCGGTGCGGCTGCCGCAGCGGTTGCGGCCGGACGGATCATCTGCGTGGCTTCCGGATCGCCGCCATAGAGCGTGTTGCCCGGATCGGCAGTGCGTCCGAGCACGATCGCCTTGTCCCAGTCCTCGCCTTCGCCGCCGGTGATTTCCTTGACCTTCATCGCGGTCTGCTCGAGGCTCGGCAGGTCGCGGCGCGCGGCGTAGATTTCGAGTAGCTTCGAGTGGATCGCGAGGCGGTTCGGGTCCTTGTTCAGCGCGTCCTTGAGGATTTCCTCGGCCTGCGCATCGCGCCCATAGGCCATGTACACGTCGGCCTCGGCGATCGGGTCGACTTCGTCGGTGTCCGAGGCTGCGACGTTGGTGTCGCTTACCGAGGCCTGCGAAACGGCCGCACCGGTATCCACGTTTTCGCTGCTCGGCGCTCCGCTGAACACCGAGGAGGCACCGAGGCTGGACGCCGGCGCACCCATGACACTGTCCTGGAAGCGCGACTGGTCGGCTTTCTTCTTGCGCCATGCCCACCAGCCGTAGCCGCCGAGCAGCAGCACGACCGCGGCCAGGCCTCCGAGCGCGAGCGGGCTTTCGAGGAATTCGTCGACCAGGCTCGCGGGCGGCGGGGGCGGCGGCGGCGCGACGACCTTGGGCTTCGGCGCATCCGCGGCCTTGGCGGCCGGCTTGGGCGCATCCGGCGCCTTGGCCGCATCGGCGGCAGGCTTGGCCATGTCCGCCGGCGCTTTCGTTGCGTCGGCCGATTTGGTTGCCTCACCCGGCTTGGAAGCGTCGGACGTCGACTTGGCGGCGTCGGCGGCCTTGGCTGCCTCGGGCGCTTTGGCCGAGTCTTTGGCTGCGTCGGGTGCCTTGGGCGCGTCGGCCGCGGGCTTGGCCGGCGTGACCGCGGCCGGCGCAGGCGTGGGTGCGGGTGCAGGCGTCGGCGAGGGTGTCACGGCGGGCGCAGGGGTAGCGGCAGGCTTGGCAGGCTCAGGCGCCTTGGCTGCAGGCGTCGGGGCTGCTGCGGGCGCGGCAGGCGCTACGGCAGGCGGCTTGGCACCGCCCTTCTTCTCGAGCTCCGCAAGCTGCTGGTTCTTCAGCTCGAGCAGCTTGCGCAGGTCCTGCACATTCTTCTCGAGGTCGGCGACGCGCGATTCGGATTCCCTGATGGCCTTGTCGCGTGCGGCTGCGTTGTCGCCACGCGCGGCCTTCGAGGCTGCGCCACGGCCGGCCGGATCGGCTTTGGAGAGCTTGACCTGGTCCTTGGGCTCCGCTGCGGCCGGCTCTTCGGCCTTGGGCGTGATCACCCCCGCCGCGCTGCGCCTGCCGGTGCTGCTTTCGGCCGGTGCGGCTGCAACGGCACCCGCAAGCTTGCTTACGTACGCACGGTAGTCCTGGCCCTGGGCAGCCACCAGGCGGCGGGCATCGGCTTCGTCGACGCCGGAGGCGGCGGCCTGGTCGGGCACGTTGAGGATGCGGCCGGCGCGCAACCGGTTGATGTTGTCGCCGATGAACGCGTCGGGGTTCGCCCGGTAGAGCGCGATCAGCATCTGCTGCAGGCTCACGCCGCCCGGATTGGTCTGCGCCGCGATTCTTGCGAGCGTGTCGCCTTTCTTGACTTCATAGGTCTTGCCGGATGCTGCGGCGGCTGGCGCCGGCGCGGGCGCTATCGGGCGGGCTTCCACTGGTCTCGGCGCAGGGACCGGGGCCGTCGCGGCCGGCGCGGGGCGTATTGCGGGCGCGGGGGCTACGGGCTGCGGGCCTTTGTACTCCGGCGGGTCGAGGAGGAACGTGTATTCACGGACGAGTCGCCCGGTGTTCCATGACAACTCGACCAGCACATTGAGGAACGGCTCGTTGATCGGCGTATTTGACGCAAGGCGGATCACATGGCGGCCGCTGCGTTTCTCGATCGAAAAACGCACGCCGAGCACTGCCGGGTTCAACTCGATGCCGGCCTGCCGGTAGGCTTCGGGCGTTGCAAACCGCGCGGCGAGGGAATCCTCTTCGCCAGCCTGCAATGAAACGATTTCGATTTCCGCCGAGAGCGGCTGACCCAGCGCGGACAGGACGGTGAGTTTTCCCAGTCCGGCCCCCAGGACATGCAGCGGCAACCACAACAGCAACGCCGCGGCCAGGAGCCTTGCGGTCACAGATTTTCCCACTGTACCACCCTGAGTCTTATTAGATGGGACAACTAACATAACATCATAGTGTTAGCCATGCAAGCTGATAAAAATTCTACGTTTTTTCAGCTACTGCCCCGATCTTGTTTATGTAAAAGGCCGCGCCGGATCGAGCCGGCACGTCCCCCCTTTTTTATTCAGTGCGCAACCCCTTTGTCCAACAGGATACGCAAAACGCGGCGCAAAGGCTCGGCGGCTCCCCAAAGCAGTTGGTCGCCAACAGTAAATGCCGACAGGTATTCCCCGCCCATCGGCATCTTGCGCAGCCTTCCCACCGGTACCGAAAGCTTGCCGCTCACCGCCGCAGGCGTCAGCTCGGCCAGGGATTCCTCCCTGCGATTGGGCACGACTTTCACCCAGTCGTTGGCCTCTGCGATCATTCCTTCGATTTCGTCCAGCGGCACGTCTTTCTTCAGCTTGACCGTCAGCGCCTGCGAATGGCAGCGCATTGCCCCGATGCGCACGCAGATCCCGTCCACCGGGATCGGCCGCTCGCTGCGCCCGAGGATTTTGTTGGCTTCGGCCTGCGCCTTCCATTCCTCGCGGCTCTGGCCGTTGCCCATGTCCTTGTCGATCCACGGCAGCAGGCTCCCGGCCAAAGGGTATCCAAAATTCTCCTTGGGCAGGCCGCCGTTGCGAAGGGATTCCGTCACGGTGGCGTCGATATCCAGCGCCGAGCTCGCCGGGTCGTTGAGCAGGTTGCGCGTCTTGTCGCCGAGGTGCGCCATCTGCGCCGCGAGTTCCTGCATGCCGGCCGCACCGGCGCCCGAAGCCGCCTGGTAGGTCATGCAGGTCATCCACTCCACGAGGTCGTTTTTGAACAGGCCGTCCATGCCCATCATCATCAGGCTCACGGTGCAGTTGCCGCCGATGTAGTCGCGCACGCCCTTGCCCACCGCAGCCTCGATCACCGGCCTGTTCACCGGGTCGAGCACGATCACCGCGTCGTCGTTCATGCGCAGCGCGCTGGCTGCATCGATCCAATAGCCCTTCCACCCGGCGTTGCGAAGCTTCGGGTAGATGTCGTTCGTGTAGTCGCCGCCCTGGCAGGTGATCACCACCGGCAGCTTCAAGAGCTCGTCGACCGAATTGGCGTCCTTGACCGCGTCCGTGGGCTTGCCGATGGACGGGCCCTTGCCACCCGCCTGCGAGGTCGAGAAAAACACCGGCTCGATGTGGTCGAAGTCTTTTTCCTCGCGCATGCGCTGCACCAGGACCGAGCCCACCATTCCGCGCCAACCGACGATTCCCACTCTTAACATCGAAATTCTCCGAACCTGCTTTCTTGAATCCTGTTGAAACTACAGTGCGGCCACGACGGCAGCGCCCATCTCTTCGGTGCCCACCTGCTTCGCCCCGCTTTCGGCGATGTCCGCCGTGCGATAACCGTCCTTGAGCACCTTCTTCACCGCCGCCTCGATCCTGTCCGCCGCGGCCGGCTGCTTCAGCGAGTAACGCAGCATCATGGCCGCCGAGAGGATCGTCGCCAGCGGGTTCGCGATGTTCTTGCCCGCGATGTCCGGCGCCGACCCGTGGATCGGCTCGTACAGGCCCTTGTTGTTCGCATCCAGCGACGCCGACGGCAGCATGCCGATCGACCCCGTCAGCATCGACGCCTCGTCCGAGAGGATATCGCCGAACATGTTCCCGGTCACGACGACGTCGAACTGCTTGGGGTTTCGCACCAGCTGCATCGCGCAGTTGTCCACGTACATGTGCGACAACTCGACCTCCGGGTAGTTCTTGCCGACCTCGGTCACGACGTCGCGCCACAATTGGGAAGTCTCGAGCACGTTGGCCTTGTCCACCGAGCAGAGGCGCTTCCCGCGCTTTTGCGCGGCCTGGAAGCCCACGTGCGCGATGCGGCGGATCTCGCCCTCCGAATAGCGCATCGTGTCGAAGCCTTCGCGCTCGCCGTCGTGGCGCTTGTGGATGCCGCGCGGCTGGCCGAAATAGATGTCGCCGGTGAGCTCGCGGATGATGAGGATGTCGAGGCCCGCGACCACTTCGGGCTTGAGCGCAGACGCGCCCGCCAGCTCTGCGTACACCTGGGCCGGGCGCAGGTTGGCGAACAGCCCGAGGTGCTTCCTGAGGCCGAGAATCGCCTGCTCCGGGCGTTTTGCGCGCGGCAACTTGTCGTACTGCCAGC
>JANMDK010000206.1:0-55176 GCA_031376265.1 Pseudomonadota bacterium
CATGCAGCTGCGACAGCGCCGGGTGGCCTGAAAGCATGGCGGCGGTGTCGTCATAGACCAGCGCGTCGACCTCGACTTGCGGCGCGGCGGCTTTCAATGCGCCAAGCACCGGCGACGCGAGGAGCACGTCGCCGTGGTGGCGCAACTTGATGACGAGCGCGCGGCGCAACGCCCCCGGCGGGACCGCATCCTTCAGCATGCGGCGAAGATAGCAGAAATGCCCCGCCGGGCACCGCCCCGCGTCCTAGAGCTTGATCTCCGCAAACAACCCGACCGTCCGGCCGGGTAACGGATAGACCGCATAGCGATCCGCAACGAACGCGCTGCGCACTGCGTAGTTGTAGTACTTCTCGTCGAAGAGGTTGTTGATCGCCAGCCCGATTCGCGCCCTGCCGAGGTCGTGCGCCGCCTTCAGGTCCACCACGGTATAGGAAGGTATTTTGGTCCCTAGCGAATTCGGCTCGTCGTTGTCCAGGTATTGGCTGGAGACGTAGGCGATTGCGCCGGAGAGGCGGGTCTTCGCCGCCACATCCCAGGCAAATCCCGCATTGAGCTTGTGTTCCGGCACAAGCGGCACTTTCTTCCCGCCGATGGGCAGATTGGTGCCGATCGCAAACACGTTGCCCTGCAGCCGGCCTTCGCGGAACCGGGCATCGGTATACGCATAACCCGCGGTAAACCTGAGCGCGGCCGATGCCTGCCAGATGCCGCTGGTTTCGATTCCCTGCCGCCGCGACGGAGGCAGATTGGTATTGCCGACGCCGGTCGTGAAAGGATCCAGATGGATTTCGTCGGTCACGTTGCTACGGAAGAATGCCGCGCGCGCCTGGAACGGGCCGCGGCGCCAGTCCGCGCCGATCTCGTTCGTTTGCGCATGCTGCGGCTTCAGGATCTGGAACTGGGCATTGAAGAACAGGTCGTTCTCGTAGATCTCGTCGACGTTGACGAAACGGTAGCTGCGTGAGGCGCGCGCGAACCCCGACCAGTTCGGGTTGAATGCGTGCTTCAAGCCGATTTCCCAGGCGTTCTGGCGCTGCGACGCGGAGGCCTGGGGCGCGGCGGTGTTGAAGAAAAACCCGGGCGCGGCCGGATTTACCGTGTCGTTGCCGGAAACCTTCATGCGCTCGCCCCGCCATCCCAGGGTGAGACCGGTAGCAGCGGTCAACTGGATCGCGTCCTGCAAGTAGAAGGCGGAATTGTCCTGGTCGACGCGAACTCGATTCACCGGCTGGCCGACGGTCGCGGGCGTGGCAGTAATGCGCCGGTCGTAGCGCCAGCGGTAAAAGTCCATCCCGATCGAGAGCTTGTGTTCTGTCGAGCCGAGCTTGAAAGGAATCCGCGCCCGCGGCGTAATCGAGCTGACTTTCAATTCGTCGGCCCGATACGTTGGAAACCCGCCCTGGTCGAAGTAAGCGCGCTGGTCCTTGTCGCGATAGTCGAGGCCAAGCGAAAGCTCGGCCTCGCCGATGCGATGGCCCAAGGTCAGCCCGGCTCTTGCACCATCCCGGCTTGCGTAGTCCAGCGGCGTTTGCGCGCCGCGGCGGTCTGCCGAAAGCTCGTCGAGCCGGATCGAAGGCTGGATGCGGCGCGCGCCCGGCAGTCGGACATCCTGCCGGTCGCTTCCAAGGCGCAGGTCGACGGTGCTGCTTGCTCCGGCCCAACGCAGGTTGGTGGAATAGTTGGTCTGCTCGTTCCGGTTGTTCGCACGATAGCCATCCGACGAAAACTGGTGGACGGTTGCGTTGAGCCCGAATCGCTCGCTGGCGACGCTGCCGGTGAACTGGGTTTCGAGGGTATTGAACGTGCCGATGCGGCCGTACATTTCGGCGTGCACGCCCGGCTTGAGCGGCGAGCGCGTCACGATATTGATGACGCCTGCGGAGGCACCGTCCCCGTAGAGAACCGAGCCCGTGCCGCGCAGGATCTCGATCCGGTCGATCGACGAAAGCGGCACGGAGGACCATTGCACCGATGAGAGGTCGATATCCGACAGCCGCCGCCCGTCGAGCAGGATCAGCGTGTTCTGCCCGCCGGTCACCCCGTAGCCGCGCAAGTCGATCGCAGTCAGCGCTGCGTTGTTGCCGTAAAAGTCCTTGAGCGTGATGCCGACCTGCTCGGCGAGCAATTCCGGCACGGTGCGTGCCGCGCTTTTTGCGATGTCGTCAGCCGAAAGGACGGTCACGTTCGCCGGCAGCTTGCGCGCGTCGTCCGGAAAGCGCGTAGCGGTCACGGTCAATACTTCGTCCTGCTGGGCATGAAGCGGCGCCGTAAACGCGGCCGCAACGACGCAAGCGAGCGTCGCGAAGTGGGTTTTTTGCATGGTCCTTCTCCCTGAGCCGCCACCAACCCCGATGGCGGAATCCAGAGTCCGGCAACCGTGGAGACGGTTGCCGGGCCTGAGCGGAAAGGCCGGTCTCCGGACTCGCGGGCGATACGGCGGGCGACGCAGCGCCTGCCTATCCTGTGCGCGGCCTTCCCATGGATTTCCACAGTGGCCCTTCGATGCGCACGATCCCACTTACCGTTGCGGGGACAGTACAGGGATCGCGGCAGCCAGCGCCGCTCACCTGTTTCCCGTTTCATCCGCCTGCCGGGATCGGCCGGCGGACACCTTGCCGCGTGGCCGGAGTTTCGTCCGGCCGAGGCAATTATATCCAGCCCCAGCGGCCGCATCGCAAGGTCATGAATGACTTGCACAAACGCCCCTTATTGCTTGACGCAGCGGAAAAACCCCCTCTATAGTGTCTGCATGGAAGCGGAGTTCAACTCGCTCGAAGGCAAGGTTTCCCAGTTCGCTCAGGTGTGCGAACGCCTGCGCGCCGAGAATGTGGAACTGCGGGAGCAACTGTCGGTAGCGCAGAACGACGCCAAGCGCCTCGCCCAGAAAATCGACGGCGCAAAGGCCAAACTCGAAAGTCTCCTGGTGCGCCTCCCGGAGTAGGCCACCGGCACCCCGGCATGGCAGATTCCCCCAAAACACTCGACGTCAACATCCTCGGCCGGAGCTACAAGGTCTCCTGCGAGGATGGCGAGCGCGAATCGCTCCTGCAGGCGGTCGCCTATGTCGACGGCAAGATGGGGGAAATCAAGAACACCGGGAAGATTGCCGGCACCGAGCGCATCGCCGTCATGGCGGCACTCAACATCGCGCACGAATTACTCTCCACCAAGATCGGCGGCGGTTTTGACTTGGGTCAGGCCAAGCGTAGAATCGCATCGATCGAGGCCAAGCTGGATGAGGCTCTCGCCAGGCAGGACAAGTTGTTCTAGCCCGCAGGTTTTGCGGGCCAGCCGCAAGCCATGTCCCCTGCTGTGTTCGACCGGGCTCAAGTTTCCGAACCGATAGCAGTCCTTGGTTGCCGCCTAGGTGTCACTGTTGCGACCGTCCCGCGCCCGAAGGGCGTGCCGATGGACCTGATGTGACCGGTACGCAACCACCCTGAACCTGTGCTGGGTTCGGGAGACGAGCCCACCGGCATGGCGGGGGACGCCAGTTTGAAGGGGGGATAGATCGCTCCCCCTCAGACCCCCTGTTCCTACTAACATCGCTTTCCCGATTCCGACCCGTCCCCTTCGTTCCATGAATTACTGGCTGATGAAATCCGAGCCTGACGAATGCTCGTTCGACGACGCGCTGGCCGCCCCGAAGAAAACGGTGCCGTGGACCGGCGTGCGCAACTACCAGGCGCGAAACTACATGCGCGACCACATGAAGATCGGGGACGGCGTGCTCTTCTACCACTCGAGCTGCCCCGATCCGGGAATTGCCGGCATTGCGGAAGTCGCGTCGACGGCGCATCCGGATGCCACGCAGTTCGACAAGAAGAGCAAGTACTATGACGCCGCGTCGAAAAAAGACAATCCGCGCTGGGTGCACGTCGATGTGCGCGCAAAGAAGAAAACGCGGCTGATCCCGCTCGCCGAGCTTCGCGGGCACAAAGCGCTCGAGGACATGGTGACCCTCAAGCGCGGCAACCGGTTGTCGATCACCCCGGTGACCGAAGCCGAATGGGACTTCATCACGCGCAAGCTCGCCCAAGGCTAGCCGGGCGATGACAGCCATCGAGAATGACGTTTTCCTGCGCGCGCTTGCGCGCGAGCCGACCGAATACACCCCGCTCTGGCTGATGCGCCAGGCGGGACGCTACCTTCCCGAGTACAACGCGACGCGCAAGAAAGCCGGCAGCTTCCTGGCCCTGGCGAAAAATCCCGCGTACGCAACCGAAGTCACGCTGCAGCCGCTGGAGCGTTTTCCACTCGACGCGGCCATCCTGTTTTCCGACATCCTCACGATTCCGGACGCGATGGGCCTCGGCCTTTACTTCGCCGAGGGCGAGGGACCGCGGTTCGAACGGCCGCTGCGCGACGAGGCGGCCATCCAGGCGCTCGCCGTTCCGGATCCGGCCGGGGAGCTTCGGTATGTAACCGACGCGGTCCGCGAGATTCGCAAGGCGCTCAAAGGAAGGATGCCGCTGATCGGCTTTTCGGGCAGCCCCTATACGTTGGCCTGCTACATGGTCGAGGGCGGCGGCAGCGACGACTTCCGGACTTTGAAATCGATGCTCTATAGCCGCCCCGATCTCGTGCATCACATTCTCGAGGTGAATGCACAGGCGGTCTCGAGCTACCTGAACGCGCAAATTGCAGCGGGCGCGCAAGCGGTCATGATCTTCGATACATGGGGCGGAAATCTCACAACCGCGGGATATGAGGAATTCTCCCTGGCGTATTCGCGCAAGGTGATTGCGGCGTTGGCGAAGGAAAGCGAGGGCCGGCACGTTCCGTGCATCCTGTTCACAAAGGGTGGCGGCCATTGGCTCGAATCGATGGCCACCAGCGGCTGCGATGCATTGGGCATCGATTGGAGCACCGATCTCGCCTCGGCTCGCGCGAGAGTCGGAGATCGAGTGGCGTTGCAAGGCAACCTGGACCCGAGCGTCCTCTTTGCGCCGGAAGATCGAGTGCGGGCCGAAGCGCGACGCGTGCTGGACGCCTTCGGCCCCGGGCCGGGCCACGTCTTCAATCTCGGTCACGGAATTTCGCAATTCACGCCGCCGGAGAGCGTCGCCGCGCTCGCGAATGAAGTGCACACTTACAGCATGAAAGTACGCCACGCTGGAGCGCGCTGAGCAATTCGGCGCATGGTTGGCGCCCAAAATATTTTTGCCGCAGGGGTTGACTTATGCACAATTGCCCGCTCCTCCGCGTCAAATGAGCCTCTCGCAGGACCCTCCTAGGGAGGCCAATGCAACCTATTGTATTGATTATATAAAAATCAACACGCCGAACGCTCGCGTCAGGGAGACGCAAGCGTTCGCGCCACGATTACCTATTAATGACCGTCTTACCCACAAACTTATCCACAAGAAAATCGAGGCGAAAAAAATAGGCCTTTCGCGTGAACGGTTACGCGACAGTTCGCGAGTCTTGGAATCAACTCCCGGACCTAAATCTTTGGCAACTAGGCAATTTCCGGCTTGCCACAATCACGCCCCAGAGGGCGCTTGAAAATAGCTCGCGTGGCTTTGGACGTTCCGCTCGCAAAGCTGTTCGACTATGCCTGCGACGCGGTGAGCCCACCGGGGATCGGCGCGCGAGTCGTCGTGCCTTTCGGCCGGCGCCGCTTGGTCGGCGTGGTGGTCGAAATTGCTGAAGAGACCGATCTCGATCCGCAGAAGATCAGGCAAATCGAGCGCGTGCTCGACGACGCGCCGGACATGCCCGTCGAATGGTTGGCGCTGATGCGCTTCCTGTCCGGCTACTACCAGCGCCCGCTGGGCGAGACCGTCATCTCGTCCCTGCCGCCGCGGCTGCGCTCGACCAAGCCCTTGCCGCGCGAAGACCGGACCTACTGGCGTGCAAGCGGCAAGGCGCCCGCACCGGCCACGCGGGGCACGTCACGCAAAGAAGTGCTCCTCCAAAGGATTGAATCGTCACCGATGGTCGCGGAGGACAGCCTGCTTCCTTCGGATCCAAAAGTCCGGACGGCCGAGCGTATTGCGCTTCGCGCTCTATTCAAGTCCGGATGGATCGAGCTCGCGACGCCGGTGGGCGGCACCCGTTTCCTTCCGGAGCATCCGCTGACCGGGGCGCAGTCGACTGTCGCAGAGGCGGTGCAAGTTCAACTCGGCAAATTCAACCCCTTCCTCCTGCACGGCGTGACCGGCAGCGGTAAAACCGAGATCTACCTGCACCTCATTGCCGAAGTGCTGCGGAAAGGTCGGCAGGCGCTGGTGCTGGTTCCGGAGATCGGCCTGACGCCGCAGCTCGAAGCGCGCTTCCGGTCGACTTTTCCGGACGCTGTGCTCGCCCTGCTGCACAGCGGGCTGGACGAAACGACGCGCACTTCCGGCTGGCTCCGCGCCGCGCGCGGCGAGGCGGGCATCGTGCTCGGCACGCGCCTGGCGGTGCTGGCGCCGATGCCCGGGCTGGGTATCGTGATCGTCGACGAGGAGCACGACAGCTCGTTCAAACAACACGAGGGGCTGCGCTACTCGGGCCGCGATGCAGCAGTGTTCCGTGCGAGGCAAGCCAACGTGCCGATTGTCCTCGGAACCGCCACGCCCTCGCTGGAGACCTACGCGAACATGCTCGCAGGCCGGTACACGCTGCTCGAGCTGCCCGAGCGTGCCTCGCCGGGCGCGAGGTTGCCGATCGTGCGCACAGTCGACCTTCGCGCCGAGGCTGCGGAGAACGGGTTCACCCCAACGCTGATGCGCGCGCTCGAGTCGTGCCTCGCGCGGGGCGAACAGAGCCTGGTCTTCATCAATCGTCGAGGCTATGCGCCGGTGCTCACTTGCGGCGCCTGCGGCTGGGCGGCAGGCTGCACTCGCTGTTCCGCGCGCCTGGTCTTGCATTCGAGCGACCGCAGCCTGCGCTGCCACCACTGCGGCCTGGAAGAAAGCATCCCCCGCGAATGCCCGCAATGCGGCAACGTCGACCTGCATGCCCTCGGGCGCGGCACACAACGCGTGGAAGAAACCTTGGCTAACCGGTTCCCGGGTGCGCGCATCGTTCGCATCGATCGCGACACCGCACGGCGAAAGTCGCTTTCCGGCACGCTTGCGAACATCCGCGATGGCGGCGCCGATATCCTCGTCGGCACCCAGATGATCGCCAAGGGCCACGACTTTCCGGGACTCACGCTGGTGGGCGTGCTCAATGCGGACAGCGCGCTCGTCTCGACCGACTACCGCGCAGGCGAGCGCCTGTTCGCCACGCTGATGCAGGTCGCGGGACGTGCCGGCCGGCGCGAGAAGCAGGGCGAAGTGCTCATCCAGACGCGCTATGCCGGCCATCCGCTCTACGCCGCGTTGAGCCGCCACGACTATGCGGGATTCGCAAAGTCGCAGCTGGCCGAAAGGCAGGCGGCGGGATTTCCGCCGAGCGTGTTCGAGGCCGCGCTGCGCGCAGAGAGCCCGAAACTTTCCGAAGCGATGGCGTTTCTGCGCAGCGCCGCCGAGCTGGTCGAGCCACCAGAAGGCGTGCGCATCTACGATCCCGTCCCGCACGTCATCACGCGGCGTGCCGGGTTCGAGCGCGCGCAGCTTTTGGTGCAATCGGGAACGCGTCCGTCGATGCAGGGGTTCCTGCAGGCTTGGAGCGAATCCCTCTTCTCGTTCGCGCCGCGGGATGTTCGCTGGCACCTCGACGTCGATCCTATCGAATTCGACTAGAGAATCAATGCGCTGCCTCCGAGGGGCGTCGCTGCACTGCGGTATATAATTCGCGCCCCCATGAAGTTCGACATCAAAACGCATATCGCAGGGTTGTTCCGGGGTGCGCTCGAGCGGGTTGCGCCCGAGGCGGCCGACACGCCGATCCTGCTGGAGCGCCCGAAGCAGGCGGGGCATGGTGATCTCGCGTGCAACGTGGCAATGCAGCTCGCGAAGAAGCTCAAAACCAATCCGCGCCAGCTTGCCGATCGCCTCGTCGCGGAAATCAAGGCGCTGCCCGATTACTCGCAAGGCTATGTGGATGCCGTCGAAATCGCCGGCGCGGGATTCATCAACTTGCGCCTTTCTGCGAAGACCAAGCAGGCCGTCGTCTCGCAGGTCCTCGCGGAGAGCAAGGATTTCGGTCGCGGCGCGGCGACCGGACGAAAGGTGCAGGTCGAGTTCGTCTCCGCAAACCCCACCGGGCCGCTGCACGTCGGCCATGGCCGCGGCGCCGCGTATGGCGCAAGCGTATCCAACCTCCTCGCCTTCGCCGGCGACCGCGTCGAGCGCGAGTTCTACATCAACGATGCCGGCCGGCAGATGGACATCCTCGCGGTTTCGGTCTGGCTGCGCTATCTCGAGCAGCTCGGCGAGCAGGTGGCCTTCCCCGCCGATGGTTACCGTGCGGATTACGTTCGGGCTATTTCGGAATCGCTGATCAAGTCGCAAGGCCCGCGTTACAAGCGCAGCGCAAGCGGCCTCCCGGTTCAAGTCGAAGGCGCGGACCCGGACGCAGCACTTGACACACTGATTGCCGAAGCCAAGTCATCGCTCGGCGACGGCTGGCGCGAGCTTCACCAGTTCGCGCTCGCTGCGATGCTTGCCGACCAGAAAAACGACCTCGCCGAATTCGACGTCGCCTATGACCGCTGGTTCTCCGAGCAATCGCTTTTCGACGGCGGTGGCGTGGAGAAGGCGGTCGCCAGGCTCGGCGAGCGCGGCCACCTTCACGAGAAGGACGGCGCCCTGTGGTTCCGCTCGACCGCGTTCGGGGACGAGAAGGATCGCGTGGTGCGCCGGGAGAACGGCCAGTTCACGTACTTCGCCTCGGACATCGCCTACCATCTCGACAAATTCGAGCGCGGCTACGACCGGCTGATCAACGTCTGGGGCGCAGACCATCATGGCTACATCGCGCGGGTCAAAGGCGCCCTCACCGCGCTGGGGCTGGAGGCCGACCGGCTCGACATTTCGCTGGTGCAGTTCGCCGTGCTCTATCGCCAGGGCGAGAAAGTCGCGATGGGCAAGCGCTCCGGCGATTTCGTCACGCTTCGCGACCTCCGCAATGAAGTGGGCAACGACGCGGCGCGGTTCTTCTATGTGCTGCGCAAGTCCGACCAGCACCTGGATTTCGACCTCGACTTGGCCAAAAGCCAGTCGAACGACAATCCGGTGTACTACGTGCAGTACGCGCATGCGCGCGTTTGCAGCGTCTTCGCCCAGCAGGAAGGCGCGGCACCGCGCAGCCTCGAAAGCGCGGCGACGGAAACGCTGACGAATCCTCGCGAGCTCACCCTGATGCAGCGGCTCGCGGAGTTTCCGGAAGTGATCCAGTCGTCGGCACGGGAGCTTGCGCCGCACACGCTCGCGTTCTACCTGCGCGACCTCGCGGCCGATTTCCACAGCTACTATAATGCCGAGCGCATCCTGGTCGAGGATGCGACGCTCGCAACAGCGCGCCTTGCCCTGTGCGCCGCGACCCGCCAGGTGCTTGCCAGCGGGCTCGCACTGCTCGGGGTCGGCGCACCCGAAAGGATGTAGCCCGCATGGCCAAGCCGTCCCGCCCGTCGAACGCAATTCGCGGCACCCCCCGCAGCAAGTCGGGCGGCGGGTTCCTGCTTGGCATGTTCGTCGGCCTGATCGTCGGCCTGGCGGTGGCGCTGGGCATCGCGTTCTACCTCAACAAGACGCCGATCCCCTTCATGACCAAGAAGGCGACCGGGGACAAGCCTGCGGAATCGGGCAGGCCGCCCGAGATCGCCGGGATGCCCTCCAGCAAGGCGCCGCCCGCTGCCGAGAAGCCCAAGTTCGATTTCTACAAGATCCTGCCGGGAGCCGAAGAACCGGTTTCGGACAAAGACCTCAAAGCGGCGGCCAAAGGTAAACCGGAAGCCTCCAAGGACGTTTATTTCCTGCAGGCCGGCTCTTTCCAGAATCCCGCCGATGCCGACAACCGCAAGGCGCAGCTGGCAATCATCGGGTTCGAAGCCTCGGTCGAGCCGATCAACCTGCCCGACAAGGGCACGTGGTATCGCGTCAGGCTGGGGCCGTATACGAAAATCGACGAGATCAACAAGATGCGCTCGACGATGGCAACGAACGGAATCGATGTCAGCCTGGTCAAAGTCAAGGATCCGGCCTCCGCCAAGGCTAATTGAACCAGGGAGCACGCATGAATCGTTTCAACGCCCTTGCCGTCGCGCTTGTCGCGGCGGCCGCTTTCGTTTCCCCCTCTGCCCACGCGCAGCTGAAGCCGGGCTCCGACTATACGGAGCTCAAGGCCGTCCAGCCGGTCGAGGCCAAGGGAAAAATCGAGGTCGTCGAATTCTTCTGGTATCGCTGCATCCACTGCTACAACCTGGAACCGTTCCTCGAGCCTTGGATAAAAAAGCTGCCGGCCGACGTTCAATTCCGGCGCGTGCCCGCGGTGCTAGCCGAAAATTGGCAGGTCGACGCCGGTTTCTTCTACACGTTCGAGGCGCTGGGCATGCTCGACAAGGTGCACAAGCCTTTCTTCGACGCGATCCACAAGGACAAGCTCGACATCCGCAATGAAATTGCGATGACCGAGTGGCTCAAGAAGCACGGCATCGACCGCAAGAAGTTCGACGAAACCTACAAGTCCTTTGGCGTGCAGGCCAAGGTCAAGCGCGCCGCACAGCTTTCGGCCGCGTACCAGCTCGAAGGCGTGCCGATGCTCGCGGTCCACGGCAAGTACACCATCAGCGCCGAACAGGGCGGCTCCCAGGCCGGCATGCTGGCCACGACGGAGCAGATCGTCGACATGGTGCGCAAGACCCCCGCCAAGAAATAACCCCGCCGGGTACCGAGTGCGCGTCTTCATTACCGGCGCGTCCAGCGGAATAGGCGAAGCGCTCGCGCGGCACTACGCGGCGGCGGATTCCGAGATCGGTCTCGCCGCGCGTCGCCAGGACCTTCTCGAATCCCTTGCGACCTCCCTGCCCGGCCGCACCTCCATCTACCCGGTGGATGTAGCCGACACGGCAGCTCTCGAAAAGGCCGCCGCCGGATTCATCGCGCAACACGGGGTGCCCGACATCGTGATCGCAAATGCCGGCATTTCGGTTGGAACCTCCGGCGACGACATTGCCGACGTCGCCAAGCTGCAGCGCGTGCTTTCGGTCAATGTTTCCGGCATGGCGGCAACGCTCGCGGCGTTCGCGCCTGCGATGAAAAAGGCCGGCCGCGGCACGCTGGTCGGCATTTCCAGCGTCGCGGGATTTCGAGGACTGCCGGGGTCGGGGGCATACAGCGCATCCAAAGCCGCTGCGACGACCTGGCTCGAGAGCCTGCGCGTCGAGCTTGCGGCGAGCGGCGTATCGGTCGTCACGATCTGCCCGGGGTTCATCGACACCCCGATGACGCAGGTCAATCAGTACCGCATGCCCTTCATCCTTTCGTCGCACGAAGCCGCCCGCCGCTTTGCGCGAGCAATCGCTTCTAAGCGCCGCGTGGCGGTGATCCCCTGGCAAATGGCGATTGTCGGCAGCTTCCTTCGCGCGCTTCCTGCGTGGGCATACGACGCGCTGATGCGGCGTGCGCCGCGCAAGCCGCGTAACTTGCCCCTCTAGCCGGCGGGACGCCGTGGACCTGGTCGATGCCGCAGGCGCGCGTCACGAGCCCGCACAAAGCGCGGCGCGGATTGTCTCGCTTGTGCCCTCGATCACCGAACTCGTCTGCGACTTGGGACTGGCGCCGCAGCTCGTCGGGCGAACCGGCTTCTGCATTCACCCCGTCGAGGTGGTGCGCAACATTCCCAAGGTGGGTGGCACGAAGACGGTCGCCCTCGAAAGAATCCGCGAATTGCGGCCGACGCACGCGATCCTCAACATCGACGAAAACGAGAAGCAAACCGCCGACCGGCTCGCCGAGTTTGTTCCGCACCTCATAGTCACACACCCGCTCGCGCCGCTGGACAATCTCGCCCTGTATCGTCTGATCGGCGGAATTTTCAATCGCGAAGGTGAAGCTGAGGCCCTGTGCGCACGCTTCAATGCAGCGCATGAGGCGCTGGCTGCAGAAAAGCACGCGTCTCGTAAAGCGCTTTACCTCATCTGGAAAGACCCCTGGATGACGGTCTCGCGCGACACTTACATTTCACGCACGCTTGCCTTGGCCGGATTCGAGACGCTTCCCGCGCAAGCCGACGCCCGCTACCCGAAACTCACGCTGGACGAGCCGTGGCTCGACGAGGTGGAGGATGTGTTCCTGTCCACCGAGCCGTTCATGTTCCGCGAGAAGCACGTTGCGGACTTTTACACGCTGCCCTCAATGGCCGGAAAACGGGTGCGTCTGATCGACGGCGAAATGACCTCCTGGTACGGCAGCCGCGCGATCGAGGGGCTGGACTACTTGCGCGCGCTCAGGCGCAACATCGCGTAGGACCCCGGGGCGTCTTCCAGCACTTTCAGCCCTTTGCCGGGCTTGCGTGCCGGGACCTTGTCGGGCCCGTTGTGCTTGTCCATCCAGGCCTGCCAGTCCGGCCACCAGGAGCCCGGCGCCTGGGTGGCGGTTTCGAACCACGCGTCCGCAGTGTCCGGCCGCGCGTCGTTCGTCCAGTGATGGTATTTCTTCGCGACCGGCGGATTGACGATTCCTGCGATGTGCCCGGAGCCGCCGAGCACGAAGCGCACGTCCCCGCCCAGGTATTTGGATCCACGATAGGTTGTCTTCCACGGCGCGATATGGTCTTCGGCGGTCGAGATGAAATACGCCGGCACCTTGACCTTGGAGAGGTCGATCTTCTCGCCCGCGAGCTCGATGGCGCCGGGCACGCCCATGAGGTTATTCATGTACATGTTGCGCAGGTAGAAGCTGTGCATCTTCGCGGGCATGCGCGTTGCGTCCGAGTTCCAGTACAGCAAGTCGAACGGGAACGGATCCTTGCCCATGAGGTAATTGTTGATGACGAAGGACCACACGAGGTCGTTGGCGCGCAGCAGGTTGAAGGTGGTCGCCATTTCCGCGCCTTCGAGGTAGCCGCGCTCGCTCATCTTGCGCTCCAGGCTCTGGATCTGCCCTTCGTCGATGAAGACCCCGAGCTCGCCGGGCTGGGAAAAATCCAGCAACGCCACGAAGAAGGTCGCCGCGTTCACGCGATCCTCGCCCCGCGCCGCGAGCCAGGCCAGCATGCACCCGAGCAGCGTGCCGCCGAGGCAATAGCCGATGAAGTTGGCCTTGCGCTCGCCGGTAGCCTTCTCCACCGCGTCCAGCGCGGCCAGCGGGCCTTCCTTCATGTAGTCGTCGAAGCCCTTGCCCGAGAGCTTCGCGTCCGGGTTCACCCAGGAAATCACGAACACCGTGTGGCCCTGGTCGACCGCCCACTTGATGAAGGAATTCTTCTCGCGCAGGTCGAGGATGTAGTACTTGTTGATCCACGGCGGGATGATCACCAGCGGGATGCGCGCGACCTCCTGCGTGGAAGGCTCGTACTGGATCAGCTGCATGAGATCGTTCTGGAAGACGACCTTGCCCGGCGTGGTTGCGACGTTCTTTCCGAGCGTGAACGCGCTCTCGTCGGTCATGCTGATGCCGCCCTTCTCGATGTCCGAGAGAAGGTTGTCGAGGCCCTTGAGGAGGTTCTGGCCGCCTGAGGCCATCGTTTCGCGCAGTACCTGCGGGTTGGTCAGCGCGAAGTTGGAAGGCGCGAGCGCATCGAGATACTGGCGGGTGAAGAACGCCACCTTCTTGCGCGATTCTTCGGGCAGGTCGTCGACGCCGGTGACCGCGTCCTGCACGTGGCGCGAAGTGATCAGGTAGGACTGCTTGATGAAGTCGAACACGAAGCTCGACTGCCATTCCTCGTCCTTGAACCGCCCGTCGCCCTTGCCGGGCGTGGCGATCGGCTGTGTCTCCCCGCCGAACATGCGCATCCAGCTCGACTGCCACAGCTTCATGTAGTCGAACGCCATGTTCATCGAGAAGGCGGTGAGCGCGTAAGGGTCGGAGAGCATCCGCGCATAGAGATCCATGAAAGCCTTGGCGATGCCCAGTTCGTCGGACACGGCGCCGGAGACGCCGGTGGGATGCTTCTGCGCAAAATCGGCGAGCAGCTTTCCTGCACGGTCCGCGACGCCGGCATAAAGGCGCGCGAGTTCGGCGGCATCCGCCGGGGGCCTGGCTTCCATGTCGTCTCCTCCGGGCGGCACGCAGCCGCCTCTCCGCTAGGCCGGGATCTGCCTATGCGGCAGGAGCATAGCGGACGACACCATCCGCGCCAACCTTGCGCGCCGCGCGTCCCGCGTAGAGGAGGTAATGAAGATGGGCGATCGCCTCGCCCATCGCAAACGTGGTCTGGTGCGTATCGAGCTTCCGCCGGAACAGCACCTCGAGTACGTCGAAGGCCGCGAGCGGCGACTTGGCGGACCGGATCGCCTGCTCGAGCTCGGCCAGCCGGTCCACGTGGTGATGCTCCAGCGCCGCCACCCGCTCGTGGGCGCCGTGGAAAGGCAACCCGTGCGAAGGCAGGATCAGCGTGTCGGCCGGCAATTGAAGGTAGGCGCGGATCGAATCGAGGAACTGGCCGAGCGGATCGCCGTCCGGGTCGACCGACCAGACGCTCACGTTGGTCGAAATCTTGGGCAACAGCATGTCGCCCGAAATGCATACGCCGATCTCGCCGCAATACAGCGACGCATGCTCCGGCGCATGGCCAAAACCGACCACCAGCTTCCACTCGCGCTTGCCGATGAGGATCGTTTCCCCATCCATCAGGCGGCGGTACTGGTTCGGCAACGGCAGCACGCTCTTGCGATAAAAGTGCCCCCGCTTGGCCAGGCCGTCGTCGTGCGAGGTATCCATCCCGTTGATCTTGTAGAGCGCGATCGCCGCTTCGGGCGAATAGCCGGCGGCGTTGTCCATGACGGCATGCGCGGTGAGGTATTCGCCCTGCGTCATCCACAACGGGCAGCCGAAGCGCTCGACCAGCCAGCCGGCATTGCCGGCGTGATCCGGGTGGTAATGGGTGACGATCAGCCGGTGCACCGGCTTGCCACCGAGGTGGGCGGCGAAGATCTTCTCCCAGCTGGCGCGCGTCGCGTCGTTCGAGAGGCCGCAATCGACGATCGTGAAGCCCGGCACCCCGTCCTTCTCATCGTCCAGCAGCCACAGGTTGATGTGGTCGAGCGCGAAGGGCAGCGCCATCCTCAGCCAGCGCACGCCCGGCGCGACTTCGAGCGTCGTGCCCGCGGCGGGCGGATCGGCATGCGGAAACTGGAGCGGAGCGGCCATCGGTAGGTAGCAACGCGGTCGGCTAAAATGCGACGGACCACGCAGGGGGAAGGAGCGGCGATTATCGCCGCGACGCAACATCCCGGCAATCGAAGTCTCGAAACCCATGCCTACCGCCCCGGACGACAAAGGCGCAGAACGCGCCGCCTATTCGATCAGCGAGCTGGCGCGCGAATTCGACGTCACGCCGCGCGCGATCCGCTTTTACGAGGCCGAGGGACTGCTTTCGCCCTCCCGGCAAGGCCAGCGCCGCATCTACACCGCAAGGGACCGCACCCGGCTCAAGCTCACGCTGCGCGGCAAGCGCCTCGGACTGACGCTCTCCGAAATACGCGAAATCGTCGACATGTACGACACCGGCCGGGACGAGCGGCCGCAGCTGGAGAAATTCCTCGCCGTGCTCGATGCCCACAAGCAGCAGCTCCTGCAGCAGCGCGAGGACATCGAGGCCCAGCTCTCGGAGATCGTGACGTTCGAGAAGCGCTGTTCCAAGCGCCTCGCCGAGCAGAAGGCGGCCAAGCGCCGCAAGCCCGCATGAGGCTCCCGAGTATCGGCGGACTATCCGCCAAGTTGACGTTAACGTAAACGTCAATCACTATCGCACGTTCCCGGCAGCTCCCGGAGGTTCGGATGGAATATGCATTTCTGAAGTTCGACCATGGCGAGGACATCGCCGCGCTGCGCGAGACGGTGCGCCGCTTCGCCGAGGCCGAGATCGCGCCGCGCGCCGCGCAGATCGACTCCTCCAACGAATTCCCGACGGATTTGTGGCCCAAACTCGGCGCGCTCGGCCTGCTCGGGGTCACCGTAAAAGAGGAATACGGCGGCACCGACATGGGCTACCTCGCCCACATCATCGCGGTCGAGGAGATCAGCCGGGCTTCGGCTTCGGTGGGCCTTTCGTACGGCGCGTTCTCGAACCTGTGCGTCAACCAGATCCACCGCAACGGCAGCGAGGCGCAGAAGCAGAAGTACCTGCCAAAGCTGATTTCCGGCGAGCATGTCGGCGCGCTCGCCATGAGCGAGCCGGGCGCCGGCTCGGATGTCGTCGGCATGCGCCTGCGGGCGGAGCGCCGCGGCAACAAGTACGTGCTCAACGGCAACAAGATGTGGATCACCAACGGGCCGGATGCGGACGTGCTCGTCGTGTACGCGAAAACGGATTCGAATGCCGGCCCTAGAGGCATCACCGCCTTCCTCGTCGAGAAAGGCATGAAGGGTTTTACGACCGCGCAGAAGCTCGACAAGCTCGGCATGCGCGGCTCGAACACCTGCGAACTGGTGTTCCGCGACTGCGAAGTGCCGGAAGAAAACATCCTCAGCCAGGAAGGCCGCGGCGTGAACGTGCTGATGAGCGGCCTCGACTACGAGCGCGCGGTGCTGGCCGGTGGTCCGCTCGGCATCATGGCGGCCTGCCTGGACGTCGTGATTCCGTATGTCCACGATCGCAAGCAGTTCGGCCAGCCGATCGGCGAGTTCCAGCTCATGCAGGGCAAGCTCGCCGACATGTACGCGACGTTTTCGTATTGCCGCGCCTACGTCTACGCGGTCGGGCAGGCGCTCGACCGCGGCGAGACCACGCGCAAGGACGCGGCCGGGGCGATCCTCGTTTCGGCCGAGAAAGCCACCTGGATGGCCGGTGAGGCGATCCAGGCGCTCGGCGGCATGGGCTACATCAACGAGACCGCCACCGGACGCCTGTGGCGCGATGCAAAACTCTACGAAATCGGCGCCGGCACCAGCGAGATCCGCCGCTGGCTGATCGGGCGCGAGCTGTTCGCGGAGACCGCATGAGCGAACCAAAGGAATTCCTGAAATGGCGAAACTGAAAACAGCACTGTCCGAAATGCTCGGCCTCACGATGCCGATCATCCAGGCGCCGATGGCCGGCGGGCCTTCCACTGTCGACCTGGTCGCCGCGTGCTCGGCGGCCGGCGCGCTCGGCTCGTTCGGCTTCGCGTACACCCAGCCCGATGAGATGAAGCGGCAGGCGGCGCTGGTGCGCGTGAAGACCGACCGGCCCTTCGGCATCAACCTGTTCAGTTCGACGCTGCCTGCGGATATTCCCGATGCGTCGCAACGCAGCGCGCTCGACGCGGTCAAGGGCTACTTCGCCGAAGTCGGATTGCCCGCGCCCGAACCGGCGCGCGCACCGTACGGGCCCGACTTCGAGGCCCAGCTGGCGGCAATTGCCGAAATCGCGCCTCGCGTCTTCACCGTCCACCTGAGCGCGCTTGCGCCCGAGTGGATCACTTCGCTCAAGGCGCGAGGGATCGTCATTGGCGGCAGCGCGACCTGCGTTGCCGAGGCTCAGAAACTGGAGTCGCTCGGATTCGATTTCGTCATCTCACAGGGCGGCGAGGCCGGCGGCCATCGCGGCACCTACCTTCGCGACCCCTCGGAGGCGCTCACTGGGACGCTCGCCCTTACCCGCCTGGTTGCGCGTGCGGTGCGCCTCCCGGTGATCGCCGCCGGCGGCATCATGGACGGCGCCGGCATCGCCGCGGCGCTCGCGCTTGGAGCGCAAGCCGCGCAGCTGGGCACTGCCTTCATCGCCTGCCCCGAATCCGGCGCGCCGCAGCCGCACAAGGACGCGCTGCTCGCCGCGCGCGAGGACATCACGGGTATTACCGAGAAATTCTCCGGCAAGCCGGCGCGCGGCATCGTCAACCGCTTCATGCGCGAGATGAATGCCGGCAGCGCCGCGCAGCTCGCCTTTCCGGCGCAAAATAGCGTCACAACCAAGCTGCGCGCAGCTGCAGCCAAGGCCGGCAAACCCGAATTCCTCGCGATGTGGGCCGGCCAAGGGCTCGCAATGTCCCGCGCGCTGCCGGCCGCCGAGCTGGTCGCGCGGCTGGAAGCCGAGACCATCGAAGCCATTCAAAGCACGAACGCCTTGTTGAAGGAGTAGTCATGCAGACCGATCCGATCGTCATCGTTTCCGCCGCCCGCACGCCCATGGGCGCGTTCCAAGGCGAGCTCAAGGGATTTGCAGCGCCCGAGCTCGGCGCAGCAGCGATTCGCGCCGCCGTCGAGCGCGCGAAAGTGCCGGCCGCCGAGATCGGCGAAGTGATCATGGGCTGCGTGCTGCCCGCCGGCCAGGGGCAGGCGCCGGCGCGACAGGCGAGCCTCGGCGCCGGCCTGCCGCTGGGCACCGGCTGTACCACCATCAACAAGATGTGCGGCTCCGGCATGAAGGCCGCAATGCTCGCAACCGACCTCCTCACTGCCGGCACGAACGAAATCATGCTCGCCGGCGGCATGGAGTCGATGACCAACGCACCTTACTTGCTACCCAAGGCGCGCGGCGGCTACCGCATGGGCCACGGGCAGGTGCTCGATCATATGTTCCTCGACGGGCTCGAGGATGCCTATGACAAGGGCCGCCTCATGGGCTCCTTTGCCGAGGAGTGCGCGAAGAAATTCAACTTCACGCGTGAGGCGCAGGACGCTTTCGCCGTGGCGTCGCTGGAGCGAGCGCAAAAGGCCAATAAGGAAGGCTGGTTCGCGTGGGAGATCACACCGATGGCCATCAAGGCCGGCAAGGACCAGCGCTTCATCGAAACCGATGAGCAGCCGTTCAAGGCCAACTTCGACAAGATCCCGACGCTTAAACCCGCTTTCGCCAAGGACGGCACCGTGACCGCGGCCAACTCGAGCTCGATCTCCGACGGCGCCGCGGCACTGGTCATGATGCGTCGCTCGACCGCAGAGAAACGGGGTCTGTCCCCGATTGCGACGGTGGTGGGGCATTCGACCCACGCGCAGGAACCGGGCTGGTTCACTATCGCGCCAGTCGGCGCGATGCAGAAACTCTTCGACAAGACCGGCTGGCGCGCGGACCAGGTCGACCTCTATGAAATCAACGAGGCTTTCGCCGTAGTCACCATGGCGGCCATGAAGGAACACAACCTTCCGCACGAGAAGGTAAATGTTCACGGTGGCGCCTGCGCGCTCGGCCACCCGATCGGCGCCTCCGGCGCGCGCATCCTCGTCACCCTGATCGGCGCGTTGCGCAAGTACGGCGGCAAGCGCGGCATGGCCACGCTGTGCATCGGCGGCGGCGAAGCCACCGCGATGGCGCTGGAGCTCGCCTGATGCACGATCAGAAAAATGCGGCACTGATCATCGGGGCGTCGCGCGGCATCGGCTTCGAGCTCGCAAGCCAGTACCGCAAGGAAGGTTGGCAAGTCACCGGCACGGCGCGAGATGCGGCCGGCCTGTCGAAACTGGAAGGCATAGGCGCCAAGGCGATCAAGCTCGACGCGACTGCGGCCGAGGCACCCGAAGCACTCAAGGCCGGTATCGGCAATGCGGCACTCGACGTCGCCATCTTCTGCGCCGGCATCTACGGCCCGCGCACCCAGCAGCTCGATGCGCCGCCCGAAGCGGAATTCGACGCGGTCATGCGCACCAACCTCCTTGCCGCGATGCGGCTTGCGCCGCTCACCGCCCCGGCGCTGGCGCGCAACAAGGGCAAGCTCGCGGTAATTTCGTCCCGAATGGCGTCGATCGGCACCCGCAGCGCGCCCTCCGGCTGGCTTTATCGCGCCAGCAAGGCCGCGCTCAACTCGGTGCTCAAGGACATGTCGCTGGTCCTCGGCCCGCAAGGCATCACCTGCGTGACCTTCCACCCCGGCTGGGTGAAAACCGACATGGGCGGCGCCGGCGCCGACATCGACGTGGCGACCAGCGTCTCCGGCATCCGCGCAACTTTGGCCGCCCTCAAGCCCGAGCAGAACGGCAGCTTCCTCAATTACGACGGCTCGACGATTCCATGGTGATTTCCATAATCGGCAAATCAACTGACACGCAAGCCGCGCAGTCATTGAATCTACGCAAATTAAAGTTGGACAATCCATGCCAAAGCGCCTGATTTCCTCCGGCTCCGCCTTCGAAGCCGTGGCCGGCTACAGCCGTGCCGTGGTCGACGGCGACTGGATCCACGTCTCCGGCACCACCGGGTTCGACTACACGACGATGACGATCTCGGTGGACCCCGTCGAGCAAACGCGCCAGGCCTTCCGCAATATTGCCGCGGCGCTGGCCGACGCCGGCGCCACGCTCGACGATGTGGTGCGCGTCACCTACTACCTCATCGAGCGCGAGTCGTTCCAGAAGCTGGCGCCGATCTTCGGCGAACATTTCGCGCGAGCCCGGCCGGCCGCCACCGCAGTGGTCTGCGGCCTGGTGGATGAGCGCATGAAGATCGAGATCGAGGTCACCGCCAGGAAAGGCGCTTGAAACCGGCGGCAAAGAGTCTCGGCAAGCCGCTCGCCGGCAAGGCGGAACTGCAGCGCCTGCTGGACGGCGAGCGGTTCCTGCGGCCGTGGAAATTCCGTCTCATGAAAGCCGACGCGGATCACTGCATCGTCGCGCTGCCGAACACGCCCGCGCTGGAGCGGCCGGGCGGTATCGTCAACGGCCCGGCGCTCGTTGCCGCAGCCGATGTCGCTATGTGGCTGGCGATCAAGGCGCGCCTCGGCATGGCGCAGGATGCGCTGACATCCGACCTCAACACCGTGTTCCTTGCACCCGCCAAGGCGAAGACCGTCTACTGCACCGCCCGCATCCTCAAGGCAGGGGCCCGGCGTTTCTTCGGCACCGCCGAGTGCCATGACAAGGCCGGCAAGATCTTCAGCCATCACACGCTGACCTACGTGCGGGTGACCCGAGCGTGATCCTATCGTCCCAGCACGAGATGCTGCGCGACACGGTGCGCGCCTTCGCGGCCAAGGAACTGGCGCCGAACGCGGCGCGCTGGGACAAGGAATCGCATTTCCCGCGCGAGGAACTCAAGGAGCTCGGCGCGATGGGCCTTTTCGCCGTCGCGGTCCCTGAAGAATGGAGCGGCGCCGGGATGGACTACACGGCCCTGGCGCTCGCCATCGAGGAGATCGCCGCGGGCGAAGGCGCCACGTCGACGATCATTTCGGTCACCAACCTCGTGGCCGGGATCCTCAACGGCTTCGGCTCGGACGCGCAGAAGGAACAGTGGCTCCGACCCCTGGCGCGCGGCGAGCTGCTCGGCGCGTTCTGCCTGACCGAGCCGCACACCGGGTCGGACGCCTCGGCGATCACGACCCGCGCAGAGAAGCGCGGTGACACCTACGTGCTGAACGGCGTGAAGCAGTTCATCACCTCCGGCAAGACCGCCGACGTCGCCGTCGTCTTCGCGGTGACCGACAAGGCGGCCGGCAAGAAAGGCATCGGCGCGTTCATCGTGCCGACCTCCACGCCCGGCTACTCGGCCGCGAGGGTCGAGGAAAAAACCGGCCAGCATGCCTCCGACACGGCCCAGGTGCTGCTCGAGAATTGCACGATTCCAGCCGCAAACCTGCTTGGCGAGGAAAGCCTTGGTTATCGCATCGCACTGGCCAACCTAGAGTCCGGCCGCATCAACATCGCCGCGCAGGCCGTCGGCATGGCGCGCGCCGCGCTGGATGCGGCCGTGGCGTATGCGAAGGAACGCAAAACCTTCGGCGTGCCGATCATCGAGCACCAGGCGGTCAATTTTCGCCTCGCCGATGCCGCCACCAATATCGAAGCGGCCCGCCAGCTCTACCTGCACGCCGCCGCCCTGCGCGATGCCGGCCTGCCCTGCCTCAAGGAAGCCTCGATGGCGAAGCTCTTCGCCTCCGAGATGGCCGAGACCGTTTGCTCGGACGCAATCCAGGTGCACGGCGGCTATGGCTACGTGGCAGACTTCCCGGTGGAGCGAATCTGGCGCGACGTGCGGGTCTGCAAGATCTATGAAGGCGCAAGCGACATCCAGCGGCTGGTGATAGGGCGGTCGCTGGCGGGATAGAAGGCATTGGAGAAGACATGGCACTGAAGAAAGGCATAAAGGACCTGATCGCCGAGGCAGAGAAGAAATCCAAGGGCATCAGCGTCGACGCGGCAAGAGCCAGGCTCGACGACAAGGACACCGTTTTCGTCGACCTGCGGGACGTGCGGGAGCTGGAGCGCGACGGCATGATCCCGGGCGCTTTCCATGCGCCGCGCGGCATGCTGGAGTTCTGGGTCGACCCCGACAGCCCGTACTACAAACCGGTCTTCGCCGAAGGCAAGACGCTGATCGTGTACTGCGCCGCCGACTGGCGCGGCGTGCTTGCCGCGGCGACGTTGGAGGACATGGGCGTCAAGAACGTGCTGCACCTCGAAGGCGGACTCGGCCAGTGGAAAAAAGCCGGCGGGCCCACCGCGCCGCGCGCGGTTCATTCGTCGGCGGAGAAGCCGCCGCACAAAGACAAAGCCGCGTAGATGCCGGCCTTCAAGTCCCAGCTCGACACGCGCTCGGCCGACTTCAAGGCCAACGCGGAGCTCATGCGCTCGCTGGTGGCCGACCTGCGCGAGAAGGTCGCGAAGATCACGCAGGGCGGCGACGAAGCTTCGCGCCAGAAACACATTTCGCGCGGCAAACTGCTGCCCAGGGAGCGGGTAAGAAGCCTGCTCGACCCGAGCTCGCCCTTCCTCGAGATCGGCCAGCTAGCGGCATACGGCATGTACGGCGGCGACGTGCCCGGCGCCTCGATCATCACGGGCATCGGCAGGATTGCCGGACGCGAGTGCGTGGTCGTGGCCAACGATGCGACGGTCAAGGGCGGCACCTATTTCCCGATCACGGTGAAGAAGCACCTGCGCGCGCAGGAGATCGCAACGCAGAACAAGCTGCCGTGCATCTACCTCGTCGATTCCGGCGGCGCCAACCTGCCGAACCAGGACGATGTCTTCCCGGACCGCGAGCACTTCGGCCGCATCTTCTACAACCAGGCCAACATGTCGGCGGCCGGCATCCCGCAGATCGCGGTGGTCATGGGCTCGTGCACCGCGGGCGGCGCCTACGTGCCGGCGATGTCCGACGAGTCGATCATCGTCAAGAACCAGGGCACGATCTTCCTCGGCGGCCCGCCGATCGTCAAAGCGGCCACCGGCGAGATCGTCTCGGCCGAAGACCTCGGCGGCGGCGACATGCACGCCAGGGTCTCGGGCGTGGTCGACCACCTTGCGCAGAACGACGCCCACGCCCTTTCGATCGCGCGCGACATCGTCGGCAACCTCAACCGCAAGAAAACCGTGACGCTCGATGTGCGCGAGAGCGTCGAGCCGCTCTACGCGCCGGAAGAGATGTACGGCGTGATTCCGAGCGAGACCCGCAAGCCTTACGACGTGCACGAAGTCATCGCGCGCATCGTCGACGGCTCGGAGATCGACGAGTTCAAGCGCAACTACGGCACCACGCTGGTGACGTGCTTTGCGCGCATCCACGGCTACCCAGTGGCGATCCTTGCGAACAACGGCGTGCTGTTCTCCGAGAGCTCGCTCAAGGCGACGCACTTCATCGAGCTGGCCTGCCAGCGCAACATCCCGCTGGTCTTCCTGCAGAACATCACCGGCTACATGGTCGGCAAAAAGTACGAGGCCGGCGGCATCGCGCGCGATGGCGCAAAGATGGTCACGGCGGTCGCCACGGCACGGGTGCCGAAGTTCACGGTGATCATCGGCGGCTCGTTCGGCGCCGGCAACTACGGCATGTGCGGGCGCGCGTATTCGCCGCGCTTCCTCTGGATGTGGCCGAACGCGCGCATCTCGGTGCTCGGCGGCCCGCAGGCGGCTTCGGTGCTCGCCACCGTCAAGCGCGACGGCATCGAGGGCAAGGGCGGCAAGTGGTCCGCGGAAGAGGAAGCAGCGTTCAAGCAGCCGATTCTCGACCAGTACGAGAAGCAGGGCCACCCCTACTACGCCAGCGCCCGCCTTTGGGACGACGGCGTGATCGACCCGGCCGACACGCGCCGGGTGCTGGGGCTTGCGATTTCTGCTTCTCTCAATGCACCAGTCGAAGACACGAAATTCGGCGTGTTTAGGATGTAACGGAAAAATGGCAAAGAACCTCGAACTCGACATCCGCAACAGCTGCGCAATCCTCATCCTCAACCGGCCGGAGATCCGCAACGCCTTCGACGATGAGCTGATCGCCAACCTCAGCAAAACGCTAAAGAAGCTGGACGCCGACGATTCGGTGCGCGCAGTGGTCCTCATGGGCGCGGGCCCGGCCTTCTGCGCAGGCGCCGACCTCAACTGGATGAAGCGCATGGCCGGCTATACGCTCAAGCAGAACTACGCCGATGCGAAAGCGTTGGCCGACATGCTGAAAACGCTCGACCGCCTCTCCAAGCCGACGATCGCGCGCGTGCACGGCCCGGCCTATGCCGGCGGCGTGGGCCTGGTCGCGGCCTGCGACATTGCGGTCGGCACGGTGGAAGCCGAATTCGCCCTGACCGAATCCAAGCTCGGCCTCTCGCCGGCAACAATCAGCCCTTATGTGATCCGCGCAATGGGCGAACGCATGGCGCACCGCTATTTCCTCACCGGCGAGAAATTCAGCGCGGCCGAGGCCTACCGCATCGGGTTGCTCTCCGAGCTTTGCCTGCCGAACGAGCTTGACGACAAGATCAACGAGCTGCTCGGCCACATCGTGCAAGGCGGCAAGGATGCGCTGCGCGAGATCAAGAGCCTCATTCGCGCGGTGTCCCGCGGGCCGATCGACGACCCGATGATCGACGACACCGCCCAGCGCATTGCGGCGATTCGCGTCTCGAAGGAAGGCAGGGAGGGCATCGCCTCTTTCCTCGGCAAGCGCAAGCCCGCGTGGGCAGCTTCCGGCGATGCCAAGCCGGCGAAGAAAGCCGCCGCCAAAGGCAAGAAGAAGTAAGTGTTCTCGAAGATCCTCATCGCCAACCGCGGCGAAATCGCCTGCCGCGTCGCGAAGACTGCGAAGCGGCTCGGCATCGGCGTGGTCGCCGTGTATTCGGAAGCCGACGCCGGCGCGCGCCATGTCGCCATGGCCGACGAGGCGTATTGCATCGGCCCGGCGCCGGCCAAGGAAAGCTACCTGCGCGGCGACCTCATCCTCGAAGCGGCGAAGAAATCCGGCGCGCAGGCGATCCATCCCGGTTACGGGTTCCTCTCGGAGAACGAAGACTTCGCCGCAGCCTGCGAGAAAGCGGGCATCGCGTTCATCGGCCCGCCGGCCTCGGCCATCCGCGCGATGGGCTCCAAGAGCGCGGCCAAGGCGCTCATGGAAAAGGCCGCCGTGCCGCTGGTGCCCGGCTACCACGGCGACAAGCAGGCGCCGGAGTTCCTGCGCGGCCAGTCGGACAAGATCGGCTACCCGGTGCTCATCAAGGCTTCGGCCGGCGGCGGTGGCAAGGGCATGCGCGTGGTCGAAAAGAGCGCGGAGTTCGAAACCGCGCTCGCCTCCTGCCAGCGCGAGGCCAAGGCCTCCTTTGGCGACGACCGCGTGCTGGTCGAGAAATACCTATCGCGCCCGCGGCATATCGAGATCCAGGTGTTCGCCGACAAGAAAGGCGAGTGCGTCTACCTGTTCGAGCGCGACTGCTCGGTGCAGCGCCGTCACCAGAAAGTGCTGGAGGAGGCGCCCGCGCCAGGCATGCCGGAAGAGCGCCGTCGCGCGATGGGAGAAGCGGCGGTGGCTGCGGCCAAGGCAGTCGGCTACGTGGGTGCAGGCACGGTGGAGTTCATCGCGAACACCGATGAAGCGCGCACGGGGGCGCTTGGTGGCTCGTTCTACTTCATGGAGATGAACACCCGCCTCCAGGTCGAGCACCCGGTCACCGAAATGGTCACCGGCCTGGATTTGGTGGAATGGCAGTTGCGCGTGGCGGCCGGCGAGCCGCTTCCGCTCACGCAGCAGCAACTCGCGATTCACGGCCATTCGATCGAAGCGCGCGTTTACGCCGAGAACCCGGTGAAGAATTTCCTCCCGTCTACCGGCACGCTGCGCCATTTGCGGGCGCCCGAGGCAGTGGAGTTCGAGATCGGCGGCGGCGCCAAGCCGGCCGCGGTGCGCGTCGACTCCGGCGTACGTGAGGGCGACACGATCAGCCCGTACTACGACCCGATGATCGCCAAGCTGATCGTCTGGGGCGAGGATCGCAGCGTCGCGCTCGCGCGCATGGCCACGGCGCTCGCAGCATACGAAGTGGTCGGCGTGGCCACCAACATCGAATTCCTCGGCCGCATCGTCAGGAGCCGCGCATTTTCCAGCGGCGACCTCGACACCGGCCTCATCGAGCGCAATCGCGACGAGCTTTTCCCGGCATCCTCCGGGGTGCGCGACGAGATCCTCGCCGCAGCCGCGTTCGCCGAGCTCACGCGCTGCGAGTCGCAGGCGCGCGAGCGGGCCAAAAAGTCAGGCGACCCCCATTCGCCCTGGAACCTCGTCGACGGCTGGCGCCTAAACGACACCTCGCACCACGCGCTCGTCTTTACCGAGGGCGAGCAGCATACGGCGGTCACTGTCTGGCATACCGCTACCGGCTACCGCCTGCGCACGCCGTCGGGCGAGTTCGCGCTCTCGGGCGAACAGGGCGAGGACGGCCAGGTTCGCCTGCGGCTGGACGACCATAGCGTTTCGGCGCGCGCGGTGCGCGTCGGCAACGAATGGAACATCTTCCTCGCGGGTGAGCAGCATCGCCTCGCGCTGCGCGACGAGCTGCACGAGCTCGATTCCGAGGCGCATGGCGGCAGCTTGGCCGCTCCGATGCCAGGCAAGGTCATCGCGGTGCTGGTGAAGAAAGGCGCCAAGGTCGAGAAAGGCGCGCCGCTGGTGATCCTCGAGGCGATGAAAATGGAACATACGATCACCGCGCCGCGCGCCGGCCGCGTGGCCGAGATCCGCTTTGCCGCCGGCGAGCAGGTCGACGAGGGTGTCGACCTGTTGATCCTCGAGGACGCATAGCGAGGGGGTACGGGGGAGCCCTCCCCTGTTCCGATCGTTAGTACTTGGCGTTTCCCGGCGTCCTCGGGAAGGGAATCACGTCCCGCACGTTCGACAGACCGGTCACGTAGGCCACCGTCCGCTCGAACCCCAGCCCGAACCCGGCGTGCGGCACCGTGCCGTAGCGGCGCAGGTCGCGGTACCAGCTGTAGTGCTCCCGATCCAATCCCGCCTCGCCCATGCGCTCGTCCAGAACGCCGAGGCGCTCCTCGCGCTGGCTGCCGCCGATGATCTCGCCGATGCCCGGCGCGAGCACGTCCATTGCCGCCACGGTCTTGTCGTCATCGTTCAGGCGCATGTAGAACGCCTTGATGCCCTTCGGGTAGTTCATCACGATCACCGGGCGCTTCGCATGCTGCTCGGTGAGGTAGCGCTCGTGCTCGGACTGCAGGTCGATGCCCCATTTGACCGGGAACTCGAACTTCTGCTTGGCCTTCTCGAGGATCGTGATCGCCTCGCCGTAATCCATGCGCGCGAACTCGGAGTCAACGATGCCCTGCAGCTTGGCGACCAGCCCTTTTTCGATTCGCTCATCGAAGAACGCCATGTCCTCGGCGCGCTCGGCCAGCAGCGTGCGGAAAATGTGCTTCAGGAGCAACTCGGCGAGGTTCGCGTCGTCCGTGAGGTTGGCGAAAGCGATTTCCGGCTCGACCATCCAGAATTCGGCGAGGTGGCGGCTGGTGTTCGAGTTCTCGGCGCGGAAAGTCGGCCCGAACGTATAGACCTTAGACATTGCCAGGCAGTAGGTCTCGACGTTGAGCTGACCGGACACCGTCAAGAAAGCCTCGCGCCCGAAGAAGTCTTTGCTGAAGTCGATCTTGCCGTCCGGCGTGCGCTCCAGGTTGGCGAGGTCGAGCGTCGACACGCGGAACAAGTAGCCTGCGCCCTCCGCGTCGGAGGCGGTGATGATCGGTGTGTTGATCCAGAAGAAGCCCTGCTCGTCGAAAAAGCGGTGGATGGCTTTCGCGATCGTGTGGCGCACGCGCGTTGCGGCGCCGATCACGTTGGTGCGCGGCCGCAGGTGCGCGACTTCGCGCAGGAATTCAAGCGAGTGCGCCTTGGGCTGGATCGGATACGTGTCCGGGTCCTCGACCCAGCCGACCACCGTGATCGAAGTGGCCTGCATCTCGAACGGCTGGCCCTTGGCGGGCGAAGGCACGATGGTCCCGGTGGCTTCCACCGCACACCCGGCCGTCAGGTGCTGCACTTCGGAAGCGTAGTTCGGCAGCGTATTCGGCGCAACCACCTGCACCGGGTGGAAGGACGAACCGTCCGAGACGTTGACGAAAGAGATGCCGGCTTTCGAGTCTCGGCGAGTGCGCACCCAGCCGCGGACGGTCACGGGGGCCTCCGCGGGCGCGCGGCCGGCAAGGATTGCGGAACAGGGCAAGTGGGACATGAAGGTTCTCTGGCTATTGGCGCACACGCTTCCGGCGCCTCAGGACGGATTGTGCCTCGGCATGCGCGCTCACGGCGAGAGGCGGCGCGCACAGGCGGGTACAATTTGCGCATGTCCCTCCCAAAACGCGTACGGATCGTCGAGATGGGCCCGCGCGACGGCCTGCAGAACGAGCCGGGCGAAGTGCCGACCGCGGTCAAGCTCGAACTCATCGACCGGCTTGGCGAAGCCGGACTAAAAGCGATCGAGGCGACCGCCTTCGTCTCGCCAAAGTGGACGCCGCAGATGGCCGACCACACCGAGGTGCTCGAAGGCATCCGCAGGCGACCGGGCGTCTCGTATCCGGTCCTCACGCCGAACCTGAAGGGCTTCGAGGCCGCGCTGGCCGCGGGCGCAAAGGAAGTCGCGATTTTCGGCGCAGCGTCGGAGGCGTTCTCGAAAAAGAACATCAACTGCTCGATCGCCGAATCGATGGAGCGCTTTCGCCCGGTGGCCGAAGCCGCAGCGAAAGCCAAGGTCAGGGTGCGCGGCTACGTTTCATGCGTTGTGGCGTGCCCGTACGAAGGCGACGTCGCGCCTGCCAAGGTGGCCGAAGTCGCCAAAGCGCTCTTCGGCATGGGCTGCTACGAAGTGTCGCTCGGCGACACCATCGGCGCCGGCACACCGCTCAAGACGCAGCGCATGATCGAGGCGGTCGCGCGCGAAATCCCGGTCGCCAAGCTCGCCGGCCATTACCACGACACCTATGGCCAGGCGCTGGCCAACATTTACGCCTCGCTCGAGATGGGCGTAGCGACGTTCGATTCGTCCGTCGCAGGCCTCGGCGGTTGCCCCTATGCAGCCGGCGCCTCGGGCAACGTGGCGACCGAAGACGTGCTCTACATGCTCGAGGGTCTCGGCATCGAGACCGGCGTCGACCTGGGCAAGGTCGTCGAGACCGGCGAATGGATCTGCGCGATCCTCAAGCGGGAACCCGGATCGAAAGCCGGCCGCGCGATTGCGGCCAAGCGCCGGAAAGCCGCCTGACGTGGTCGAGTCGCCCTGCGTGGAAGTCTGCCGCATGGATCCGTCGAGGGAGCTTTGCGCGGGCTGCTGGCGCACGCTGGACGAGATCGCGCACTGGCGCGACATGAGCGATGCCGAACGCGGTGCGCTAGTGGCCGAGCTCGCCTTTCGCCGCACCAAGGCGGAATTGCCAGAAAAGGCATAAAAGATGGCCTGAGAGCCGCGTGCTTATTGGCTCTTTGGAAATGAAAGTTTATAAATCCCGCAGCTAGAGGTCCGAGAAATTGCCGTGCCGGCCCTTGCCGGAAGCAAAGCGCGCAGCGCCCGCAGCCCCTTCGGCCGCAAACGCCGGAACGCCGTTCCTCCATTCCAGTTCCATCGCTTCACGCACGCCGAGCCCCTGCTGCGTGTAGACCGAGCGCCGGTCCGCGCGCATGCACACCTGCGGAAAGCGCGCGATCTCGCGGGCCATCGATTCGGCCGCCTGGCGCGAAGTGCCATCGGGCACGACCTGCTCGCAGGCGCCGATGCGCAGCGCTTCGTCGGAGGGCACCTTGCGGCCGGTAAGGATGATTTCCATTGCCCGCCCGGTCCCGACCAGGCGCGGCAGCCGCACGGTGCCGCCGTCGATCAGCGGCACGCCCCAGCGCCGGCAGTACACGCCGAAGTAGGCTGAGGCCTCCATGATGCGCACGTCGCACCAGAGCGCGATCTCGAAGCCGCCGGCCACCGCGGGGCCCGCGATCGCGGCGATCACCGGCTTGTCGAGCTCCATGCGCGTCGGGCCCATTGGCCCGCGCGGAGCGGTCTGCCCCCCCTCGGGATAATCCAGCGACGCCAGCGGCCGCGGGTTCTGCAATTGCGCAGCGCTGTACTTGAGATCGAACCCAGCGCAGAACGCGCCGCCCTCGCCCCAGAGCACGGCGACCGAAGCCGAATCGTCCCGGTTGAACTCGTCGAACGCACCTTCGAGCGCGTCGGCGCTTGCCGGATCCATTGCGTTGCGCGCCTCCGGGCGGTTGTGGATGACGGTCCAGACGGGCCCGTCCTTCTCGATGCGTACGCTCATGGTTTCTCCTTGTGGAAGCGCGCGTTCTGCGGTTTGGCGGAATGGTACAGTCACCCGCGAGGAGGTTCCCCGATGCGCAAAGCAGTCTGGTATTTCGATGTGATCTCACCCTTCGCCTACCTGCACCTTATGCGCTTCGGCGAATTGCCCAAGGACCTGTCGATCGACTACCGGCCGGTGCTTTTCGCGGGGCTGCTCAATCACTGGGGACAGAAAGGCCCGGCCGAGATCACGCCCAAGCGGCAGTGGACCTACCGCTCCTGCCAGTTCTGGGCCGATTCGCACGGCGTGCCGTTCCGCTTCCCGGCGGCGCATCCGTTCAATCCGCTGCATTACCAGCGCCTGATCATCGCTTGCGGCGCCACGGCGGAAGTCGTGCGCAAGGTTTTCGCGCATGTCTGGACCACCGGCGCCGACCCAGGGGACGAGAAGCGTTTTGCCGAGCTGGCGAAGTCGCTCGGCGTCACCGATCCGTTCAAGCTTGCTGCGCCGGAGGTCAAGGATGCCCTGCGACGCAATACCGAAGAAGCCGCCGCTGCAGGCGTGTTCGGGGTCCCGACGTTCCTGGCCGGGGGCGAAGTGTTCTGGGGCAACGACTCGGTGGATTTCTTCAAGGCGTGGCTGGCCGACCCCTCGATCCTCTCGGGGCCGGAAATGCGACGGATCGACACGCTGCCGGTTGCTGCTGCGCGCAAGGCTTAGGTTCACTCGCTGCCGGCCGCCGCGCGGACGGGCCGCCTTACAATGAAGACGCAACAATTTCTCCCTACACTGCCTAAATGAAAACCTTCTCCCTCTCCCGGATCACGCGCGCCGCCGGCCTTTTCCTCCTCAGCGCAGCACTGCTCACGTCATGCGTGACGACCGAACGCATCGACGCCGGCAAGCCGCGCCTGGTGGTGTTCTTTGTCGTCGACGGGCTGCCGCAGCGCCAGGTGCTCGACTACCGGGACCAGCTCGGGCCCGACGGCTTCGCGCGCTTCCTCGATCGCGGGACCTGGTTTTCGGACGCGCACTATGGCCACGCTTTCACCGTCACCGCGGCCGGGCACGCGACCATGCTGACCGGCGCTTACCCTCACCGCACCGGCATCGTCGGCAACGACTGGCGCGACCGCACGACCGCCTCGCTCGTGTACAACACCGGCGACGAGACTTACAAGTACATCGACAACGCCACGGAAAAGCTCGCGGGCACCAGCCCGAGGAACCTGTTGGTCGAAACGGTCGGTGACATACTCAGGCGCACGCATCCCTCGGCCAAGGTGATCGCCATTTCCGGTAAGGACCGCGGGGCGATCCTGCCCGCCGGCAAGACCGGCACGGCTTACATGTACATGGGCGACAGCGGACGCTTTGCGTCCACCACCTTCTACATGCCTGCCCACCCGGCGTGGGTAACGGCATTCAATGGCGCTCGTCCGGCCGACCGGTACTTCAAGCAGGCATGGTTGCCACTCCAGCCGGACGCTGCCTATGCGCGCTCCGAGCCGGATGACCGCGCTTGGTATGCGAAGGGCGGCAAGCTGCCGAAAGTGCTTGGCGACGGGCAGGAAAAGCCAGGGCCGGCTTTCTACGGCTCGCTCCTGCCGAGCCCCTTCGGCGACGCGCTCACGCTCGACTTCGCGCGCGCCGCGATTGCCGGCGAATCCCTTGGTCAGGACGACGTGCCGGACATCCTCGCGATCAGCCTTTCGAGCCACGACTACATCAACCATGCGTATGGCGCCGAGTCGCGGCTATCCCACGACCACGTCCTGCAACTCGACCGGCTGCTCGCGGCGTTCTTTGCCGACCTCGACCGCACCGTCGGCAAGGACAACTACGTCGCGATGCTCACCGCGGACCACGGATTCATGCCGGCGCCGGGGTATTCGCAATCGATCGGGCGGGCGGGCGGACGTCAGCAGGTCGCCCAGATCATCGACAACCTGAACGCGGGCCTCTCCGCGAAATTTGGCGCCGCCAGGTGGGCGCGCGCATGGTCGGCGAACGGCATTCTGCTCGACAACGCCCTGATCGCGCAAAAAGCGACGGATCGCCCGGCGCTCGAACGCGAAGCAAAAGCCCTCCTGCTTGCTGAGCCCGGCATCGTCTCGGTTTTTACTCCGACCGATCTGGCGAACTCTGCTTTGCCGCCCGACACGCCGTACCTCGCGCAGATGCGCAGGACCTTCTATGCCGATCGATCCCCCGACCTGCTGGTCGTCGCGCGGCCCTATTGGATGTTCGGCGGCGCAACGGCAACGCATGGCTCGCCGCATCCCTACGACCACCACGTGCCGATGCTGTTCTATGGGCCGCGCTGGTCGGCTGGCGGGCGCGTGGACACGCCGGTGGACGTAGCGGACATCGCACCGACGCTGGCTCGGATTCTCGGCATCGCTCCGCCATCGGCGTCGGAAGGAAAACGCCTGCCTCTGCCCTGAACTCCCGCGGGGCCGGGTGCAGCGGTCGGCGCACCCGGTGCTCGAGCGGGCTACGAGAACGGATTCAGCACCTTCAGCCCCAGCCCGGAGAAGTGCGCGATGTTGCGCGTGACCAGACTGAGGTCGTGTGTCAGCGCTGTGGCCGCAATCTGCTTGTCGATCGCATTTTCCGGATGTGGCACCCGCAGGCGGCCCCACACCTGAGCCTCGTCATGGGCGAAATCCAGAATGTGTTCGGCGAAATCAGTCAGCAGGGTCGACAGCCAGACTTCGAGCAGTTCGGCTTGCTTCGAGTCCCCGCGGTGCCGGATCGATTCTATGCCGCGACGAATTTCGCCGACGGTGACGACGCTGAGGTACAGCGGATCGCCCTTCGCCTTGGCGTTCGCGAAGAAGCGCCGAACGCCCGGATTCGCTTTGCCGCGCTTGCGTACTTCGCTGACCGTGTCCGTGTCAACCAAGTACATCCGGACTGGCCCCATCTTCAGTCCTGGCGAAATCGGCGTCCGTGCCGACGTTCGGCATGGAGGCGAGCACTTCGGCGAACGATTTCGTCTTGGACTTGAGCAATGCGGCAGCGAGGATTTCGCGGTGCTCAGCCTCGGCGCTGCGGCTGTGCTTTCCGGCGCGTGATTTCAGTGCGCGAACGATGCGTTCATCGACATTTCGGACGATTAGATCGGCCATGGCGTTTCCTCTTCACGAGGGCAGAACCGGATGATAGCATTGATATCAATATGGGTGCCCGCACCACGGCGAGCCTAGCGCGCGCTCTTGTGGTCGTAACCCCTTTGCATACCGCCAGTGCCAAAAAGGTCGAGCAGATTTTTCTGGCGGCCGCTCTGCACGAACTTGCGCAATGCCGCATCGACGGCCTCGCGTTTGGTCCGCACGTTGGCGAGCTTCATTGCCTGTCGTACGAGTTTGTCGTCAAGGACGATAGTCGTTCTCACGATAACCCTCCAGATGTGTATGAAACCTACCCGTACTTCCTCAGGTCGTCGATCACCTTGCCGTCGTTCGGCAGGCTGCCTGCGGCGACGAATTCGACTTCGCCGCGCAGCTTGGTGACGTCGCGGATCGTGGCCACGAGAGCTGCGGCCAGCTGTTCCGTGCCTGCGCCATCGGCCACCTCGCACTTGAGCGTCATGCGATCGCTGCCGACCTCGCCCTCGATCACGAGGCGCGCGCGGGCAACCTCCGGATGCCGCCGCACGATCTCGCCGACCTGCTTGGCGGTCACGAACATGGCGCGGACCTTGGTGCTCTGGTCGGCGCGCCCGAGCCAACCCTTGATGCGCACGTTGGTGCGGCCGCAAGGGCTCGGGACATCGAGCACCGCCGAGAGGTCGCCAGTGCCGAAACGCAGTAACGGGTAGTCCTTGTTGAAGGTCGTGACGACGACCTCGCCTACTTCGCCCGGTGCAACCGGGTCGCCGGTGCCGGGTCGCACGATCTCGAGCAGCAAGCCCTCTTCGAGCACCATGCCGTCGTTGACGCTGCCATCCGACGCGGACGTCTCGTAGGCGATCATGCCCAGGTCGGCGCTCGCGTAGCACTGCATCACCGAGATGCCGCGCGCCTGCATGGCTTTCCTCAGCGCGGGCGGCAGGTACTCGGCGCCGACGATCGCTTTCTTGAGGCACGAGATGTCGGTCTTCAGCTCATCCGCCTTCTCGACAATCAGCTTGAGAAACGACGGCGTGCCGATATAGCCGTTGATCTTCAGGCCGGCGATCGCGGCCACCTGAAGCTCGGTCTGGCCGATGCCCGTGGGCACGATCGTGCAGCCGAGCGCCAGCGCGCCACTTTCGATCATCGAGCCCGCGGGGGTGAAGTGGTACGCGAAAGTATTGATCACCAGGTCGCCCGGGCGGAAGCCGGCGGCATATAACCCGCGCGCCGAGCGCCACCAATCGCGCGTCGCCATCTCGGGCTCGTAGATCGGCCCGGGCGAAACGAATATCTTCGAGAGCTTTGCCAGCGGCGTTGCATTGAGGCCGCCGAGTGGCGGGTCCATTTTCTGCAGATCGACGAGGTCGGACTTGCGCGTCACCGGCACGGCGGAAAGCGCCGCGCGCGTCGTCACCTGCTCGGGAACGACGTCCTTGAGGATGCGCCCGAAGCCCGGCGCATTGTCCTTGGCGTGCGCGATCTGCGCCGGCAGCGACGCAAGCAGCGCCGCCTCGCGCTCCGCGGCGGGGCGCGTTTCGAGGGAGTCGTAATGCATCAGAGCCAGCGTTTGCGGCGGCGATAGGACTTCACGTCGCGGAAGCTCCTGCGCCCGCCCGACGAGAACCCCAGGTAGAACTCCTTCACGTCCTCGTTCTGGGCAAGCGCCTTGCCCTCGCCATCCATGACGACGCGGCCATTCTCGAGGATGTAGCCGTAGTCGGCGTATCGGAGGGCGACGTTGGTGTTCTGCTCCGCGAGCAGGAAACTGACCCCCTCCTTCGTATTCAATGCCTTCACGATCTCGAAGATCTCCTCGACGAGCTGCGGCGCGAGGCCCATCGACGGCTCGTCGAGCAGGATCATCTTGGGGCGCGCCATGAGGGCGCGTCCGATCGCGGTCATCTGCTGCTCGCCGCCCGAGGTGTAGCCGGACTGCGAATCGCGGCGGTCCTTGAGGCGCGGGAAGTAGGCGTAGACCTTCTCGAGGTCCTCGAGGACACCCGCCCGCCCGGCGTTGCTGGTGTACGCGCCGGTGAGCAGGTTTTCCTCGATCGACAGGTGCTGGAAGCAGTGGCGGCCTTCCATGACCTGGATCACGCCGCGCTTGACGAGGTCGGCGGGCGTGAGACGGTCGATCCTCTCGCCCTTGTATTCGATGTATCCCTTGGTGACTTCGCCGCGCTCGCCCTTGAGCAGGTTCGAGACCGCGCGCAGCGTGGTGGTCTTGCCGGCGCCATTGCCGCCGAGCAACGCCACGATCTTTCGTTCGTTGACTGAAAGGGTCACGCCCTTCAGTACCAGGATCACGTGGTTGTAGATGACTTCGATGCCGTTGACGGTGAGCAGGGGCTGGCTCATCGGGACGCGCTCCAGTGGATCGTGATGCTCGAACTTCGGTTGTCGGGGATGCGGGCTTTTGCGACGGTCGCGCCTTTCCGGCCGGCCTTCGAAAAAGCCCCCCCCGGGCTCGCGCCCGGGGGCAGGGTTTTCCCTACTGTTCCTTGGCGCAGTCGCGGCGCGTGATCTTCTTCTCCGCCGCGTACTTCTCGGCCGATGCGCGGATCATCGGACGGATGATCTGCTGGTCGGCCTTGAGCATGGTGGCTTTGTCGAGGATCCACTTTTTCCCGTCCCAGGTATGGATGCCGGCGGTCGCCTCCCCGGAGTGATTCACGCAACTGGTGCTGACCGGCGTCATGAAGCCATCGAACCCGAGCTTCTTGATCGACGCGTCGTCAATGGCAAGATTCTCCAGGCCCCAGCGCACTTCTTCGCCCTTGAGCGGCTTCTTGCCGTACTTGATGTGGGCACGCTTCACGGCCTCGACGGTCACCAGCGCCGCGGTGAGCCCGCGGTTGTAGAGCACGTCGCCGATGTCTTCCTTCTTGCCGGTGCCCTGACCTTTGTCGTAAACGTGCTTGATCATGTCCCGGTGCACCTGGCCCTGTCCCGAGGGCGCCTGGAACACAAGCGAGCTGTAGCCCTTGGCGCTTTCGCCGACCGGGGTGACATCGGGCTCGGCGCCCGACCACCACACGCCGAACATCTTCTCGCGCGGATAGCCGGTGGCAACCGCTTCCTTGAGCGAGGTCGAATTCATCACGCCCCACCCCCAGAGGAAAACGTAATCCGGACGCTGTTGGCGGATCTGCAGCCAGGTGGCTTTCTGCTCCACGCCCGGATGGGTCACCGGCAGCAACAGCAGCTCGTAGCCGTGCATCTTGGCCCGCTCCTGCAACAGCGCGATCGGCTCCTTGCCATAAGGCGAATCGTGATAGACGAGGGCGAGCTTCTTGCCCTTGAGCTTGTCGACGCCGCCTTCCTTCTTGCCGATGTGCTGCACCAGCATGTCGGCCGCATCCCAATACGTGCCGCCGAGCGGAAAGTTCCAGCCGAACACCGTGCCATCCACCGAGTCCGCGCGTCCGTAGCCGCCGGTAATGATTGGAATCTTGTCGGTGAACGACTTGTCGGTTACGGCAAAGGTGATGCCGGTGGAGAGCGGGTGAAAGGCCGTGGCCCCGGTGGGCCCCTTGCCTTTGAGGCGCTCATAACATTCGACGCCGCGGTCGGTGGCATACCCCGTCTCGCATTCCTCGAACGTTATCTTCACCCCGTTGATGCCGCCGTCGCGCGCGTTCACCAGCTTCAGGTAGTCGACATACCCGTTGGCGAACGGCACCCCGTTCGGCGCATACGCGCCCGTGCGATAGGACAGCACCGGAAAGAACTGCTCCTTGGCCTGGCCGAATGCCGGCACGCTGACGCTGGTCGCGATGACCATTCCTGCGACGGCCGACAGAAGCCGCATTTTCGCTGCTTGTCTCATCTGTACTTCCTCCTTTGACAATGCCGCCGGAGGGTGGCCCCCGGGCGGATACGTAAATCTTGGCACATCAGTGGGGAAACGGCCATAAACGCAGTTTCTCCTTGCCGATGGCCCACAAACGGGCCAGGCCATGGGGCTCCACGATCAGGAAGAACACGATCAGCGCCCCGAAAATCATGAGTTCGAGGTGGGAGACCATCGCGGTCGTCAGCGGCATTCCCATCATGGCCGGGATCTGGTTCAGCAGGATCGGCAGCACCACGATGAAAGCCGCCCCGAAATAACTCCCCAGCAGCGAGCCCATCCCACCGATGATGATCATGAAGAGCAGGTTGAGCGAAAGCGTCAGGTTGAAGGCCAGCGGCTCCCAGGAGCCCAGGTGCATGAAGCCCCAGAGAGCACCGGCCACGCCCACGTAGAACGAGCTCACGGCAAAGGCGCTCAGCTTTGCGTAGACCGGACGGATTCCGATCACCTCGGCGGCCACGTCCATGTCGCGCATCGCCATCCAGGCACGGCCGATATGCCCGCGCACCAGGTTCTTCGCCACGATCGTGAACACTGTGAGGATCGCGAGCAGAAAGACATACTTCTCGGCCGGCGTATCGACTTTCCAGCCGAACATTTCGATCGCCGCGGTGGAGACCGAGCCGGAGCCCGCGTAATCGGTAAACCACTTCACCCGGGCGAAGACCCAGTCCATGAAGAACTGCGCGGCCAGCGTGGCGACGGCGAGGTACAGGCCCTTGATGCGAAGGCTGGGGATGCCGAACAACATGCCCACCGCAGCCGCGATCAGGCCGGCCAGCACCAGCACGACGAGGAAATTGAGCTGGGGGATGCGCAGCGCGATGTTGTAGGCCGCATAGGCGCCCACCGCCATGAAGGCTGCGTGGCCGATCGAGATCTGACCGCAGTAGCCGACCAGCAGGTTGAGCCCTATCGCGGCGAGCGTGAGGATGAGGAACGGGATCAGCAGCGAGAGGAAAAGATAGTCGTTTGCGAGCAGCGGCACCGCGACGAAACCGATCACCAGGACCACCGCCATGAAGATGCGATCCTGCAGGATCGGCAGCATCTGCTGGTCCGCCGCGTAGGTCGTCTTGAACTGGCCGTTTTCCCTGTAGAACATGCGGTGTCAGACCCTGTCGATGTGTTTTTCGCCGAACAGCCCCTGCGGCCGAACGAGCAGGAAAAGGAGCGCGAGGACGTAGGCGAACCAGTTTTCTATGCCGCCGCCTGCAAGGTCGAAGGCCTTGACCAGCACCGGTCCGAGGAACACCTCGGCCATTTTCTCGCCGACGCCGATGATCAGGCCGCCCACGATGGCGCCTGCCACCGAGGTGAACCCGCCGAGGATCACGACCGGCAGCGCTTTGAGCGCGACCTGCGAAAGCGAGAACTGCACGCCCAGCTTGGAGCCCCAGATGACGCCTGCCACCAGGGCGACGATCCCCGCGACCGACCAGACGATGACCCAGATCCGGTTGAGGGGGATGCCGATCGATTGCGCCGCCTGGTGATCGTCGGCCACTGCGCGCAGCGCACGGCCGGTGGCGGTCTTCTGGAAGAACAGGGCCAGGGTGCCGACCAATGCAGCGGCCGCAATGGCTGCGACGAAGTCTTCCTTGTTCACCAGGATGCCGCCCTGAAACACCTGGTCGAGGATCATCACGGGCTCCTTGGGGATGCCGAGCTCGATCTTGTAGATGTCGCTCCCCCACACCGTCTGGCCGAAGCCGTCGAGGAAGTAGGACACCCCGAGGGTCGCCATCAGCAGGGCCACGCCTTCCTGGTTGACCAGCGGGCGCAGCACCAGGCGCTCAATGACCCACGCTAGCGCGATCATGATGACGATCGAGATGAGGATCGCGATCCACAGGGGCATGCGTTCGGCGAGTCGGGCGACGGCAAGCGCCGCGAACAGCACCATGGCACCCTGCGCGAAGTTGAAGACGCCCGAGGCCTTGAAAATAAGGGCGAAGCCGAGCGCGACCAGCGAATACAGCACGCCGGCCATCAGGCCGCCGAGCAGTACCTCGATATAGAAGCCGGGCTGGCTTGCCCCTGTGACGAGCGGCGCGGCCAGTCCCGCCAGCAGGAAGAGGCCAAGGACGATCAGGCCGATGTGCTTCCTCACCGGTGCATCCTTAATGGCTCACGCCAAGGTACGCATCGATCACGGCCTGGTTCCCGCGCACTTCCGCGGGCGTGCCGTCGCCGATCTTCTTGCCGTAGTCGAGCACCACGACACGATCGGAAATGTCCATCACGACGCTCATGTCGTGCTCGATCAGCACGATCGTGGTGCCGAAGTGGTCGTTGACGTCGAGGATGAACCGGCACATGTCCTGCTTCTCCTCGACGTTCATGCCGGCCATCGGCTCGTCCAGCAGGAGCACGCTGGGTTCCATCGCGAGTGCGCGTCCGAGGTCGACCCGCTTTTGCAAGCCGTACGGCAGGCGCCCCACCGGCGTCTTGCGCCACGCCTGGATCTCGAGGAAATCGATGATCCGTTCCACCGCCTCGCGGTGGACCATCTCCTCGCGGGCTGCGGGCCCGATCCGGAGTGCCTGGAGCAGCAGGTTGGTGCGCATCCTCAGGTTGCGCCCGGTCATGATGTTGTCCAGCACGCTCATGCCCTTGAAGAGCGCGAGGTTCTGGAAAGTGCGCGCGATGCCGGCCAGCGCCACCTCGTGCGGATCCATGTCGTGGAATTCGCGGCCGCGCAGCCGAATGGTGCCCTGCTGCGGGTGATAGACGCCGTTGATCACGTTGAGCATCGAGCTTTTTCCCGCGCCGTTTGGGCCGATGATCGCGCGCACTTCGTGCTCGCGCACGTCGAACGAAACGCCGCTGAGCGCCTTGACGCCGCCGAAGGCCAGCGACACGTTCTCGACGGCAAGGATCACCTCGCCGATCTTGCGTCCGCCGCTCATGCCGCCCGTTTCGCCGCGGCTGCGGGAAAGGTCTTCACGTCGCGGATCTTGAGGTCGGCTGAAACGTTGCCGGTGCGTCCATCCTCGTAGCGCACCTGGACCTCGATGTGCACGCTGTCGCGTCCGGCGTAGAGCGCCTCGACGAGCGGCAGGTAGCGCTCGCCGATGTAGCCGCGACGCACCTTCCGCGTCCGGGTGAGCTCGCCGTCGTCCGCGTCGAGCTCCTTGTGCAGGATCAGGAAGCGATGGATCTGCGAGTTGGCCAGCTCCGGGTCCTGCGAAAGGTCCAGATTGACCTTCTCGATGCAACTGGCCACCAGGTCGCAGACTTCATCGCGCGAAGCGAGGTCGACATAGCCAGTGTACGGCAGGTTATGGCGCTCGGCCCAGTTGCCGACCGCCTCCATGTCGAAATTGATGAACACGCAGACCTTGTCCTTGGCGTGGCCGAAAGCCACCGCCTCGCGGATGTACGGAAAGAACTTGAGCTTGTTCTCGATGTACTTGGGGGCGAAGAGCGTGCCGTCAGTGAGCGCGCCGACGTCTTTTACCCGGTCAATGATTTTGAGGTGGCCGTCGGGGTCGAAGTAGCCGGCATCTCCGGTGTGGAACCAGCCCTCGGCGTCCTTGGCGTCTGCGGTGGCCTGCGGATTCTTGTAGTACTCCTTGAAGAGGCCCGGCGAGCGGATCAGCAGCTCTCTCTGCGGCGTGAACTTGAGCTCAACGCCCGGCACCGCGGGCCCGACCGTGTCGGGCTTCACCTGCCCATTGGGCTGGATGCACACGAAAACCGAGGTTTCCGTCGACCCGTAGAGTTGCTTTAGGTTGATCCCGATCGAGCGATAGAAGACGAACAAGTCCGGGCCGATGGCTTCACCCGCAGTATAGGCAACGCGTACGCGGCTCATGCCGAGAACGTTGCGCAAGGGGCCGTAGACGAACACGTCGCCGAGCCGGTAGAGCAGCCTGTCGCCCGCAGCGACCTGCTCGCCGTCGAGGATCTTCGCACCCACGCGGCGAGCCACGTCCATGAAGTAGCCGTACATCTTGCGTTTGAGCGACCCCGCGTCTTCCATGCGGATCGACACCGTCGTGAGCAGCGCCTCGAGCACGCGTGGCGGGGCGAAGTAGTAAGTCGGCCCGATCTCGCGCATGTCCGCCATGACCGTCTCGGCCGATTCCGGGCAGCAGATGCAGTAGCCGGTCACGAAAGGCTGCGCATACGAAAAGATGTTCTGGCCGATCCAGGCCGGCGGCAGGTAGGCGAGCACCACGTCCGAGTCGCCCAGGCCTTCCATCAGCGCGGCCGCATGGGCGCGGTCGACCAGCGCCGTGTGGGTGAGGACGACCCCCTTCGGATTGCCGGTCGTGCCGGAGGTGAAGAACATGGCCGCGGTATCCGCGCCCAAGCCCCGCGCCACCTCGGCATCGAAGAAGCCGGGGTTCTTCGCATCGAACTCGCGCCCGACCTCCTGCAGCTGCTCGTAGCTCGAGAGCTCCGGCTGGGCGTAGTGCCTGAGCCCGCGCGGATCGTCGAAGTAGATGCGCTTGAGCGAAGGGCACGTCGGCAGGACCTCGAGCAGCTTGTCGACCTGCTCCTGGTCCTCGGCCATGGCGAAGCCGATATCGGCATTCTGGATCGGGAAAGCCATTTCGGTCGCCACGGCATCCTGGTACAGCGGCACCGGCACCGCGCCGAGGCATTGGGCGGCGCACATCGCCGCATAGAGCCGCGGCCGGTTGTCGCCGACGATCGCAAGGTGCGCCCCGCGCTTGAGCCCATGCGCCGCGAGGCCGCAGGCGAGTGCGCGCACCTCGTCATTGAGCCTGCCCCAGGTCCATGTTTGCCAAACGCCGAGGTCTTTCTCGCGGATGGCAGGAAGCGCGCCGCGCACCTGCGCATGGTGCGCGAGCAGCTTCGGGAACGTGTCGAACGTGCGAATGTCGACAGCCATGGGTCTCCTCCGATTTCCTGCATTCTGGCCGGGAGCCGCGGTGCGGCGTTCCTGCCTTATGTCCCGCGCTGCATAGGCGCCGGATCGTGCGGCCGGATTCTTGCATAAAAAGCCACAGGTGGGCTTGCAGTCGGGTGGCGGGCGGCTCGCGAACCCGCTGTTGCGTGACTGGAACGCAAGTTGCATCCTAGGAAGCGTCAAAACCAAAACGACAAAGGGGATGGTCATGCGAAGCTTTTCTTGGGGTACCTCGGTGCGCGCAGTCCTTGCGGCGGCGGGCGTGATGCTGGCGGCGGGCGCGGGCGCGCAGGGCGTGATCCGGATTGGTGCACCCCTGCCCCTCACCGGCTCCCTCTCGCCGGAAGCCCAGAAGTTGCAGAACGGCATGAACCTCTGGGTCGAGACGGCCAACAAGGCCAGCGGCATCAAGGTCGGCGACAAGCGAATGAAGATCGAGATCGTCTACGTCGACTACCAGTCCAACACGCCGCGCGCGGTGCAGGCGACCGAGAAGCTCATCACCCAGGACAAGGTCGATTTCCTCTTTTCTCCGTTCGGCTCCGGGGCAGCCAAGGCCGCCTCCAGCGTGTCGGAGAAGTACGAAATGCCGACGATCGCCGCCACGGCCTCTTCGGAGCAGGTCTACGACCAGGGCTACAAGTACCTTTTCGGTGTCTACACGCCGAACCAGACCCTGACCGAACCGCTCTCGGATCTGGTCAAGAAACAGGCCGCGGGCGTGCAGCGTGTCGCAATCCTCGCGCGGAACGACCTCTTCCCGCTGGCGATCGCACAGGAAATGGAGAAATCGGCCAAGAAGCGCGGCATGAACGTCGTCTACTTCGAGAAGTACGCAATCGGCACGCTCGACCATGCCTCCGCCCTCAGCCAGATCAAGGCGGTCGCGCCGCACTGGATCTTCGCCACCGGCTACATCAACGACCTGATCCTCATCAAGAAGCAGATGGGCGACCTGGGCATCGAATCGCCGGTGGTCACCATGGTCGCCGGGCCGGCTTACAAGGAATACGTGGCGGCCCTCGGCAAAGGCGCGGAGAACGTGACGAGCGCGGCCTGGTGGCATCCGGCAGTGCGTTATACGAGCAAGGACGTCTTCGGCTCGACCGAGAATTTCAACAAGATGTTCAAAGCGAAATACGGCACGGACCCGGATTACGGCGAGGCTTCTTCCGCGGTATCGGGCGTAGTGCTGCAGCTCGCGATCGAAGCGGCGGGCACGCTCGACAAGAAAAAGGTCCGCGACGCCCTGGCCAGGATGAATACGGTCACCTTCTTCGGGCCGATCAAGTTCGGGCCCACCGGCCAGGTCGTTTCGCTCGATCCGCCGGTGTTCCAGGTGCAAAAGGGCAAGCAGGTGGTGATCCTGCCGCCGGCGATCAAGCAGGGCGACCTGTTGCTGGGCGTCAAATAGCCTTCCCTCGCCTGCCGGCGGCCGGCCGGACGCCATGCTGAGCCTCCAGATCCTCGCCAACGGGCTCGTGCTCGGCGGCCTCTACGCGTGCATCGCGGCGGGGTTCTCGCTCGTCTGGGGCGTGCTGAATGTCATCAACATCCTGCACGGCTCGTTCATCGTGCTTGGCGGGTACCTGGCGTTCTACGCCTACGTGAAGCTGGGCATCCACCCCTTCGTGTCGATCCTGATCGCTGCGCCGATCTTCTTCCTGCTCGGCTACGCGCTTCAGCGGGCCCTCATCAATCGCATGATCGCCGCGCCGGTGCTGCTCACGCTGTCGCTCACGTTCGGCCTGGATCTCATGCTTTCCAACGGCATGCTGTTCGCGTTTACCGCCGACTTCAAGAAGCTGAACCTGGACCCGCCCCTGGGGGTGGTAAGCCTCGGCACGATCGTCCTGCCGGTCGACCGGTTGATCGCGATGCTGCTGGCGCTGGCGCTCACCGGGCTGCTTTACCTCGTGCTTTCGAAGTCGCGCATTGGCCGCGCCATCGTGGCGGTGCGCATGGATCGCGAGGCGGCCGCGCTCATGGGCGTAAATGTAAAGCGCATTTACGCGGTGACTTTCGGGCTCGGCGCGCTCATGGCCGGCGCCTCGGGGCCGCTGCTGGCGATGATCTTCCCGATTTCACCGCTCTCCGGGCCGGTCTATCTCGGCAAGGCCTTCGTGATCTGCGTGCTCGGCGGGCTGGGAAGCGTGCCCGGCGCGATGATCGGCGGCCTCGCGCTCGGCGTGGTCGAAAGCTTCGGTGCGCTCTGGTTCGGCCCGGAGCATGCCATCACGCTTTCATTCACCTTGTTGATCCTGATGCTGCTATTCCGGCCCACGGGCCTGCTGGGGCGATCGGGGTACTCATGAAGCGCAGCATCCTCATGGCCGCGGTGCTGTTCGCGCTGCTTGCCTTGCTGCCGCTGGGTGCGGATGCCTACTGGCTGCGCCTCGGAACGATCATGCTGATGTACGGCGTGCTGGCGATGGCCTGGAATTTCATCGGCGGCATGGCGGGCTATCCGTCGTTTGCCAGCGCGGCGTTTTTCGGCCTGGGCGCGTATGCCGGAGCCGTGGCTCAGAAATTCGGGATGCCGATGCCGGTGGCCTGGGCCCTGGCAGCCTTGCTTGCCCTGCTTTTTGCGGCGCTGCTGGGGCTTGCGCTCCTGCGCCTGCGTGGCCACTACTTCGCCATCGCGAGCCTTGTCGTGGCCGAAGTGCTGAGGGAGCTGGTCAACTCCGCGACCGATCTCACCGGCGGCGGCATGGGCCTCAACCTGCCGGTGCCCTCCGGTTCGACGATCTCGGGCCAGGCGGCGTTTTTCTATTACGCGATGCTGGGCCTGGCGGTCATCACCTTCGGCGCAATGCTGGCCACGGTGCACTCGCGGCTCGGGTTCGGCCTGCGCTGCATCCAGCAGAACGAATCGGCTGCCGACATGCTCGGCGTGAACACGACGGCCTACAAGGTGGCGGCATTCGTTTTGTCGGGTGTCTTCGTTGGCGCCGCCGGCGCGATCTACGCCTCCTGGGTGCACTACATCGAGCCGCCGGACGTCTTCGACGTGCTCTATTCGATCAAGGCAATCGTGATGGTGCTGCTCGGCGGGGCGGGCTCGGTCTTCGGCCCACTGCTGGGCGCGGCCCTCTTCCTCTCGCTGGAAGAGCTTGTCTGGCGCAACTACCTGCAGGTGCATACCGGCGTGCTCGGCCTGATGATCGTGCTGCTCGTGCTTTTCCTGCCCAAGGGCGTGCTGGCGCTGAAGGCAAAGGGGCGCGGATGAGCGCCTTGCTCGAGCTCAAGGGGGTGAGTCGGCGCTTTGGCGGGCTCACGGCGGTCTCCGGCGTCGATCTTTCGGTGGAGCGGGGCGAGGTCATCGGCCTCATCGGGCCGAACGGCGCCGGCAAGACAACGCTCGTCAACGTGATCACGGGCGTGCATCGCGCCAGTTCGGGCGCCGTGCTGTTCGACGGCGAGGATGTGACGGCGCTCAAGCCCTTCCAGGCGGCGCGCCGGGGCATCGCGCGGACTTTCCAGATCGTGCAGCCCTTTCCCGAGATGACCGTGGCCGAAAACGTCGCCGCCGCGGCCATGTTCGCCGGCGCCGCTTCCTACGGGCGGGAAGCGCGCGAGATTGCCCTCGAGCACCTGGGCTTCGTCGGGTTGGCCGAGATGGCCGACAACCGCGCCGCCTCGCTCACGCTCGCGATGCGCAAGCGCCTCGAGCTTGCGAAGGGCCTGGCGATGCGCCCCAAGCTGCTGCTGCTCGACGAAGTCAACGCCGGCCTGAACGCCACCGAAGTCGACCATGCGCTCGGCCTCATCCGCAGCATCGCGGCGCGCGGGGTGACGATCCTCATCATCGAGCACCTCATGAAAGTCGTGCTGTCGCTTTGCACCCGCATCGTCGTGCTCCATCACGGCGAGCTGATCGCCTCGGGCACCCCCGAATCGATCGTGCGCGATCCGCGCGTGATCCAGGCCTACCTCGGCCGGCGCTATGCGGCAGCGGAGGCAGCCAATGGCTGAGCCGCTGCTCGAGGTTTCCGGCGTCCACGCGGGCTATGGCGACGTTCCCGTGCTGTGGGGCGTCGACCTTGCCATCGAGCGCGGCGAGATCGCCTGCCTGGTCGGCTCCAACGGCGCCGGCAAGACCACGCTGATGCGAACGATCTCGGGCCTCGTGCGCGCCGCCAGCGGGTCGGTCCGGTTCGATGGGAAGGAACTGGCGGCGGCCGAGCCGGACGAAGTGCTGGCGGCAGGCATCGCCCACGTGCCCGAGGGAAGGCGGCTCTTCGCGGCCATGAGCATCCGCGACAACCTGCTCATGGGCGCCTACCTGCGAACCGACGGCGCCGGCGCGATCGCCGCGGATCTCGAGCGCATGTATGCGATGTTCCCGATCCTGGCGGAGCGCCGCAACCAGGACGCCGGCACGCTTTCGGGCGGAGAGCAGCAGATGTGCGCGATTGCCCGCGGCCTCATGAGCGCGCCGCGCCTGTTGCTGATCGACGAGCTCTCGCTTGGTCTCGCGCCGTCGATCGTCGACCAGCTTTGCGACGCCCTGCGCACGCTCAATCGCGCCGGCCTCACGCTGCTGGTTGTCGAACAGGACGTTGCGATCGCCCTGGAACTCGCGCAGCATGCCTTCGTGATGGATACCGGGCGCATCACGCGCTCCGGGGAATCTTCAGTGCTTGCCAACGATCCCGCGATCCGCGAGGCCTACCTCGGATCGCTCTGACTTCCTGCAAGGAGAATCGAATGTCCGATGTCCCAGTCTTCGCCCCGGGTAACTACCGCTACGTCAAGGCCGTCTTCCAGTATTCCGGCGGCGTGGCCGCCGAGCCCGGCTTCGAGATGGAGCGCGCGCGCTTCATGAAGCCGCTGCCCATTGCCGAGGCGTTCGGTGCGGTCGAGGCACACCTCAAGGCCATCGGCCGCCCGGTCACGGCTTTTGCCCAGTGCGAGCTGCGCTCGCCGGCACCGTTCACCGACCAGGGCTTCTTCGAGTTCAACAAGGTCTATGTAACGACGCTTGCTCGCTGGGGCATCTACAAGGACGGCGACCCGCTGATGAACCCGGTGGCGCGCACCAACGTCTGCCCGATGTACGACAAGCCGGCCGGCCCGTCGATGTACGCGTTCTCGTACACCGTTCCAGCGCCCAATGCCAAGCGCGGCACCTTCGTGCTCGCCGGCGGCGGCGACGCGATGGAGAAAGGCCCGTCTTACCGCGACCGCATCGTCAGGCTGGGAGATACCTCGCCCGAGGGCCTGCGTGAAAAGGTGGTTTTCGTGATCACCGAGATGGAGCGCCGCATGAAGCTGCTCGGGTTCGGCTGGAAGGACGCGGTGACCACGCAGATCTACACCGTGCAGAACGTCGGCCACCTGGTCGGCGAGCTGCTGGCGGCACGGGGCGCGGCGGCCGGAGGGGTGGTCTGGAACTACACCCGCCCGCCGGTGATCGATCTCGAATATGAGATGGACGTGCGTGGCGCGGCTCGCGAAATCATCCTGTAGCCGCTAAAAAATGTCAGTAAGTTGGCTGGAGAATGGCTTCCTGCCTGGACCTCATAGATAGGAATGTCAGTAGCACCGCACTGACCTAGACCACGTTCTTCTCTGCTAGCGGACGGTTTGCGGCGATGCGCTCGAACGCGAGCGGCGACAGGTCGAGGGTACGGAACCCGCCGTGCACGATGAGCTCCGCAACGCCGCGGCCGACGCCCGGGGACTGCTGCAGGCCGTGGCCGGAGAACCCGTTGGCAAAGGCCAGGTTGGTCACCTCCGGGTGGAAACCGACGATGCCGTTGCAATCGAACGTGTTGTATTCGTAGTACCCCGCCCAGGCGCTCGTCTGGCGCAGCGCCTCGAAAGCCGGCACGCGCGCCGCAAGGCCCGGCCAGACGGAGTCCTCGAATAGCGCATAGTCGACCTCGAGCGGCAGGTCATCCGGGTCGTCGGCCGGGTCGGGAGACGTACCGCAGATGAACTGGCCGCGGCCCTCGGGCCGGAAGTACACGCCCGAAGGATCGATCACCAGCGGCGCATCGTCGATCGGCACCGGGCAGCTCACGACAAACACGCTGCGCCTGCGCGCACGCACCGGGAGGTCGATGCCGAGCCACCCGGCCGGGTGCCGCGCCCAAGGCCCGGCCGCGTTGACGGCCACATCGCAGCGCAAAGTCGCGCCCTCCGCGAGGAGGACCCCGCGGATCCGGGAACCGGTGCAGTCGAACCCGACCGCCTGCGCATTGACGTAGTTGGCCCCGCGCGAACGGGCCTTGCGGCGCATTGCCTGCAGCAGGCTGTAACCGTCGAACCAGCCTTCGCCGGACAGACCGAGCGAGCCCAATGCAAGGCCGTCGGTCGACAGCCAGGGAAAGCGCTTGCGTAGCTCGTCGGCGGAGAGCAAGGCGGTATCGGCGCCCAGCGATTGCTGCAAGCCGTGATTGGCCTCCAGCACCCCGACCCCCGCAGGCGACGCCAGGAACAGGTAGCCCTGCTCCTTCAGGCCGACGTCCGGGTGCTCCCCATCGACGGCAAGCTCCTCCCCGATGCGTCGCAGGAACTCGACGCCAAAGAGGCTGAGTTCCACGTTGATTGCCGTCGAGAACTGTTGCCGGATCGAGCTCGCGGACAGCGCCGACGAGGCGCGAGCGTAGGTCGGATCACGCTCGATGACGGTCACGGTGCCCGAGAACGCCGGATCGCCGAGCGTGAAGCATGCGATGGCGCTGCCGATCGCCCCGCCGCCAATGATTACGACATCCTGTTTCGCCATCTGTGCCTGAAGTGAGCCTAGCGCGGATCCAAGCGCGTTGACATCGAGCTTGCGCGTAGCATAGCGTCCCCTCACTACAGGAGAAGCGCTTGTCGGCCTCGATTCGCCACATTCCGGCAGGGGAAGTGCATGCGGCGCTGGGTTATCCCGAGCTGATCGAGGCGTTGCGCGCGGCGTTCGCCGCAGGCGCCGAAGCACCAGTGCGCTCGAGCTACCCGGTCACGCCCGCCGGCGACCGGCTCCTGCTGATGCCGGCATGGCGCGCAGGCGAGGATCTCGGCGTCAAGCTGGTAACGGTGTTCCCGGGCAATCGGCAGCGCGGCCTGGCGAGCGTTTCGGCGCTATACGTGCTGCTGGACGGCGCCACCGGCCATCCGCTGGCACTGCTCGACGGCGAGGCGTTGACCTTGCGTAGGACCGCGGCTGCGTCCGCGCTGGCTTCGACTTTCCTTTCGCGGGCGGACTCACGCTGCCTGCTCGTGGTCGGGACCGGCGCGCTTGCACCTTATATGGCGGCAGCCCACTGCGCGGTCCGGCCGATCGATCGCGTGCTGGTCTGGGGCCGATCCCGCGAGCGGGCCGCCGCCACAGCGGCCGCACTGGCTAAGGACGGCATGCCGGCGAATACCGTGGACACATTGCAGGAGGGACTTGCGGTCGCCGATATCGTCACCTGCGCGACCACCGCAAGGGAGCCGGTCATCCTGGGGGCCGACGTCAAGCCTGGGACGCATGTGGACCTGGTCGGCGCATTCACCCGCGAAATGCGCGAAAGCGACGATGCCCTGGTTGCCAAGGCGCAGGTATTCGTCGATACGCGCGCGGGTGCGCTCAAGGAGGCCGGTGACCTCGTGCAGCCGATCGAAGCCGGCGCCCTGTCCCGGGATCAGGTCGTTGCCGAAATGGCCGATCTCGTACTGGGGCGGCACGCGGGGCGCGGCTTGCCAACGGCAATCACGTTGTTCAAGTCGGTGGGGACTGCGCTGGAGGATCTCTGCGCGGCGCGGCTGGTCTACGAGCGCGCCTCCAGGACGCCCTAACCGGCGGCGGGACGTATCGGCCGGCCGGGCTACGGTTTCTTGCCCGGATTGGTGATCGGCTTGGGAATCTCGACGCCTTGCGCCCGGGCCTTCTGGTACCACCTGAGCGCAGTTTCGTAATCGCGGACGACCGCTTCATTGCCGGTGTTGTAGATATCCCCCAGGCGTTTCTGGGCCACGCCGTGCCCGGCCTCGCCGGCCGCCGTATAGGCCTGCAGGGCGCCCTTGAAATCCCCGCCTTGCTCGAGCTTGAGGCCCTGCTGGTACCTTTCTGACGCTTGCTCTGGCGTAAGCGTTGCCGAGGGGCGGGGCGCTGGCTTGGGCGGGGGCTCGGGGCGGGGTTTAGGTGGCGCGGGAGCCGCCTCCCTGGGAGCCGCTGGCGGGGCAGGCACCGGCACCAAGGGCCGGGCAACCAGCGCCCGCAATTGCTGCGTCGCCTGGGCGGGATCGTCCGCCGCAGCGGCTTCTGCGCCGGGCACCTTGAGCGTCTTGCCGACCACCAGCTGGTTGATATTGCCTTCGAGGAAGGCGTCGACGTTGGCCTTGTAAAGCGCCAGCACCATCTGGTTGAGCGTTATGCCGGGCGGCCGCGTCTTTCCGGCAATGCGAAACAGCGTGTCGCCCTTGGCGACCTCATAGGTCGCGGGAATTGCCGGGGCGGTCGTTGGCGTTTCAGGTTTCGGCGCGGCAGGCTTGGCGGGGGCCTTGGCCGATCTTGTGGCGGCTTTTTTTTCCTGCGCCGAAGCGTCCTGCCCGCCCAGGAGCTGAATACCGCCCATCACCGTGATCGCCAGCACCGGCAGGATGCCGGGGAGCCGGGCGATTCGCTGGCTTACTCGCAAAAGAATTCGACGGTTTCCGTGGCGCTGGCGCGGGGCTGGCCGAATGCAATCCAGCCGTGTCCCCGCAGGGCGAACTCGGCGCGCCTGAGCACGACCTCGGTGTCGCCTTCGACCGTGACATAGGTGCCGTTCGCGCTGTGGTCGGCGAGCACGAACTTGTCCAGCCGCCGCTCGATCTTGCCGTGCTGGCGCGAGGCCATGCGGTCGATGATGACCACGTCGCCGCCCTTGTCCCGCCCCAGCGCAATGGAGGTCCGCGCGCCTTCGAGCACGAGTTCCTGGTCGAGGTACTTGAGGCGCAGCGCGACCTGCTTCTGCTTGACCATCGAGCGGTTGGTCGCGAGAGTGGTCTGGTCCTCCGTCTGCTGCCAGAGGATTTCGTAAAGGTCGACGGCCTGCGCCTTGCCTTTGACTTCGATCGAATAGAGGCGGCGCGATGACGAGCGCATGATCGGGCTCATGAGCTCGACCGTTTCGCGCGAGGTCATGATCTGGCCCTTGGACGCGAGGCCTGCCAGGCGGGCGGCCAGGTTGACCGAATCGCCGAACACATCACCGTCGCGCTCGACCAGCGGGCCGAAATGGAACCCGATGCGCACACCGATCTTGGTATTGGCCACCGGCGGCATCTCGTCGATCGCGTTCTGCATCTCGATCGCGGCGCCTGCCGCAGAACTCGAGTCCGGGAAGGTAGCCATGACTTCGTCGCCGATCGTCTTGATCACCCGGCCGCCGATGTCGGCGGTCTTGCCCTTGAAGATCGTGATGCACTTGTCGATCGCGGCATGGGCAACAGCGTCCCCGGCGCTTTCGTAAAGGCGTGTGCTGCCGCTCACGTCCACAAAAAGCACCGCAGCCTGGGCAGTATCGTTCATTTACGGAATTATGGCCAAGTTAGGGCGATCCCGCCACTCGGGGGCTCCGGCAGCCGAAAACCAGGGGGGGACTTCTCCATCCTGTTCTCGACGCGGGGCCGGAATTTTGGTAACGGGCCGGGACAAAGGCCCGGGAAGGATCAGCGCCCCGCCTCCCTATTTTTTCTTGGCCTTGTCGGCTTCGTCATCTTCGGCTTCTTCGCCGAAGCCTTCAGGCACCGAGACGCCCGACTCATCGATGGTGTGGTTCATCGGCGGGCTGACACCGATGTCGCCTGCGAAGCCGTAGTTGATCTGCTGGGCCACGCTGTCGGTATCGAAGCCGACTTTGGAAGCCTCGGCGACCGCCGCAGCCGCCGTGCCCTGCACGCTCGACACCGTTGAGACGGCGAGCAGCTGCGAGGCGTTGGCTGCGAGGACCGCACCGTTACCGAAGACCGAGGAGCCAGACGCAAAAATCAGGTTGGCCGGCAGGCTCGGAGACGTGAAGAACAAGCTGATCGGGTTGGTCGTCTGAACGTTGAGCGGAGTTAGCGTGAACACAAGCGGCGCGCCCGATGTGCCGATCGTGGCAGGGGGTGCAGCGGTGAAGACCACCGATCCGGTCGTTGCGATACTGAGCCCGGAAATGTTGCTCACGGAAATGAGCCCGCCCGTGCTGTTCAATGTCCCGGTGCCGCTGGCGGTTCCTCCGAGCACGATCGTGGGCGTCGTTGTCGTAGTGGTACCGCCGACGCTTCCTGTGAAGACATTGCCGCTGAAGTTCGATGCCCCCGCAACATTCAGGCTGGAAATCGGGATCGTTGCCGTACCGACGGTGCTGCCAAAGGTCGTCAGGCCTGTGCCGCTCACGACCAGGGATTGCCCCCCGTCCGTGGTCCCGACGACCGTGCCGCTGAACAGCGTCGCACCGGAACCGGTGCTGATCACGACATTCGACCCGAGGGTCGTGCTGCCGGTGACGGTGAAGTTGCCGCCGTTGGTCGTTTCGGTGCTGTTGAAGGTGACGTTGCCGTTCCAGGTCTGGTTGCCTGTGTTGGTGGTGTCGTGCGCATTGATCGTCGGCGCGGTGAGCGTGAAATGCCCACCCAGCACCAGGTCGGTGAATGTGATCGTGTTGGTGTCCACGATGCTCACCGGGTTGGCGCTGCCCGTGTTGGACAGCGTAACCACGCCTTGGAAATCGTTCGCCGAGGTCAATGTGATCGGCGCTGCGCCTGCAGTGATGCTCGAAGTCCCCCCCACCGTAAGCGCGCCGGTCTGCGTAATCGCACCACCGTTGCTCGTCGCGACCAGCGCGCCGCCAATCGTGCCTTGGCCGAGGTTTAACGCCCCCGTCGAAGTTGCGGTCAAGCTGCCTGTCGCCAGCGTGCCCAGCGTAAGCGTGTTGGCGTCGGTAATCTGGGTTGCCCCGCCGGCCAGCGAAACCACGCCAACGAAGTTGTTCGCGGGATTCGACAATCCGATCGAGCTGCTGCCTGCATTGACGCTCGTGGTTCCGGTCACATTGGCTGCGCCGGTTTGCGATACTGCCCCAGCGCTCGTGCTCGAGAGATTCCCGCTAACCGTCAGGGCGCCATAAGTCGTCGTACCTGTGCCGGTTGAAGTAGTCGTGAGCGCGCCGCCGGTCGAACCGCTTACCGCGAGGTTGCCACCCGCCGTGAGCGTGCCCGTACCCGATGCGGTGAGGACTGCGGCCAAGGCGTTTGAATCGGTCAGCGCAATGTTGGTGCCGTTTGCGGTCACCGTCCCCTGGAAGTCGTTGGCGCCCGAAGTCAGCGAAATCGTGTTTGCGCCGCCGTTGATCGTCGTCGTGCCCGTAACGACCAGCGCGCCGGTCTGGCTGACAGCGCCGCCACCGCTATTGGCGACGAGGTTGCCAGTGACGTTGCCCTGGCCCAGATTCAGCGTGCCGGTCGAATTGACCGTGAGATTGCCGGTCGAAAGCGTTCCCAGCGTCAGTGCATTCACATCGGTGAGCTGCGTTGCCCCGCCAGTAAGGCTGACCGTTCCGGTGAAATTGTTGGTCGTCGTATTGAGCGTGATCGCGTTCGCCCCGGCATTCACGCTGGTCGTGCCGGCAATCGTCAGGGCGCCTGTCTGCGTCACCGCCCCGGCACTGGTCGTCACCAGGTTGGTGCCGACTGTGGTGGCCCCGAAGGTCGTGGAACCGGTGCCGGTGGTGGTCGTCGTCAAGGCGCCACCCGTCGAACCGTTCAATACGAGGTTGCCGCCGGCCGAAACCGTCGCAGGCCCGGTGGAGGTGATTGCGGTCGTAAGGTTGTTGATGTCGTTTAGCGCGATCGATGAACCGGTCGCGGTGACGGTGCCTTGGAAGTCGTTCGCCTGATTCAGCGTGACGGTGCTCGTGCCCGCGTTCACGGTCAGAGTGCCCGTCACTGTCAACGCGCCCGTCTGGGTGATCGGGGCATTGTTCGTCGTCGACGAGAAATTCCCTGCAATCGTGCCGGAGCCGAGGTTGGCCGTGCCCCCCGAACTGATCGTAAGGTCGCCGGCAATCACCGAACCGATCAGGCTCAGGGCATTGATGTCGGTGATGGTGATGTTCTGACCGGTCGCGGTTACGTTGCCGACAAAGTCGTTCGCGGCATTGGTCAGCGTGATGTTGTTGCCGGACGCAGTCAGCGTCGATGTGCCGCCTATCGTGAGCCCACCGGTCTGCGTGATCGCGCCGGCTGCATTGGTGTTGGCGGACAGGTTGCCGCCGACGCTGCCGGCGCCGAGATTCATCGCGCCGGTTGAGATCGCGGTCAGGCTTCCGCTCGGGATGCTTAGCGTGCCCAGCGTCAGCGAATTGGCGTCGGTGATCTGGACGGCGTTGGCGCCGGTGTTGGTCAGGTTGACGGTGCCGGTGAAGTCGTTGGCTTGAGTGAGGGCAATCGCGTTCCCTCCCGCATTGAAGCTCGCCGTGCCGGCGCCAGGCGCCTGAATTAACGCGCCCGTTTGCGAAATCGCACCGTTGGAAGTTACGGACAGCGTCCCCGTCCCAATGTTCGAGGTGCCGAGGACCGTGGCGACGTTGTTCACTAACGAAACGCTGTTGGCGCCGCTGTTGTTGAGGCTGATCGCGCCTGCTAGCGCGTTAGTTGCCTGATTGAGAGTAATTGCAGCGGCGCCGGCGTTCACCGTCGAAGTCCCCCCGGTTGCAAGCGAGCCACCGGTTTGATTCACGCCCAGCCCCGTCAGGCTGAGGTTCCCGGCCGTAGAAGAAATCGCGGCGTTGGCGGTGAGTAGCCCGGTCGAATTCAAGGTCACATTGCCCGCACCGCCCGCGGTCACCGCCGCACCGATCGTCTCGGTGCCCGTGGTCGCCGTCAGCGAGATCGTCCCGTTGGCCCCCGCCGTCGTCGTCACCG
>JANMDK010000215.1:0-38507 GCA_031376265.1 Pseudomonadota bacterium
GGCCACGAAATTTTCGAAGCTGCTCATGGAACTCATCGGAGAGCCGTTCAATCGGGCTTACGGCGCTTTCCGGTTCAGCATCATGACCAATCCCGATGCCCCGGTGATCCAGGCGCGGGTGGTGCGCTACCTGATGGCCGCCTCGTGCTTCGCGGGTTTGGGCATCCTGTTCTTCACGCGCGACCTGCTCGTCGTGATGTCGCACCGTGACTTCTGGCCGGCAGCCGACATCCTGCCGCTGCTGGTCGTTGCGTCTATCCTCAACCTCGTCTGCTATCCGATCCAGTCGGGAATCCTTTTCAAGAAGCGGACCGACGAGATTTTTTACATTGGGGTCGCAAATGCACTGGTGCGCGCGGTAGGGGGCTTTGCCCTGATCGGCGCCTTCGGGCTGAACGGGGCCTGTATGGCGGTCCTGCTTGCGGCAGCGGTGAACCTTGTGCTGACCGACCGGATCGCGCAGCGCTTCTTCCGGGTCCACTACGAGTACAAGCGGCTCGGGGGGATTATTCTGCTCAGCCTCGCGTTCTATGCGGCTTCAATCCCGGTGGCCCAACTTCCGTGGACGCTGAGCGTCCTTGCAAAACTTGCCCTGCTAACCGGCTTCGCGGCGGCGGTGCTGGGGTCGCCGATCTTCGACCGCAACGAGACTGGGCATTTGCTGGGTCTCCTAAAGAGGAAGGCGCCTACAGGCAGGGCGGGGGGCGGCTAAGTGGCGCTGCTCGTGCTCTATTTCATCTTCCTGTTCATCGCTCCGCAACTCTGGGTCGGGCCTTTGGTGGGTGTGCGTGTCGATTTTTTCCTCTACCCGGCGTGGATCATGTACTGCCTGTTCACCGGTCGGTTTGGGCAGATATTTCGGCTTGACGGGCAGGACCGATTCTTCCTGCTCATGCTGGTCTGGATGGTTTTGTCGATGGCCTTAAAGGGTTGGACGAATGACAGCCCGATGATCGTTCAGAACTACTTCAAGTGGTTCCTGCTGTATCGCCTCGTCGTCGTAACGATCGGCGATGTCGGCCGCATGCGCAAGGTGGGAGTCATGCTGCTGTGCTTCGCGTCGGTGCTGGCCGTCGAGGGAATCCAGCACATGAACAGTCCGGACGGGTTGGGCTGGGCCGGGCAGACCTTCGGTTGGGTCGACGGCTCGGCCGCGGAGATCGGCCTCGACAAGCGGACGCGCTGGATTGCGATTTTCGACGGGCCCGGGGTGTTTTGCGTGGTGTACACCATCGCCCTTCCATTTGCGCTGAGTTTTTCCATGGCTCCGTTCGGAAAGGTCACGAGGATTATGGGCATGGCCCTGGTGACCCTGCTGCTGGTCGGGATCTACTATACGGGCGCCCGCGGCGGATACCTTACGGCGATTGCGGTCATCGGGTTGTTCTTTGCATTGAAAAGCGGGGTCTCCGCCAAACGGTTATTGCTCGGCGGCGTGCTCGGCGGGGCGATTCTCATGCTTGCGCCCGGGTATGTGACTTCGACGAGAGATTCCCACGGCTCGGCCCAGCATCGCGTGGACATGTGGGCCAAGGGCCTCGAGATGGTCACCAACAACCCGGTCATGGGCATTGGCAAGGGCAACTTCAAGTACTACACCGGTTCCCTGATTGCGCACAACTCGGTGATCGAGACCATGGGCGAAACCGGATTCGTGGGTCTGTTCCTGTGGATCGGTATCATCTATATGGGCATCAAGAAGCTGCTGGTCTTCCAGTCGCTGCCCGCGATCGACCCTTTCGACCGCGCCTGCGTCAGCGCAGTCGGCCTGAGCATCGTGGGTTATCTGGTCAGCGCCATGTTCGTCACCCTTGAGTACGAAACGTTCTACCTGCTCCTTGCCATGAGCGCGGTGGCCGGTCGCGGTTTGCCCCATCCGGTCCGGTTCACATCGACAGATGCATTCGTGATGGGCGGCTTGATGGTCCTCTTCGCGATTTTCTTGAAGTTCTTCGTGATGATGTACTACTAGGCGGGATCTCCAGAGTGCGACCAAGCAAGAAAGAAATGCTAGCGCGCGGATTTGCCCGCGCACGAATACCCGCAGCGTTTCTCAGCCTGGCCAGTCAGCCAGGCCGGGTGCTGGTTCTCGCCTACCACCGGGTCATCGAGGTCGGGGATGAATCGTCGTTCCCGTACGACCCGGAACTCGTGAGCGCCTCGCCAGAAGATTTTGCCTGGCAAATGGAATTCGTGAGCCGGCATTTCGAACCAATCACGTTCCGGCGGTTGCTCGAACTCGGGGAAAGGGGAATCAGGCCACCCCGCCGGGCGCTGATCGTCACTTTCGACGACGGTCATCTCGACAATTACGAAGTGGCGTTCCCGATCCTGAAGGCTCTGGGCATGCCCGCCACCATCTTCCTATCGACCGGATACATCGGCGGGAGGGGGGCGTTCTGGTTCGACCGCGTGGCGCATCTTCTGTTCCGCGCACCCTCCGGCCCGCTGGAAATTGCGGAAATCGGGTTCGGCGCCATCCTGCACGACGTGCCTTCGCGTCGAGCGGCGGCGGAAAGCCTGCTGCGAATCCTGAAGGCGGTGCAGGACCGACTGCGCCTGCAGGCTCTCGAGCGGCTTGAGGAACTGGTTCCCGCGGGTGCCGGGTCCAACGAGGGCGGAAGCTCTGCCATGGGCTGGGACCAGGTACGCGAAATGCAGCGGTCGGGAATAGAGTTCGGTTCGCATTCGGTGTCGCATCCCGTGCTGTCCAACCTCGAAGATGACGCCCTGCACCGGGAACTCTCCGAATCGCGCCGGGCCATCGAAGAGCAAACAGGTGCAGAATGCACCGTGTTTGCATATCCGGTAGGGTCTGGCGCATTCGATCCGCGCGTCATCGCGGCCACGCGACGTGCCGGCTACAAGCTGGGCGTGAGTTACGCCTCCGGGGTCAATGCAATCGGCGATCTCGACCGGTTTGCGGTTCGCCGGCTCCACGTAGAACGCTATACGTCGCGTGCCTACTTCCAGTCGGTGCTCGCCCTGCCCGAGATTTTCGGATGAGCATGGGCACGCATTCGAACATTGCGCCGGGTGTGGATTCGCCGATCGCCGATCCGCACGACGAGCCGGTCAGCGCCGTGCGCTGGGACATGTTTCGCGACGGTGGGTGGCAGTACCTGCTGGATTCGCGGGTGGGAGGCGCGTCGGTCCTTTGCTATGACTGCACGGAAGGCGGGGTTACCCTCCTCCTTTCGCACATGTTCCGGCAGGTGACCGTGATTCACCCGGACGCCGACCACCTGGAAAAGATCCGCCAGCGCCTCAGTGCGGAAGGGGCGAGCGCGATCCGGTACCACGTCGTCCGGGATGCCGGGGATCTGCAAAATTTGCCGAATCTGGAATATTGCGGGTGCGTCATCCACGATCTCGATGCCGCCATCGTACGGCGCGGCCGGGGCACCGATGGCGGGCCGTCGTTCGATGCCCTTCTCGCCGGTGTGCGAAATGTGCTGTCCCCGACCGGATTTGTTTATGTGTCCATGCGCAACCGCCTGAGCTATTCCCGCCTCCGGGACGGCTGGAGCAACCCGGTCTACGGGCGTTGCATGACAAGCATTGCCGTCAGGCAGGCCTTGGAATCGGCGGGCTTCGGCGGGATCAAGGCCTATCCGCTGGTACTGGAAGGACAGTATGTCTCCGAACTCGTTCCGGAGGCTGGGTACTTGCCGGCACAGGGCGGCTTCTCCTTGGCCGACAAGTTCAAGCAGGTCGCCATGAGCCGTCTCGGCACGCCGTGGTTTGCGGGCGGCTACGGTTTCGTTGCTCGCAAGGATGCCCTTGCGACCAAAGGTACGCTGGAGCGATTGCTCGAGGGACATGACGAGTACGGGTTACCCATTGCTGCGGGACGCATGGAACTTAAACGCTACCTTGCGCTGAATTGGGGCAAAGTCATCGTCTCGGTCGGGCCGAAAAACTCGAAGTACGGCGACTACATACTCGTACTTACGCGCGAATTGCGCCCGTCGCTCCATCGACGACGCGAAGCGGAAATTCTGCGCGCCCTTGCCGAGCGTCGTCTTTCCGGGGCCGAGTACATTCCCCATTTCCTCGGCGAATTCGAGGTCGACGGGGTGGCCTGCTTCATCATGCGCGCCATCCCGGGCGTGTCGATCGACCGGCCCGGGTCAGGGCTGGACGTCCTAACGGCACAGGCCGTCGATTTCATTTCGGTGTTCCACGCCGAAACGCGTGCTCTCGTAACGGTCGATGAGCCGGCGTACTCGCGGATGTTCGGGGACCTGTTCCGGCAGGCGGAGGCCCGTTACGCCCCGCTCGCGCCGGAGTTGTCGCAACTGGAGCAACTGGTCAGGGCGGGCGTAGCGGGCCGCGATCTGCCCATGGTCTGGAAGCACGGCGACTTCAAGATTGAGAACATGATTTTCGGCGAAGCTCGCATGAAGCTCCGCGGGGTCATCGACTGGGAGCACTCGGTGAAGACCGGGTTGCCGCTCCTGGACATCCTGTACCTCCTCACTTACAACCGCGCCCTGTCAGAAGGCGGAGACCTGCTGCCGGGCATGCGCAGGCTCGTGGTTCAGGGGCCTTCGGCGTTCGAGCGCCGAATGCTGGCCACCTATGCCAGCCGTGTCCCGCTGGACCCATCCTACGAGCGGGTCCTGGAGGCAATGTTCTTCATCCATCATGCGGGGGTGCGTTACAAATACATCCTCGAATCCAGGGCAGTGCTGGAGGGACTCCGGGAAATGCTGGCACTGCTGATCGACTCGCTGCGCCGCGAGGGCGCCGCGCTGATGGGCAGACCGGCATGACGATCGGTTTCCTCGATGTGATCGTTGTCGCGAGCCTTTTCCTGGTGGGCTACCATTTCCTGTTGTACCCGGGGATGATCATTGCCCTCGCCCGGCTGGTGCGCCCGGGCCGCCGGGCCGAAGCTGGCGGGCCCCTGCCAGGCATCACCATGGTGATTGCCGCCTACAACGAGGAGCGCGTGATCGCCGACAAGCTTCGCAATACGCTCGCGCTCGACTATCCGCCGGAACTCCTGCAGGTGATCGTTGTTTCGGATGGGTCGAATGACGGGACCGCGGCGATCGCCGGGGGGGTCGACCCGCAACGGGTCGTCTCGATGCACCACCCCGATCGTCGCGGCAAGACGGCGGCCCTTAACCGGGCAGTGGAGCGTGCCGGCGGAGAAATCATCGTTTTTTCGGATGCCAATAACGATTTTTCGCCGAACGCGCTGCGCGAACTCGTAAAGCATTTTTCCGATCCGGCGGTCGGCGGAGTGTGCGGCGTGAAGCGGATCAAGCCGGCCAGCGACCGGCAAGCCAGCGTGGGGGACAGCCTCTACTGGAAATACGAGTCCGCCATCAAGCTCGCGGAAGGCCGCGTCCGGACGATCACCAACGCCGATGGCGAGATTTTCGCCATGCGGCGCGCGCTCTACCGGGCGGTCGACGAAAAAATCATCAATGACGATGCGCAGATCACCATCGATATCGTCCAGAAGGGCTTCCGGGTCCTGTATGAGCCAGCCGCCGAATCGCGGGAGTATGCCTCCATCAGCGTCCGTGACGATTTTTTCGTCAAGGTCCGGATGGTAGCGGGCGGGTTCCAGACGGCGGTCGAGAACTGGCGCGTGCTCTTTCCCCCGCGCACGTGGTTCGCCTTCACTTTCCTCTCCCACAAGGTGTTGCGTTGGCTGATCCCCGAACTCCTCATCGCGCTCTTCGTCGCTACCCTTGCGCTCAGTTCGACCCCGCTTTACCAGGCACTGCTGTTTGCGCAGCTTGCCTTTTACTCAACGGCGTTCTACGGGTGGGGGCAGGCAAAAAATGGGCGAGAACTCCCGACGTTGATCTACGTTCCGTTCTATTTCTGCGCGATGAACCTAGCGGCGCTGTTCGGCTTGTACCGGTACGCATCCGGATGGAAGACCCAGCATTGGAGAAAGGCGCAGCGATGATTGCACCATTCGCAGTCGTCGTTGCGGTGGTGGGCCTTGCCGGGCTCGCGGCGCTCTGCGTATTGGTGCGTGGGCGCAACATGCACCTTTGGCTCGGGTCCTACGCGAGGCGCATGCTGGCCCGTCGCGAGCGCCCGACTGCTGCGATCACCCATGTTTACTTCTGCTTCGCCGACCATTTCGAGCCGTACTGGAGCCGCGCCGACCAGGCAACAGCGCGCCAACGGGTCCGTCGCTGGATAGAGAACTATCCGATTTTCGCAAGCCGTCACCGGGATAGCGACGGCCGGATGCCCAGGCACTCCTTTTTTTACCCGGAGGAGGAATACGACGCCGAAATCCTCGACGGACTGGCCGGGCTTTGTCGCGATGGATATGGCGAAGTGGAAGTGCACCTGCACCACGACAACGACACGGCCGAAAATCTTCGCAGCACCCTCGAGCGGTTCAAGGCCGTGCTGCACGAACGGCACGGCCTGCTGCGCAAGCACCCGGAGTCCGGCGTCATCGAATATTGCTTCATTCACGGCAATTGGGCACTGGACAACTCCCGGCCGGACGGTCGTTGGTGCGGGGTCGCCGATGAGCTTTCCGTGCTCGTGGATACGGGATGCCGGGTCGATATGACGATGCCTTCGGCGCCGAGCGACACGCAAACCGGCAAGATCAATTCCATCTACTTTGCGAAAGGTGGGCCCGGACGCTGCAAATCGCATGACAGTGGCCGGGACGTGGCGGTCGGCGAGTGGGGACGCCCGGGGGAACTCCTGCTGGTACAGGGGCCGCTCGGGCTTAATTGGTCCAGTCGTAAACTGGGCCTTGTGCCGCGCATTGAATCCGGCGAAGTTTCGTGCGATGCACCGCCCACTGCCCAACGCGTGCGCCTCTGGGGCGACTGCCGCATTGGTGTGTCAGGGGCGCCCGAGCACGTCTTCATCAAGGTGCATACCCACGGGACTGAGGGGCGCACGACAGACATGCTCCTCGGCGGAGGCCTCGACACCCTTTGGAGGGAACTCGAGGCCGCGTATCGCGACCGGCCTGGATACGCCTTGCATTACGTAACGGCTTGGGAAATGTACGAAAAGATCCGCCAGATCGCGGATCAGCCACCCCGCCAGCAACGAGCGGCGGCCTAGGGTGCGCGTTTTGCACGTCATCGAGACCCTGGAGTTCGGGGGGGCGGAAAAAGTCCTGGTCGAGCTGGCCAACGCAATGGCCAACCACTGCGAAGTCGCGGTCTGCTGCATCAAGCAGACCGGTGAGCTCCAAGCCTCTCTCGATCGACGCATCCGGGTCCATTGCATGAACTCGGGGGAGGGCAACCACGTCCTGCTGCCCTTCAAGCTCGCACTGCTGGTCCGGGGCGGTCGTTTTGACGTCGTGCACTCCCACACCTGGGGCGTGTACATCGAGTCCGCTTTCGGCGCGCTGCTCGGTGGAGCGCGGATCCTGGTGCATACGGTCCATGGCCAGTACCTGTATTACGCCCCAGGGTTGGCATCGCGGCTGAAGAGAAGGCTTCGCCACTTTGTCGAACGGATGCTCGCGCGCGCGCATCGCCGCATCGTCACCGTTTCGGACGCCATCCAGAAGTACGTGCGAGCAGAAGTCGGTATCCCGGCCGCCCGCCTGCTGACGATCCACAATGGCGTTTCCGACGCGCAGCATACGTCCCGGCCTTACCGCTCGGGCATGCCGGCCGTGTTCATCACGGTAGGCCGGTTGGTCGCGGTGAAGAACTACGCCATGCTTCTTCGGGCATTTGCGGACGTGGTGCGGCTGCATCCGGTGAGCCGCCTGGTGGTCGTCGGGGACGGCCCCGAACGCAGTGCCTTGGAGGCCCTGACGGATGAACTCGGTATTTCAGGACGCGTTGAGTTCCTGGGGTTCCGGCAAGACGTCCAACTTCTGCTCCAAGAAGCTGACATCTTTGTGTTGTCGTCGAGGTACGAAGGGATCTCGATCGCGCTGCTGGAGGCCATGCGTGCCGGATTGCCGGCAATTGCCACGCGAGTAGGCGGCATGGCCGAGGTCCTCGTTGACGGGGAGACCGGCATCCTCGTCCCGGGCGACCACCAGGAAGCGATGGCGCAGGCCATGATCACGCTGGCCCAGTCACCCGCCGAGCGACGCAGGCTGGGGGACCAGGGATATGCGCGCATGCGGGACAGTTTCTCCATGAGTGTCATGGTGGAACGATATCTGTCGGTCTATCGCGCCTGAGCCGGGAACCCATGCGAGCCTTTGCCACCGACCTCGCGCACGTATTCCTGTCGTTGCACTTTTACGCGGTGTGCATGCTGGCTGGCGTGACAATCGCGGCGTTTCGGTCCGCTAAGGATGCGCCTCTGCGCCGCTGGCGCTACCGACTCGCTTGCGCCGGCGTACTCTACTACCTGGCCAGCGCCCAGATCGTCAGCAACGGCCTTTACGGCGCGTTTGAATCCGCATACCCGGTTCCTGAGGTTGCCCAGCAGCCATCGGCCGCCACGACGATCCTTGTCCTGACGGCCGGGACACCCCAGTCGACGCCTGAAGGATATCGCACGCGCCTGAGCGCGGACGCGGTGCAGCGGGTCATTGCAGGTGTCGACTTGTGGCGACGCACGGGAGGTCGCCTGATGTTTTCCGGGGCGCCGACTCCGGACTTCTCCGATTCGATCGCTCATGAAATGGCGCGGCTGGCGGTGGGGCTCGGGGTGCCCAAAGACGCGATATTGCTCGAAGCCAAGTCGATAAACACGTATGAGAACCTCCTTTTTTCCCGGAAGATCCTGCACGATGCCGGGGCGCAGCGGGACCGGATCCTCATGGTGGTGAGCGCTTTCCAGATGCCCCGGGCGGTAGCGGTTGCGCAAAAGCTGTCCTTGGATGTCGTGCCCTATCCGTGCTGCTTGCAGGCCAGCCGGAACTTCCAGTGGCAGCATTGGATCCCCAGTAACGACGGAGCGCAGGACTTCGAGTCCGTCCTGCATGAATGGATTGGCATGGGGACTTACGCGTGGCGAGGCTGGATTTGACCGAGGGATCGACACACGGCGCGATGTCGCCGGGAGGCGCGGCCAAGGGGGTGCTCAAGCGGCTCCTTTCGCTCCTCATTACCGTCCGGGGGCCGCGTGGCTTCGTCTACTTGACCTTCGACGACGGCCCCGTCCCGGAATACACCCCGCAGATTCTCGAAGTACTCGATGCGCATTCCGTAAAGGCGACTTTCTTCATGGTCGGTGCGCTGATCGAAAGGCGCCCTGACCTGGCCGCACAGGTGGTCGCGAAAGGGCACACGGCCGGCTATCACTCATTCCTGCATCGGCACGTAAGGGATCTTTCGATCAAGGATACGGTCCGGGACCTTGAAACCATCAGGAATGTCCCAGGCTGGAAGGGTGCATCAATGAGGCACTATCGCCCGCCCTACGGCGAACTTAGCGTGGTGCGGCTGCTCTGGTGCCTCATCCACAGGATCGACGTTGCAATGTGGTCTCTGGACAGCGGCGACTCTGCCGCCCTCACCGCGGACGAGGTTGTCTTTCGGCTTTCGCCGGAGTTCGTCCGAGACGGCGATGTCATTCTCTTCCATGACGATTCCAAGGTCACCGTGGAGGCCCTGCCCAGAATCCTGCAGAACCTGCGCAGCGCAGGCTACGCCTTTGCGGCGCTCTGACGCGTGAAGCTGATTCACACTTTAAGCGCATTCGACGTTTTCGGGCCCGAGAAAACCGTCCTGAATGAATGCGCCACCCTCGCCCGCAATGGCTGGGACACCGAGGTCGTGAATTTCTGGGATACGGAAGACACCCCGATCGCCGCCAAGGCTCGGGCGCGGGGCGTGCCCTATAGCTGCATCGTTTCGCGTGGCAAGTTCGACTTCGCCGCTATCCGCGCGCTGCAAAAGAGGATCCTTGGCAACGGCCGGCCGCTGGTGCACAGTCATGGGTACAAGGCGGACCTTTACAGTCTGCTTGCGGCACGAATGGCGGGAACGCCGGTAGTGACTACGGTGCACGGCTGGACGTCGGAGAACTTCAAGGTCCGCATGTACGAGAAGCTGCAGGCGGCGCTGTGGCGTTTTTTCGACCGCGTGTACTGCGTTTCCGAAAGCTATTGCGAAGTGGCGCGCCGGTCCGGCGTCGCCGCTCAAAAGGTGATCCTCGTCCCGAATGGAATCATGGCGTCCTACAATTCGGATCCGTCGCCCCAGTCCCGCGCCCGCGCACGGCGAGACCTCGGGCTGGCCGAAGGAGAAGTGGCGGTAGCGATCGTCGGTCGCCTCGGCATCGAGAAAGGGCACAGGCTCTTCCTGTTCAGCGCGGCGGAGGTGCTTAAACGCCATCCGGCCGCGCGGTTCCTCATCGTTGGCGAAGGCGTCGAACGGGCCGGCATCGAGGCGCTGATTGCCGAACTCGGGTTGCAGTCGTGCGTGCAGTTGCTTGGCCACTGTGATGACATGCCGGCCCTTTATCCGGCTATCGATGTCCTTGCAATCACGTCCCTGCGCGAAGGCCTGCCCAATGTGCTGCTCGAGGCGATGCTGCACGCGATACCGGCGGTAGCGACCGCGGTAGGGGGTATCCCCGATGTCGTCCGCGACGAGGACGACGGACTTCTTGTGCCGCCAGGCAACGCGCGCAGTTTCACCGAAGCCCTGGGCCGAATTGTTGGCGATGGGGAACTGCGCCGAGCGCTTGGGACACGGGCGAGGGGGAAGATCTTGCAGTACTACCTGTTCGACCAGCGCGTCGCGAACGTCGCGAAGCTCTATCGTGACGTGGCGGGCGGCCGTAGCCCCTGAGCGCGACCGCAAACCTGTTTTTGTGGGCGCCGCTCCTGCTGCTCGGGTCGGCGTTTGCCTACCAGGCCGGAATTGCGCTTCACGGGCTTCGCATGAAGCGGGCCGTGCGGACGGAAGGAGAACCCATATTCGGAATCGTTGTCCCCGCGCACAACGAGGAGAGCGGCATCGAGGCGCTGCTGGCGTCATTGCGCGCTCTGGACTACCCGCAGGATCGCTTGGCCGTCGTGGTGGTGGCCGATCACTGCACGGATGCGACGGCGCGGCGCGTGCGCGACGCGGGATACGCATGCCTCGAGCGCAGCACCGGCGCGCGCGGCAAGGCGCCGAGCCTGGTGGAGGGGATCGCATGGGTCCTGGAACGCCGGCCCGACCTGGCCGCGATCGCATTCTTTGATGCCGACAATACGGTGGAGGCAGACTTCTTCCGGGTGGTCGCCGGCCTGGTGCCGCACGAGCCGTACCTGCAGGGCAACGTCGGCATCCAGAACTGGAACGCCACCGTATTTTCGCGCCTGAACTACATCAACGCGATGGCGGAGAACCGGTTTCGCGAGCTGGCGCGCAGCCAGGCCGGGCTCAGTTGCCATCTGCGCGGGCACGGTATGGTCTTCCGTCGCGACATCCTCGGCGACCTGGCTTGGCAGGAAGGCGGGCTTGTTGAGGACTACGACATGCAGCTTCGCATCGCGGTCGGGGGAGGGCGGGTAGTTTGGGTCGACGAGGCGCGCGTACGGAGCGTTCTGCCAGAGACCGCCAGGGCCGCGACCGTGCAGCGCATGCGCTGGGCGGGCGGTAAATCCGCGATCATGCGGCACGGCGTGACGATGCTGTGGCGCTCCTGGATAGAAAGCCGATCCATGGTCGTGCTCGACCAGATCCTGCTGCTCCTCATTCCGTCGCATGCGATCCAGGTGTGCCTGGCATTGCTTCTTTTCGCCGCTTCGCTGATCTTTGCGGGGCCGGGTTCGGCCCTATTCTGTGCTTCGGCATCCCTGCTGGCGGGCTACCTCGGATACATCGTTGCCGGAGCATTGCTCAATCGGGTGCCTCCGGCCACGTTTCTGAACGTGCCGCTTGCGCCGTTCTTCATTCTCTGGCGAACCTGGATCTACCTCGCCAGCCTGAAAGGCCCGAGTCGCTGGAAATGACGCGCTAACGCTGGGGCGGGCAGAGCTGGTGCGCGCCAATGCTGACCTGCTTCTGGCAAGCCCGGCGGGCGCCGCCGTAATCGATTACGACCTGTTGAAGTGGCGCTCCGCCACTGGTCGCGGGACTGGTCGTGCTGATTTTCAGCGTTGAGAGGTCCGAATACTGCGGATCGGCGACGCGGCTGTTCGCGTCCAGTCCGGTTTTCTTCCAATCGGTGAAGCTGACGTTCTCAATCTTCCGGTCGCGCCATGTGAAGACCACTGACGCTGCGCCGAGGTGAGACCAGTAAAGATTGTTGTCCACCGTGAGGGTCGACGGGTCGGTCAACGCATTGTTCGAGACCTTGATGGCCGGCCGGCTTCCATCGACGTGGATGATGTTGTTTTGGATATCGATCCGTGTGCCCGCCTGGTGGATCTCCGACTCGTTCGAAATCAGAATGGCACCGTGCAGTTCCCCCCCTGTCTTGTAGCAGCTGTTGTTGTACATCCTAACGTTGCTGGAGGATGCAGTGGCCATGCATGACCAGCCGGTGTTGATGACGATGTTGTTCCGAATAATCCCATCGTAGGTTTCGTACTTTCCGTCGCGCAGGCGATGGGCGTCGGTCGACTGGCCGAGCATGATGCCGTGGGACCAGATGTTCTCAAGCCGGTTGTTTTCGAAAATGGTATTCCGCGCATTGCCCTTTGCGTACATCCCTATCGATGGGATGTCGTGGATATGGTTGTGGGCCACGCGTGTCCGGCTTGCACCGGTGATGTCTATGCCCTGCGCATTGGCGCCGGGTTTGGCGCGCGGGTGGTGGATTTCGTTGTTCAGGATCTCGACATCGTTGGCGGTATGCACCAGCTTCACGATGTCGGCTGAGGAGCCCCACATATTGTTGCCCTCCAGGCGGACCCACGGCGTATCGATCTTCACCACATAGTCTTCGCTGCCGCCGGCTCCGCTGCCTTCAATCTCGAGGCCTTCTATGGCCCAATACATTGCCTGGCAGGGCTTGCCGGGGGGCGCATACTCGTCACAGGTTGGGTGATAAAAATAAAAAGTAGGGCGGCCTTGGCGCACCGAGAACACCTTGACCCGGTCCTTGCCGTGCGGCCGCAGGATGATCCATGCGTTCGGAGCACCCGGTCGCGTGATCGTCGCACCTGTGTAGGATCCGGCCCGCAGCTCAATGACGTCGCCGGGCTGTGCGACGCGGACCGCGCCATCGATCGTCCTCAAAGGTGCTTCGGGAGAGGTGCCCGAATTCTGGTCATTGCCGCCGTTAGCGACATACAAGTTCCTCGCATGGGCCTGTACCGCGAGGCTCCCGGCCGTCGAAACTCCGAGCGCGGCAGCGAAGAACATACGGCGCAGGGCGGCCATCACTCCTCCCTTTTCGGCAGGCTGCAGGCCGGGTTGCCGACCAGTACGGCATTGTCTTCGAATGACTTCGTGACTACGGCGCCGGCGCCAACAACGCAATTCGCCCCGAGGGACGCCATCACTATTGCGCCTTCGCCGATCCAGCAGCCCGCGCCGACGCTCACTCGGGAGTACCTCACCGACTCGTAATCCAATCTGTTCCGACTGCTACCGTGCTGGTGCCTTCCGCTCAGGACTGAAACACGACTGGCGATCTGCACCAGATCGCCGAGATCTGCAGTGCCGACGATCGAATAGCTCCCGATCGTCACCGAGCGACCGACCCGCGCAGTTGGGTGAGAGAAAAACGAGCCGAAAGCTATAGCCAGGTCGGCGTGGCACCGCGAAAGCGTTTGCATGTAGAAGGAAGCACGAAGGAACTGCCCAATTTTCCCTGGCACAAGGCTGAACAGCTTGGCTGAAAAGTCGAACAACGCTTCCGAGCCGAGCCACTTATGAAGCAGCGAAGCGGGTTGCGCAAACGGCCAAGTAAAGAGGTGAAATCCGCTGACAAAGAATTGTTTCGTTCGGTAATTCATAGACGCTTACGAATGTATTCCAAAGTCGAGATGCTGGTGACTGAGTCGACTGTGTAGCGGTCAGCGCCCGGCCTTTCGCGCAGTTCGCTGTGGACGGTCTTTTCTAGAGCTTCTCGACCCGGTAGCCATACTGGTACACCGGGGTTATCAGGATCCCGCATTCCTCGCTCAGGTTGAGCTTTTTGCGGACCTGGCTGACGTGGTTATCGACGGTGCGCGATGGAATGTCGCTGGATTTTCCCCAGACAGACTCCTGCAGGTGGCCGCGGGAAAGGAGCCGCCCGATGTTCTTGAAAAGCACGACGGCCAGTTCATACTCCTTGGGCCGAAGCTGGATTTTCTTCGCGTCACGGCTGATTTCCCGCCGGGTGGTATCGATCACGAACGGCGGGAATTCCAGGATGGCCTTTTCGGCATTGGGAAATGCGCGCCTCAGCAGTGCGCTCACCCTGGCAAGCATTTCCTGGCGGCGGATCGGCTTGATCATGTAGTCGTCGGCTCCCCTTTCCAACGCATAGACGATGTCCTCTTCCGAATCGCGGGCGGTGACGAACAGGACCGGTACCGAGGAAGAGACCGATTCGCGGAGCCAGACCAAGATTTCGGTGCCGGAAATGTCGGGAACCTGCCAATCCAGGAGGAAGAGGTCGAAGCTTTCCCGGCCGGCGTAGGTCTTGATCTCCCGGCCCCAGAGGAAGCCGTGAACGGTGTGCCCCGCACCTGTGAGCCAATGCTTCAGGATGGCAAGCTGATCCGGATCGTCCTCGAGTATAGCGATGCGCAAGAATGCCTCTGAGTCGAACTGGGCTGCCGTGATCGGGCCATTGCCCGGGCGGGAACTCCTGACGCCCGCTGTCGGGATTACCATATGAAAATGCAACTCTTTTGAGAGTCTAGCATGGCGAAAGCCAGGCCCTCGCGACCGGCTGCTCGCGCACGCGGGCCAGTTTCACAACTTCCCGCACCCGGCGCAGCGCGCGAATACTCGGGCACCCTCCCGCCCTGGGACACCTCGGTGACGCGGGCGTCCTGCGTTCAAGTCCTAGTGGTCGTCGGCCCCAAGTTTCGGCGGCAATGGGGCGATAGTTGTTCAACCTCTCTGGAAGACCTTGAACCTACCGTGCCTAGGCCGATTACGTTCCCGGCGGTAGCGGGCGCGGGCCGTCAGCCTTGACGAGGAGCAGGTTCCCGAACGAGCGCAGGACCGGAATGCGCTCGGTCAGGCGCGAGAGAGGCATCAGGGGCAACCGCAGCGTACGGGACAGCGGCAAGTAAATCTGGATTGGGTGCGCATCCACGCTCGCGAAATGGGGGCCCACTTCGTCAAATCCCTCGTGCAGGCAAAAGTTGTACCGGTAGATGCCGCTGTTTCTGTAGGTCCCGGACTTTGCCTGCCCGCTAAGCTTTTGCCTGATGCCCTGGAAGTGGCCGCTGAAAACGAAACGGCCCGTCGGCGCCAGCGCCATGCGTGCAAGGCGGTATAGCTTTTCACGATGCCCGCGCGATGGCAGGTTCGAGGTGAGAGTCGACAGCGCGTAGTCGAACCGATGCGGGGCGAGCGAGAGAGTGGTGACGTCGCCCAGCACGAGCCCCACGCCTTTCGTGCCCGACGGAAGCTGGTCTTGCAGCGAGCGCAGCAATTGGATCGAGAAGTCAACTGCCAGAATGTCCATCCGCCCTGCCAGTTCCAGCGTGTAGCGACCTTCCCCGCACCCCAGTTCGAGCAGCTTGTCGCCGGGGCGCACGGGCAAAGCTTCCAAGGTTGCGGTCATTTCGATTGCGTGGGAAGTGACTTCTGCCAGGGTCTTTTGCGGAGGCACAGTCCACCCGCGTTCATTGCGCTGGGCCTGCTCGGTAGCGCTCAGCGGGTCCAGAACGGCATCCTTAAGCAGGTTCAGGATCCCGCCCTGAATGGGGAATGTAGCGCCGCATCGGGTACACGCCAAGGTTCCGTCCATTACCGCATCTTCGGGACCCAGCGCTGCGGTGTTGCCACTCTGCAGCCGGAGTGGGGCGCCATCATGGGTGCAGCGGACGAGGGGAAAAAAGCTAACGGGAAAGCCGATGAGCGAGTGCTTCTTGTTCAAGTTTTTTCTCAATGCAGTGTTTTGGCTGGACGACGTCGCTCACATATCGTCAGCGCTATGTCAGAATTTTACCTGCGTTCTCTGGAATTCTTGTAACGTCCAGATGTCTTTTGCAGCTAAATTTCGGGGCCCTCTCGCCGGGCCGGATTGCCTCCCGTAGCGCTGCAATCTGACTGCGTCTCGTCCCCTCGGTTTTGTCAAGAAGGACGCCGGCTGCGAGCCGCCGGACCAAACCAGAATACGGGTAATCGGTAAGCCGCTGCCGCCGAGTACTGTTCGTATCGACGTGCCGCAAGCACTCGCCGCAAAGCTGGGCAAGCCAACTGTCGGGCACCGCTATGCGCGCCTGGGGACCGACATCCTATTGGTCTCGAATAAGACAAAACTGGTCGTCGACGGAGTTCTCGATCTGGGCAGAAGGTAATTTCGTCGCCGAGGTCGCGCAGGCATCGGATATGGGCTTTTTCTCGTCCATTGAGCGACGCGGATTTGAGTGCGCCCGTGTCGCCGAGCAGATATACTTTACTCATGTCACCAAACTAGGTTGGCGACCCAAAAGTCTCATCGACGGTTACTTGATCTTGTGCCAGCTGTGCTGGAAGTTGCTGATTTAATATAGATTTAATTTGAGGGAGAAGGTCGAGGGTTCGATCCCCTTCCACTCCACCATTTGCCCAGGCCGCCGGCGCGGCCAAAATCCGATTCGTGACGCAACCCGTTGAAGAAATCACGCCCGCAAGGGTCCTGATCGTCGACGACCAGCCGTTGACGCGCGAGCTGATGACGCTCGTGATCCAGGCAATGGGGCACAAGACGCTGATCGCGACCAATGGCGAGGAAGCGCTCGCCATCGCTGCGGCGCGGCCGCTGGATCTAGTGATCCTCGACGTGGTGATGCCGGGCATGGACGGATTCGAGGTCACCCGCCGCCTGCGAGCGGCCGAGCGCAGCCGCAACGTGCCGATCGTCATCGTCTCGATGCTCGAGGACAAGGACTCCCGCCTCAGCGGGCTGGCCGCCGGCGCCGACGATTTCCTCACGCGCCCGGTGGATCGAGTGGAACTCAAGGTCCGCGTCCAGAACCTGCTGCGGCTGAAGCGCTTCCAGGACGAGCTCGCCGGGCAGAACGCGGTGCTCGAGCGAACCGTGGACCTGCGCACCGCAGAGCTCGAGCGCAGCAACCGGGAAACGATCCACACGCTGATCCGCGCCGCCGCGCACCGCGACGACGAAACCGGGACGCACGTCAAGCGCATGGGCCTTTATTCGACGCTGCTCTCCCAGCGCCTTGGCATGGATGAGCATTTCTGCGCCCTCATCGGTTTTGCCAGCCAGCTGCACGATATCGGCAAGATTGGGATCCCCGACCGCATCCTCGAGAAGCCCGCCGGGCTGTCGGAGGACGAGTGGTCGATCATGAAGACGCATACCCAAATCGGCGGGCAGATGCTCGCGCTGAATTCTTCTCCTTACCTCTCGATGGCGGCCGACATTGCGCGCGCGCATCACGAGAGGTGGGATGGCAGCGGGTATCCGCACGGGCTCAAGGGCGAGGCGATCCCGCTCGCGGCCCGCATCACGCAAATCTGCGACACCTACGACACGCTGCGCAGCCGGCGCCCCTACAAGCCGGCCATGGATCACTCGACCGCGGGCGCAAGCATTCTCGCCGGCGACCGGAAATCTCTGCCGGGCCATTTCGATCCCGCGGCGCACGCGGCCTTCAAGGTCTGCCTCGGGGAATTCCGTGACATCTACGAAACAATCCGCGACTAGGGATCGCTCGCCTGCCCGCCCGCTTATTCGGGCTTGGCGAGCAACTTCTCCAGGCGGCGCGCGAAAACGCCCATTTCCTTGCCGGCCTGCTTGTCGCCCTTGCGCCCGGCCGCCTCGACGCCGCTGCGGTAAGCCGCAAGTGCATCGGCGGGCCGCCCCGCATCGGCGAGTGCCTTGCCGAGGAGTTTCCAGGCCGCCGAATAGCCGGGATCCCGCTCCACGGCTTCGCGCAGGTAACCGGCGGCGCGATCGTTGTCGCCGCCCTTGAGGTACTCGTTGCCGAGCGAAAATCGCAACAGCGCGCCATCGCGCGGCGTGCCGAGGAGCTTCTCGAGGCTGGCGATCAGGGGTGCGTTCAGTTGGGCTAAGATAGCCATGTCTTCAAGGGAGATTCTACGCGCAGCATGAAAACTGCCATCCATTCCAAGGACGCCCCGGCGGCCATCGGCACGTACTCGCAGGCGGTCCGCGCCGGCGATACGCTCTACCTCTCCGGCCAAATCGGCTTCGATCCGGTGACCATGCAGCTGGTCGAAGGCATCGACGCGCAGATCGACCGGGTCTTTCGCAATCTTGCGGCGATCGCCGTGGCAGCCGACGCGAACCTCGAGAACGCGGTGCGCATGACGGTCTATCTCACCGACTTGGCGCATTTCGCGCGGGTCAACGAGGTGATGGCGCGCTACCTTCGCGAGCCTTATCCCGCGCGCGCGGCCATCGGCGTGGCGAGCCTTCCGCGCGGCGCGCTGGTCGAGATCGACGCGATCCTCTACACGGGGTGAGCGCGGCCAGGCCCGCGCCCCGTCCCGCCGGCATGCCGGCGGCGTCGTTCGCAAAGAAGCTCGAAAAGCTCGGCATCCACTCGCGCTTCGATCTCGTCCTGCACCTGCCGATGCGCTACGAGGACGAGACTGCGTTGACGCCGCTGGAGGAAGCCCGGCCCGGCACCCCGGTGCAGGTGGAAGCGCGGATCATCCGCGCGGAGGTTGCCTACCGGCCGCGCCGGCAGCTCATGGTGCATGCAGAGGCGGGCGGCTCCGCGCTCGGCCTGCGCTTCTTCAACTTCTACCCCAGCCAGCTCAAGCTCTTCGAGCGCGCGATCGCCGACGGCAAGCTGGTGCGCGCCTTTGGCGAAGTCCGCCTCGGGCGAGGCGGCGCTGAGATGATGCACCCGCGCTATCGCCTGGTGAGCCCGGGCGAAGCGCTCCCGGACGCCCTTACGCCGGTGTACCCGGCGTCGGCCGGCATCACCCAGCCTGCATTACGCACGGCGGTGTTGGATGCGCTGGGCAAGGAGCGCCTCGATGATTCGTTGCCGCCTGCGATGCGCAAGCGTCATCGCCTGGAGGACTTCGACGCCGCGGTGCGATTGCTGCACCGGCCGCCGCCGGGCATCGACCCGGGCGTCCTCATCGAGCGCACGCACCCTGCCTGGCAGCGCGTGAAGTTCGACGAGCTTCTCGCGCAGCAACTCTCCATGCGCATGCATTACCTCGCAAGGCGCAGCCGTTCGGCGCCGGCGCTCGACTCGGGCGGCCCGCTGGTGGCGAAATTCATCGGTGCATTGCCGTTCCGGCTGACGCGCGCGCAGCAGAAGAGCCTCTCGGAAATCACCGCCGACATTGCCGAGCCGCATCCGATGCAGCGCCTGCTGCAGGGCGATGTCGGCAGCGGCAAGACGATCCTTGCTGCGCTCGCGGCGCTCGCGGCGGTGGACGCGGGCTGGCAAGCGGCGGTCATGGCGCCCACCGAGATCCTCTCCGAGCAGCACTATCGCAAGTTCACCGAATGGCTCGCCCCGCTCGGGGTGCGAATCGCGTGGCTGCACGGCGGGATGGGCAAGAAAGACCGGCGCGCCGCGCTGGAAGCCTTCGGCTCGAGCGACCCCGCGATCATGATCGGCACGCATGCGCTCTTCCAGGAAGGGGTGGAATTCGCGCGGCTCGGCCTCGCGGTGGTCGACGAGCAGCATCGCTTCGGCGTCCAGCAAAGGCTGGCGCTGCGAAAAAAAGCCGACCCCGGCGGCATCGTGCCGCACCAGCTCATGATGAGTGCGACCCCAATCCCGCGCACGCTGTCGATGAGCTACTACGCGGACCTCGATGTTTCGGTGATCGACGAGCTGCCCCCGGGCCGCACGCCGATCCGGACGCGGCTGATCTCGAATTCGCGGCGTCACGACGTGCTGGCGGGTATCCGCGCCGCCTGCGCGGCGGGCGAGCAGGCGTATTGGGTCTGCCCGCTGATCGAGGAATCCGAAACCCTCGACCTGCAGACCGCGCTCGACACTTACGCCGAACTGCAGTCCGACCTTTCCGCGCTCAAAGTCGGCCTGTTGCACGGGCGCCTGCCCCCGGCAGAGAAGGCCGCGGTCATGCAAGCGTTCAAGGACAACACTTTGCAGCTCCTGGTCTGCACGACCGTGATCGAAGTGGGCGTCGACGTGCCGAACGCCTCGCTCATGGTGATCGAGCATGCGGAGCGCTTCGGCCTGGCCCAGCTCCACCAGCTGCGCGGCCGGGTGGGGCGCGGCCGCCGCGAAAGCGACTGCATCCTGCTTTATGCGAGCCCGCTCTCGCCCATGGCGCGCGAGCGGCTCAAGGCAATCTACGAAAACTCTGACGGGTTCGAGATTGCGCGCGCCGACCTCGCGCTGCGCGGGCCGGGCGAATACCTCGGCGAGCGGCAAAGCGGCTCGCCCCTCCTACGCTTTGCGGATCTGGAGAAGGACGGGCCGATCCTGGAGATAGCGCGCGAAGCCGCCGAGCGCATGCTCGGGGAATTCCCCCGGGAGGCGCGCGCCCACGTCGAGCGCTGGCTCGGCAGCCGCCGCGACCTCGCACGGGTGTAGAAGGGAAACAGCCCAATGACCCTGGACAAGATCGTTGCCCGGCTCGACGCTTATGAGCGCCTGGTCCGGCTCGACAAGCCGATCGGCACGCTGCTGTTGCTCTGGCCGACGCTCTGCGCCGTATGGATCGCCTCCGGCGGCCACCCGCGCGCCGATGTGGTTTTCATCTTCTCGATCGGCACCCTGCTCATGCGCTCCGCCGGATGCGCGATCAACGACTACGCCGATCGCGGCTTCGACGCGCACGTGGAGCGCACCCGCAATCGCCCGATCGTCGCCGGCGAGATCGCGCCCTGGGAGGCGATTGCGGTCGCCGCAGCGTTCGCGCTGGTCGCTTTCGGGTTCGTCCTGTTCCTGCCGCGGCTCGCGATCGGGCTGTCTTTCGTCGCGCTGTTGGTCGCTGCCACCTATCCGTTCACGAAGCGCTTCTTCTGGTTTCCGCAGGCCTACCTCGGCATCGCCTTCGGATTCGGCATCCCGATGGCTTTCGCCGCGGTCCTGGGCACGCTGCCCGCCGTGTGCTGGTGGATGCTGCTGGCCAACATCTTCTGGGCGCTCGCCTACGACACCGAGTACGCGATGGTCGATCGGGAGGACGACAGGCGCATCGGCATGCGCACGTCGGCAATTGCGCTGGGCCGGTTCGATGTAGCCGGCGTAATGGCTTTCTATGCGGTCATGGTCGCACTCCTCGTTTGGGTCGGCGTTCTTGCGCGCCTGCGGGCGCCGTACTACGCGGGCCTCGGCGTGGCCGCGGCGATGATGGGCTATCATTGGTTTTTGATCCGCGGCCGCTCGCGTGAGGGCTGCTTCAAGGCTTTCATGCACAACAACTGGGTCGGCGCGGCGATCTTTGCGGGAACCGTCCTTTCCTACCAGGTCGCCTGGCCCCGGTGAGCATCGAGACACCGCTCGCGACTTTCGAATTCCGCCGCGGCAACCTTGCGGGCTCGCACCTTTCGCTCTTCAACGCCTGCCTCGTGCATCGCAGCGCGGAGCGCTTCGAAACCATCCACCTCGATCGCGTCGGCGCGCTAGGCGTGGCCTTCGAGCGCGAGACAGGCCGCATTGCGTGGGGCTGCGGCCTGCTGTTCCTCGCGGGGTTGCTGATCGCCCTCTATTTTCCGCTTCGCCTGCTGATCGCTTCGTTGGCCGGCGAAGTGTCCGCGCAGCTGCAGGGCACTTTCCTGCCGATGGCGCTGCGCGCGCTCGAATTCCTTGTTTCGCTTCTTCCGGTCGCAGGCGTCGCACTGGCCGTCTGGGGCATCGCATGGCTCACCCTCGGCTTGATCGGCGAAACCGTGGTACGCGTGGCGATCGCGCCGATCGAGCGCGTTTTCGCATCGCGCGGACGCGACCCGCTGCTCTTCGAATTTGCCGAGAGCGTCGCCGCGCAGATCGCGAAGCGCGGCTAGGCATGAAGTACGCGGATCTTCGCGACTTCATCGGCCAGCTCGAGGTGCTGGGCGAGCTCAAGCGCATCCCGGCCGAAGTCTCCCCGCGTTACGAGATCACCGAGGTCTGCGACCGCGTCTTGCGCGCGGGCGGGCCGGCGCTGCTGTTCGAGCATCCGGCGGGGCACACGATGCCGGTGCTGGCCAACCTCTTCGGGACGGTCCGGCGCGTTGCGCTCGCCATGGGCGCGGTAGACGCCGCCTCGCTGCGGGACATCGGCCGGCTGCTGGCGACGCTCAAGGAGCCTGAGCCGCCCAAGGGGCTGCGCGACGCCTGGGAAAGGCTGCCGGAGTTGCGCCAGCTCGCCTCGCGCGTCATGGACATGGCGCCCAAGGTGCTCGGCTCGGCCCCCTGCCAGGAAGTCGTGCTCGAAGGCAAAGACGTCGACTTGTCCCGGCTGCCGATCCAGACCTGCTGGCCCGGCGATGCGGGCCCGCTCATCACCTGGGGATTGACGGTGACCCGCGGGCCGCAAGGCCTGCCGACCTCGAAGGCGCGGCAGAACCTCGGCATCTACCGCCAGCAGGTGATCGGCCCGAACCGGGTGATCATGCGATGGCTGGCGCATCGCGGCGGCGCGCTCGATTTCCGCGATCACGAGCTCGCGAATCCCGGCAAGCCTTTCCCGATCGCGGTGGCGCTCGGCGCGGACCCTGCGACCCTGCTTGCCGCCGTGACCCCGGTGCCGGACACCCTAGGGGAATACCAGTTTGCGGGCCTGCTTCGCGGCGCCCGGACCGAGCTCGTGAAGTGCATCGGCAGCGACCTGCAGGTCCCGGCCGCCGCCGAGATCGTGCTCGAAGGCTCGATCCACCCGGGCGACACGGCCGCGGAAGGCCCGTTCGGGGATCACACCGGCTACTACAACGAGGTCGAGCGTTTCCCGGTATTCACGATCGAGCGCATGACGATGCGCCGCTCGCCGATCTACCACAGCACCTACACGGGCAAGCCGCCCGACGAGCCGGCGATGCTCGGCGTCGCGCTGAACGAAGTTTTCGTGCCATTGCTGGTGAAGCAGTTTCCCGAGATCGTCGACTTCTACCTGCCGCCCGAAGGGTGCTCGTACCGCATGGCGATCGTCAGCATGAGGAAGCAGTACCCCGGCCACGCGAAGCGCGTCATGTTCGGCGTGTGGAGTTTCCTGCGGCAGTTCATGTACACCAAGTTCATCGTCGTGACCGACGACGACATCGACGTGCGCGACTGGAAGGAGGTGATCTGGGCGATCACCACGCGCGTCGATCCGGCGCGCGATACCCTGATCGCCGAGAACACGCCGATCGATTACCTCGACTTCGCGAGCCCGGTGGCGGGACTGGGCTCGAAGATGGGCATCGATGCGACCAGAAAGTGGCCCGGCGAGACCTCGCGGCAGTGGGGCGCGCCGATCTCGATGGACGATGCGGTAAAGAAGAAAGTCGACAGTCTCTGGAAGGAGTTGGGCTTGTGAGCGAAGAACTGGTGCCGGTGGAAAGGTCGATCGACGGGCTCAGGGCCTGGACGCACGTGATCTACGGCCTGCATGCGATTTCGGTGATCGTCGGCATCGTCACGTCGGCATTCATCGTGACGATGTTCCTGCTCGGCTGGCCGTCGATCATTGCGGTGATCCTCAACTACATCAAGCGCTCGGAGGCGCGGGGCACGTTCCTCGATTCGCATTTCCGCTGGCAGATCCGCACGTTCTGGTTCGCCGCGCTCTGGTGCTCGATCGGGCTGGCGCTCTTCCTCACGCTGGTCGGCATCCCGATCGCCTTCGGGCTCTGGGTGGCCGCCGGCATCTGGGTGGCCTACCGGGTGATCCGCGGATGGATCGCCTTGCTCAAGGGCAGGCCGCTTCCGCTGCCTGCCTGAAGTGGCCGGCTGAAGTTCAGCGCGTGTAGACCCAGTTGAGCAACGCGTCCTGCGCTGCCTGCGACTGCTGCGCGTTCGCATGGTTGACGATCATCGTCACCGCGTAGCGGCGGCCGTTCCGGTCGAGCACATAGCCGGCGATCGCGCGAACGTCCGACAGCGACCCGGTCTTGATATGCGCCTGCCCCGCGATCGATTCGCTCTTCATGCGCCGGCGCATGGTGCCGTCGACTGCGATCAACGGTAGGGATGCCACCAGTTCCGGCATTACGGGGCTGCGGAAGGCGGCCACCAGCAGCGTGGTCAGGCTCTGCGCGCTGATCCTTTCGACGCGCGAGAGCCCCGAGCCGTTTTCGATCACGAGCTCGGGGACGTCGATGCCTTTTTTGGCGAGCCAGGCCTTGATCGCGCGCTGCCCGTTCGCGGTCGAGGCGGGCACGCCGGCCTGGTCTGCGGCAATCGTGAGATAGAGCTGGCGGGCCATGACGTTGTTGCTGAACTTGTTGATGTCGCGCACCACCTCGGACAGCGTGGGGGAGTCGAGGCTGGCGAACGGCTTGCCCTGCGGCGCGATCCCGTCGCGCGTGCCGCCGGCGATCGCCCCGCCGAGTTCCGCCCAGATCAGGCGGAACAGGTTTCCGGCGTAGGTCGACGGCGCGAGTAGGGCCACGTGCCAGTCGCGCTCGCCGCAGGCGCCGCTGTAGCTGCCTGAAAAGACGGCCTTGGGCGCCGCCCCCTGCGATTGGAAGTCGGCCTTGATGCGCTCGCGCCAGTCGCCGCACGGCGCATCGCTCAAGCGCAGGTCGCTTGCAACCTCGAGGATGCGGGGCTCGGCCACGACACGAACGCTTCGACGCTCGGCGTCCGGCAAGAACTGGAAGCGGATCGCCTTGAAATTGAGCAGCAGTGCGTCCGGCCCGACGTTGTAAGGCCGCAAGCTGTCCCCGTCGAAGCGGCCGGGATCGAATTCGCTGGCGGCGAACTGGCTGCGGTCGAGCACGAGGTCGCCTCGAATGTCTTTCAGGCCCCGGCCGCGCAGGTCGCGCAACAGGAGCCAGAAGGCCTCCAAAGTGAGCTTAGGGTCCCCTTGGCCTTTCAGGATCAGGTCGCCTTCCAGGATCCCTTCGCGCAGGGTCCCACCCAGATAAGCCTCGGTTTTCCAGCGATAGGCGGGGCCCAGGAGCTCGAGCCCGGCGTAAGTGGTCACTAGCTTCATTGTCGACGCCGGGTTAAGCGGCGTGCTCGCATTGGCGGTCAGCAGAGGCGTGCGCGAGCCAATCTCCTGGATCGAGATGCCCACGGCTGTAGCCGGGATGCCCGCGGCGCGGAGCGATTGGGCCACGGTAGGCGGAAGTGCCTCGTTCGCGTGGGCAAGGCGGGTCAAAACCGGGATAAATAAAAGGCTTGAAATGAGGAAAATCGGGATAAGTCGTTGAATCTTCATGTGCGGGAATTCTAAGTCGTGGCTTGAAAAGCGGGGGGATCGGCGCTATTATTAGCACTCGCTGGGGATGAGTGCTAACAGAAAGGTTGTTAACGCCTCCCCGCTCAGTCGGGCAGGCGATCCTCCAACAAGGCGCGGCCCCTTTTTTACCAGTACTCAATAGGAATGGAGACTCGAATGAAAATTCGTCCCCTGCACGATCGTGTGATCGTCAAGCGCATCGAGGAAGAGCGCAAAACCGCTTCCGGCATCGTCATCCCGGATACCGCAGCCGAAAAACCCGATCAGGGCGAAATCGTCGCTGTCGGCAAAGGCAAGAAGAACGACGACGGCAAGATCACGCCGCTCGATGTCAAGGTCGGCGACCGCGTGCTGTTCGGCAAGTACAGCGGCCAGACCGTCAAGGTCAAGGGCGATGAGCTTCTCGTCATGCGCGAAGAAGACATCATGGGCGTGGTCGAAGGCGCGTAAGTCGCGCACGGTCCGGCCCAATCACTATTGCATTCAGGAGAACAGCTAAATGGCAGCCAAAGAAGTCAGATTCCACGAAAGCGCCCGCGTCAAGATGGTCCATGGATTGAACATCCTGGCCGACGCGGTCAAAGTCACCCTCGGCCCCAAGGGCCGCAACGTAGTCCTCGAGCGCTCCTACGGCGCCCCGACCGTCACCAAGGACGGTGTCTCGGTGGCCAAGGAGATCGAGCTCAAGGACAAGTTCGAGAACATGGGCGCGCAGATGGTCAAGGAAGTCGCGTCCAAGACGTCCGACGTCGCCGGTGACGGCACGACGACGGCGACCGTGCTGGCCCAGGCGATCGTGCGCGAAGGCATGAAGTACGTCGCCTCCGGCATGAACCCGATGGACCTCAAGCGCGGCATCGACAAGGCCGTGATCGCGGTGGTCGAGGAGCTCAAGAAAGTCTCCAAGCCCTGCACGACGTCCAAGGAAATCGCACAGGTCGGCTCGATCTCGGCGAACTCGGATGCCGACATCGGCAAGAACTTCGCCGACGCGATGGACAAGGTCGGCAAGGAAGGCGTGATCACCGTCGAAGACGGCAAGTCGCTCGACAACGAGCTCGATGTCGTCGAAGGCATGCAGTTCGACCGCGGCTACCTCTCGCCGTACTTCATCAACAACCCGGAAAAGCAGATCGCCCTCATGGACGATCCGTTCATCCTGCTGCACGACAAGAAAATCTCGTCGATCCGCGAGCTGCTGCCGCTGCTGGAGCAGGTTGCCAAGGCCGGACGTCCGCTCTTGATCATCGCCGAAGAACTCGAAGGCGAAGCTCTGGCAACGCTGGTCGTGAACAACATCCGAGGGATACTTAAGACCTGCGCCGTCAAGGCCCCGGGCTTCGGTGACCGCCGCAAGGCAATGCTCGAAGACATGGCGATCCTCACGGGCGCCACGGTCATCAGCGAGGAACTCGGCCTCAAGCTCGAGAACGCCACGCTGAAGGACCTCGGCCACGCCAAGAAAGTCGAGGTGGGCAAGGAGAACACCACGCTGATCGACGGTGCCGGTGAGAAGAAGGCGATCGAAGCCCGCGTCAAGCAGATCCGCGTGCAGATCGAGGAAGCCACCAGCGACTACGACCGCGAGAAGCTGCAGGAACGCGTCGCCAAGCTGGCCGGCGGCGTTGCGGTGATCAAGGTCGGTGCCGCGACCGAAGTCGAGATGAAAGAGAAAAAGGCCCGTGTCGAGGACGCGCTGCATGCGACCCGCGCCGCGGTGGAAGAGGGCGTCGTGCCCGGCGGCGGTGTGGCGCTGATCCGCGCCCGCGCCACGCTCGGCAAGCTGAAAGGCGACAACCACGACCAGGAGTGCGGCATCAAGATCGTGCTGCGCGCCCTGGAAGAGCCGCTGCGCCAGATCGTCTCCAACGCGGGCGCCGAGCCCTCGGTGGTGATGAACAAGGTTGCAGAAGGCAAAGGCAACTTCGGCTACAACGCGCAGACCGGCGAGTACGGCGACATGGTCGAGATGGGCGTGATCGATCCGACCAAAGTCGCACGCACCGCGCTGCAAAACGCGGCCTCCGTTGCAGGCCTTATGCTGACGACCGATGCAATGGTCGCCGAGCTTGTCGAAGACAAGAAAGGCGGCGGCATGCCCGACATGGGTGGCATGGGCGGCGGAATGGGTGGCATGGGCGGCATGGGTGGCATGGACATGTAATTCGCTCCAAAGCGGATTCTTGTGAGAAGGGGCGCCTCGTGCGCCCCTTTTCTTTTGTGGCAATTTCGCAGAGCGAAAACTTCAATCGAATGCGCGTCTTCCACCGCACAAATCGCAGTTGGGGCTCAAAGTCAGAATGTTGAAAGTCTCTCGCAAGCCCGCATTAAGGCGATTCGACTAGGCTCGTATTTGACCGTCCGGCGCTGCTTGATCCTGTCGTGTGGCACCGGTCGTGTCTCCCTCCTTGGACAGCAGCTTGTCCTTTAAGGCGTCGAGAACGGCGCCTTTTTCTTTGGTGAATTCCTTTTTTTCCTTTATAATCCGCACCCTTGCGCAACGCAGCGGAGTTCTCTGCCGCGTCCGTACGGCCAAGTAGCTCAGTCGGTAGAGCAGCGGATTGAAAATCCGTGTGTCGGTGGTTCGATTCCGCCCTTGGCCACCAAAATTTCGCGAGCGCAGCGAGCAAAATCGCGGCCAAGGGCGATTCCGGCCTTGGCCACCAGATTCTCGGTGTGGTATCTCGGTAGGCTATTGGTAGCAGGCACCCCTCGGATGTCAGGCATGGAGCAGCTCAAATCGCTAGGCCGGTACCAAGTCCAGGGGGTTCTGGGCAAGGGCGCTATGGGCTTGGTCTACGACGGGCTGGACCCGGGGCTGAACCGGCGGGTTGCCATCAAGACGATCCTCGTCAAGCAATTGGACGAGGAAATGGCCCGCATGTACTCCAAGCGGTTCGAGCGGGAGGTGCGCGCCGTAGCGCGGCTGAACCACCGCAATATCGTCCAGGTCTACGACTTCGGCTCCGAAGGCGACGTCGCGTACATCGTGATGGAGTACATCAACGGGAAAGAGCTCAAGGACTCCTTCGACGCCAACCAGCGATTCGACCTGCGGACCTCCTTTCGCCTCATGGGCGAGCTGCTCGATGCGCTGGATTTCGCGCACGAAGCCGGCATCATCCACCGCGACGTCAAGCCGGCCAACGTAATGGTGGATGCCGAAGGCCATGCGAAGCTCACCGACTTCGGCGTAGCGCGCGTTGTCGACCCCGACGGCGCTCCCGGAGAGGCCACCCAGACCGGCGCGGTGGTCGGCACGCCGTCTTACATGTCGCCCGAGCAGATCCAGGGCGAGCCGATCGACAAGCGCACCGACATCTTTTCGGCCGGGATCGTCTTCTACCAGTTCCTCACCGGGCAGAAGCCTTTCGAAGGCACCCAGTGGGCGCTCGCAAAGAAGATCATCCAGGACAACCCGGTGCTGCCGTCCAAGCTCGTGCAGGTGCCGGTTTCGATCGACCGGGTGATTTTGCGCGCCCTGGCAAAAAAGCCCGAGGCACGCTACCAGAGCGCAAAGAGCTTCGCGGATGCCCTCAAGCGCATCCTCGAAGGCAAGGAACCGGAAGACCCGAACGAAGTGATGACGAAGCCCGTCCAGGCGGCCGTCGCTGCGGCGCCTTCCGCCAAGAGCCAGCAGCTGGGCACCGAAGCGGAGATGGAGTTCTGGCGTGAAGTCAAGGATAGCGACGATCCCGAGGACATCGAGCTGTACATCGACCAGTTCCCGCAGGGCGTGTACGTCGAGCTCGCCCGCAAGAAGATCGCCGACCTCGGCGGTTAGCCGGCGCTTCTTCCCATGACAGCGCTGCTGCAGGGAATCCGGGTGCTCGACTTCGGGCGCTACATCGCCGGCCCCTATTGCGCCGCGCTGCTCGCCGAGTACGGCGCCGAAGTCATCCGCATCGAAAAGCGCCAAGGCAGCGAGGACCGCTTCGTCGCCCCGATCGCGTCAGGCGGCGAGGGCAGCCTCTTCCTGCAGATGAATCGCAACAAGCTTTCCCTCACGGTCGACCCGATGGCCGCCGAGGGGCGCGAAGTGATCCGCAAGCTCGTCCTGACTGCCGACGTGGTGATCGCCAACCTGCCGGACCAAAGTCTTGCCGCCATGGGCCTCGACTACGCCAGCTTGAGCGCGCTCAAGCCCGAACTCATCGTGACGACCATGTCCGCCTATGGGTCGGAGGGCCCGATGGCGCGCAACGTCGGCTTCGACGGCGTCGGCCAGGCGATGTCGGGCGCGGTCTTCATGACCGGCGAGCCGGACCAGCCTTATCGCGCGCAAGTGAACTGGGTCGACTTCGGCACGGCGCTGCATTGCGCGTTCGGCACGATGGCCGCCCTGATGGAGCGCCGCGCGAGCGGCAAGGGCCAGCACGTAAAGGGCTCGCTGCTCGGCACGGCGCTCACGTTTACGAATTCCTACCTCATCGAGCAGGCGGTCATCAAGAAAGACCGGGTGCCTACGGGGAATCGCGGACAAGCCGCCGCGCCGGTCAACCTGTACCGCACCGCGGACGGCTGGCTGCTCTGCCAGGTCGTCGGGCAGCCGCTGTTCGATCGCGTGGCAAAGCTCTTGAACCAGCCCGCGTGGCTCACCGATCCGCGATTCGCGGACGACCTGGCCCGCGGCGAAAATTGCGAAGCGATCGACGAGGGCATGCGGGCCTGGTGCTCGGCGCGCAGCACGCAGGAAGCAGTGGCGCTCCTCGGCGAAGCGAAAATCCCCAGCGGGCCGGTGCTCAACGCGCAGGCTGCGCTCGACCATCCGCAGGTGAGGGCGCTTGGACTCTTGCAGCCGCTCGATTACCCGGGCTTGCCGGTCGCGGCGCCGGTGGGTAGCGTTCCGCTTTCGATGTCTCTGACTAAAGGCGGGATCCGGCATCGCGCGCCGCTGCTCGGCGAGCATAACGACCCCCTCCTTGCTTCGCTCGGCTACACGCCGGATGCGATTGCCGGCCTGCGCGAACGTAGCGTGATCTGACCCGCAATCGCTAGAGGCCGAGGCGCTCCGGCGCGAGATAGCGCTGGCGGAAGATCTCGAAAGGCAGGCTGTCAGAAGCTTCGATCTGGTGCTGTTCGGCGATCGAGGTTTCGGCCAATTGCGCAAACCGGGATTCCTCCGCGGCCGGAAGCGGCAGGCCCATGATCGTCTCGAGGTGCTGCCGCGACTGGCGCACCACGAAGCCCACATAGGAGTCGTTGTCCTTGGCTATCGCCTCGAGCACGCGCGCCGACGGCAGCGGCGAGGGATCGCGCAGCGCTGACTGGGCGCCGCGCAGGGCTTGCGAATACGCCTTGCACGCGTGGGTTGCATCGAGCGCGGCGGCGATCGGCTCGCAGGCCTCCAGGATCTTCGTGCCCCAGTCGGCGAGGGAGACCTGCCCGTCAGTGCTTTCCAGCGTCAGCCCGGCCTCGCGTCCGCGGGCGGCGACGCGATGCTGGTTGCGGGCATTGGCCGCGATCTCCGCGGGCGTGTCTTCCGGGCTGTCGCTCAGCAGGCAATGCAGGAGGAAAACGTCGAGCAGCCGGATCGTCTCCGCATTGATGCCGATAGGCTCGAACGGGTTGAGGTCCATGAGCCTGACCTCGACGTATTCCACGCCGCGCTCGCGCAACGCATGCAGCGGCCGCTCTCCCTGCCGGATCACGCGCTTCGGGCGGATCGTGCCGTAGAACTCGTTCTCGATCTGCAGCAGGGTTGTCGCAAGCTGGCGGTAGCTTTCGATGCCCTCGCCCGCGATGCCCGGCTCGCGGATGCCGATCGCCTCATAGGCGGGGTACGGCTTGGTGAGCGCGTCCTGCAGCGAGGCGCCGTAGCTGTCGAGGCAGTTGTAGCTGACCGCAAGCGACGCCTGCGCGTCGCTCTGGTAGCCGAGCGGCCCCATGCGCAGCGAAGTTGCGCCCGGCCGGTACATCGTGCCGCGCCTGAGCTCCTCGAGCTCGTGCTTGCGGCCTTCGACGAAGCTCGAGCACACCGCGGGCGATGCGCCGAAGAGGTAAAGCAGCAGCCACGAATGCCGGCGAAAATTGCGGATCAGGGAAAAGTAGGCGTCGTTCGGGGCGTCGATCGCCGGCAGCGAAAAGTTGTAGTGAATGCCGGAAATCGTCTGCATGCGCCGGCCGTAGCGGTGGGAAAGCCCCATGCGGTACACCGTCTTGGCGCGGCCCACGTTCGAGCTGCCGTAGCGGCCGATCGGGATCACGTCGTCGCCGGGCAGGCCGCACGGCATGCTCGCGCACCAGAGCATTTCGTCGCCGATGCGGCGATAGACGACCTGGTGGATGCGCCTGAGTTCCTCGAGGCAGGCCTCCACGTCCGTATGCACGCCGGTGATCAGCTCGAGCTGCGATTCGCTGAAATCCGTCGTGATATGTGGATGCGTCAGCGCCGAGCCGAGCGCGCGCGGATGCGGGTCGCTGGCGAGCGCCCCGTCGGGCAACACGCGCAGGCTCTCTTTCTCGATGCCGCGGCGAATGTTCCTCAGCGCATCGGGGCCGAGCGCGCGCAAACGATCCTGGAGAGTGCTCATTCTGGAGGGGTCAGGCTGTGGAGGGCGCTAAGGTAACAGATCGAATGCCCCTGCAATCAGTCGGGCATCACGACCTGGATATGGTCCTTGCTGACGTCGATGAACGGGGCCGACGAGATCTGCCGGCCGCCGATGGCGAGGTCCCACACCTCGGCCTGGGTGACGGCGACGAAGCTTTTCGATTCGACGATGAAGTCCGTGAGCCGGGCGCCGGGCAGCAGTTCGATGTAGCCCTTGATCCGGAAGCTGCCGGTAAGGATGGTGACGCGGGTCTTTCCTTCGTTGGCATTCATGGCGGGTCCTTTCAATGGCGGCCGGACGAATCGGCTTCTCGCAGCGAAACCGCGGGTGCGGGCCTGATTCCCTGCGCTATCCTGCCACCATTCCATGAAGATTTTCTACGGTTGGCGCATGGTTGCCTCGGGCGCGGGCATCCAGTTCCTGCAGGCCGGGCTGCTGCATCAGGCCTTCGGCGCCTACTTCGCGATGCTGAGCGAGGAATTCGGCTGGAGCAAGACTTCGCTCTCGGCCGCCGCGGCGCTCCAGCCGATGGAGGCCGCGGTGCTCGGCCCGGCGCTCGGCTGGATCATCGACCGCTTCGGCCCGCAAGGCATGATCCGCATCGGCATCGTGACGTTCGGGCTGGGGTTCATGCTCCTGAGCCAGATCGAATCCCTGCCGGGGTTCTACGGCGCATTCCTCGTGATCGCCCTGGGCGCGAGCCTCTGCGGCTTCTTCCCGATCAACGTGGCGATCATCCACTGGTTCGACAAGTCGCGCGCCCGCGCCCTGTCGACCCTGTCGCTCGGCCTGGCGCTCGGCGGCGTCTTCGTGCCGATCGTCGCGTGGGCCATGCAGACGTGGGGCTGGCGGCCGACGGCCTTCGGCTCCGGGGTGCTTGCGATCCTCGTCGGCTGGCCGCTCGCGCGCGTTTTCCGCCGCCGGCCCGAGGATGTCGGCGAAACGATCGACGGGCTGCCGCCGGCGCCGAAAGTCTCCGGCCAGCCTGAAGAAGCCGGGGCCGCGGAATTCACCGCGCGGCAGGCGGTGCGCACCAGTGCCTTCTGGCTGCTTTCGATAGGCCACGGCTTCGCATTGCTGGTGGTTTACGCGGTGAGCGTGCACGCGATTCCGCACATGAAGGAGGGCCTTGGCTACACGCTCGCGCAGGCGTCGCTGGTCATCACGCTCATGACGGTCTCTCAAGTCGGCGGCGTGCTGGTCGGCTGGGCCATCGGCGACCGCTTCGAGAAGCGTTATGTCGCGGCGCTCTGCATGCTGATGCATTCGAGCGGCCTGCTGATGCTCACCTATGCCGATGGGATCGTGATGCTGGTGGCCTTTGCAATCCTTCACGGTGGTGCATGGGGCCTTCGCGGGCCGTTCATGCAGGCGATCCGCGCGGACTATTTCGGCCGCCGCTCGATCGGCATGATCCTCGGGCTCTCGGCGATGATCATCGTGGTGGGCCAGATCGGTGGCCCCATCGTGGCCGGCGTGTTCGCCGACCTGACCGGCAACTATCGCGCGGGGTTTACCACGCTCGCGCTGCTGGCCGGCATGGGCTCCCTCTTCTTCATGCTGGCCAAGCGGCCGGTCATGAGCGCGCCAGCAGCGCGCTGACGATCGCGCGAAGGGCCGCGCCCGGTGCAAGACCGAGTGCGATGGCCGCCGGATTGCAGCGCGAAAGCACGCCGTTCTCCCACGCGTCTAGCGAATCCCCGATGCGCGCGCTTGCATGCGACACGGCCCCGCCGGCGATGCCCCGGGCCTGCAGCATGTCGAGCGCCACGATGCCAGCACTGTCCTTGCCGATGCCGGCATCGTTGAAAAACACCGCTGCCAGTGGCACTTCGAGCGCGAACTCGCCGGAACTCGCCCCGCCGTGCGAGCCGGAAACGACGATGGCGCCCGCGTCTTCAGGTGCGACCTGCGTGATCGAGTCCATCACGATCACGCGGCCTCCCGGTCCTTCGGCGACCACTTGCTTGCGCATGGGCTAGAGGGGCAGCCTCACGCCGAGGCCGTCGCGCAGCGCAGTTTCGTAGACCACTTGCGCAGCGGCAATGTCGGCGAGCGCATGGCCGGAGAAACAGAACATCGTGCGCTGCTGCGGGGAGGTCCGCTTGGGTGCGGCCCCCGAGGTCATCCCGGCAAGGTCGGCGTCGTACGGTCCGGCAAACGCCATGCGGCCCATGGCAGCCACGGCCCGGGTCTGCTCGTGCTCGTCGGTGGCGAGGATGTCCACGCCCCGCAGCGTCTCGCGTTTCCACGAACGCCCAAGGTCCACCGCGCTGGCAAAGGCCCCGGGCGCGAGCCAGGCTGTGTCGAGGAACTCGAGCCGGCCGCCTTCCGGCACCGTGGTGATCACCACGTCCAGGCCTTCGACCGCCTGCTGAGGATCGGTGGTGACGCGGGCGCTCATCCCGCGCGCGGTTGCGGCTTCCGCGAGACGCTGGGCGCTGGATTCGGTCCGGCTGTACGCGACGACGTTCGCGAGCCGCGGCAGCACCAGCCGCATCGCATCCAAGTGGCTGTGGGCCTGGACGCCGCATCCGACGAAGCCGATGGACACGCTGTCCGGCCGGGCGAGCGTCTGCGCGGCGATCGCGCTCATCGCGGCGGTGCGCGTCGCGGTAATCCAGTTGCCGCCCATGACTGCGAGCGTCCGCCCGGTGCGCATGTCCGACAGCACGATCAGGCTCTCGACGCTCGGCCCGCTGGTCTGGCCGCTGGGCACGAGGCCGAACCATTTCATGCCGGTGAGGTTCGCGCCCCGCAGGCTGGCGGGCTTGGCCTGGAACACATGGCCCTTGCCAATGTTCAGCACAGACTTGGGCGCGGCTTCGGCCGTGCCGCGTGCCTGCGCCGCAAACGCGCCGGCGACGATCTCGCGCAAGCGATCGAGCGACAGCGCCGCCCGCGCCACTTCGGCGTCCGAAAGGTAGATCAGGGACTCAGGCATGCGGCCTTCCGGAAGACTTGTCGCAGTCGTTTAGAACAGCGAATACCCGCCGTCGATCAGGAATGTGTCGCCGGTGTGATAGCTCGAGGCCTCGCTCATGAGGTAGACGCCGATGCCGCCGAAGTCGTCGCCGGTGCCCCAGCGGCGCGCCGGGATCCGCGGCAGCACGCTGTTGCGGAACTTCTCGTTGCCGACCGCGTTGGCGGTCATGTCGGTCTCGATCCAGCCAGGCAGGATCGAGTGGGCGCGGATCTTGTGCCGGGCAAGCTCCACGGCGAGCCCGCGCATCATCGAGATCAGGCCGCCCTTGGTGGCCGCGTAATGTTCGCTGCGTGGTGCGCCCTCGATCGCCGCCAGCGAGGCGGTGCCGACCAGCACGCCCCCGCCGCCGCGCTCTGCCATGTGCCGCGCCGCGCCCCGCAACGTATAGAAAGCGCCGTGCAGGTTCACCCGCAGCACGCGGTGCCATTCGTCGGACGACATTTCCATGAAAGACGGCGTGCCGCGGCCGCTGACGCCCGCATTTGCGAAACAGCCGTCGATGCGGCCCAGCTTGGCGATCGTCTCGGCCATGGCCGCGTCTACGGCTTTCTCGTCGCCGACGTCGCATTGCAGCGCGAGGATCTTGCGGCCGGTCTTGCCGAGCTTGGCTTTGGCGGCTTCGTTCTTCTGCGCGCTGGTGCCCCAGATCGCGATGTCCGCGCCGGCCTGCGCAACCGCCATCGCAAGGCCCAGGCCGATGCCGCTGTTGCCGCCGGTCACGAGGGCGACTTTTCCGGTGAGGTCGAAAGGTTGGTATGGCATAGCTTGCCCCTTGGTTCGCAGCACGTCGGACGCCGGTCGATGCCGCCACGGTAAGATCGCGGCGAGTGCGAAAGTATCACGTCCAACCCAAAGGAGAAATCGAATGCCCCTCATCCATGTGAGCCTGTTCGATGGCCGCACCACCGAGCAGAAGCGCGAGTTCGCGGTCGCGGTCACGGCGGACGCAGTGCGCACGCTCAAGTGCACTGCGGAATCCGTCGACGTGATCTTCGAGGACGTCAAGAAGTCCGACTGGGCGAAAGGCGGGAAGCTGGCTTCGGACCCGAAGTAAATATTAAACTTTCATTTCTGTAGAGTCAACCGGCAGGCGGCTATCCGGGTAGTTGTGTTGCCTGTTATGGCAATCCAGCCTGATCCGGAGAATCGCTCTCGTCCTTGAGGGCGACGCCTGTGAGCCCGCGTCGGATGGCCTGCGCCGCCAGCCAGTCGAGGCGCGCCGCGGCGGCGAGGTAGGGCAGGCCCTCGGGCCGCACATTGGAGATGCAATTGCGTTCGGCGTCCGTGCGCCCGACGCGCGGCGCATGGGTCACATAGAGCCCGAGGCTGTCCGGCGAGGAGAGCCCCGGCCGCTCGCCGATCATCACCACTATGAGCCGGGCGCCGAGCTTCTCGCCGATCGCATCGCCAAGGGCCACCCGTCCCTGGAGTGCGATCACTACCGGCGCGCGGTCCCAGCGTTCCGGAGCTATTGAGCGCAGGGCCGCAAGCAACGGCATCGCGTGCTTCTGGACAGCGACCGCGGACAGTCCGTCTTCGATTGCAACGACGATCTCCGGCGGCGGGTTGGCCGCAGCCAGGGCGCGCCCGCTTTCCTCATCAAGCCGTCGACCCAGATCGGGGCGCGCCAGGTAGGTGGCCCGATCCGGCGCGGCGCTGCGCACCCGGATCGGCGCATAGCCGGCTTCCCGCAATTGCGCCTCGAGCGCCTCCGCATCCAGCGCGAGGTGCACCGCGTCGCGTGCCCGCGCGTGCGCGGCGCCAAACGCCAACACCTCCCGGGTCGGCAGCGCGGGGCCGGCGCGGCCAAGCGCGATGCGCGCCGGCGTGTGGCTGCGCAACTGCGTCCACGGGTTTGCTGTGACCGGCGTGCTTTCGCTCATTGGAGTTCTCCGGTCGCCGCGAGCAGCCGGTTACCGCCGGCATGCGGCAGCAACTGGCCTGACGCATCGATGAGCTGCATCTTCTCGAGCCACGCCTCGAATTCCGGCGCGCGCTTGAGGCCCAGGACGTTGCGAAGATAGAGCGCGTCATGGAAGGAGGTGCTCTGGTAGTTGAGCATCACGTCGTCCGACCCCGGCACGCCCATGACGAAGGTCACGCCGGCAACGCCGAGCAGGGTGAGCAGCGTGTCCATGTCGTCCTGGTCCGCTTCGGCGTGGTTCGTGTAGCAGACGTCGACGCCGAGCGGCACGCCGAGCAGCTTGCCGCAGAAGTGGTCCTCGAGCCCGGCGCGGATGATCTGCTTGCCGTCGTAAAGGTATTCCGGCCCGATGAAGCCGACGACGGAATTGGTCAGCAGCGGCTTGAAATGCCGCGCGACGCCGTAGGCGCGTGCCTCGAGCGTCTGCTGGTCCACGCCGTGGTGCGCGTTGGCCGAGAGCGCGCTGCCCTGGCCCGTTTCGAAATACATGACGTTGTCGCCGACGCTTCCGCGCCTGAGCGAGAGCGCGGCGTCGCGCGCCTCGGCGAGCACCGCCAGGTCGATGCCGAAACTTTCGTTGGCCTTTTGCGTGCCGGCGACCGACTGAAAGACGAGGTCCACCGGCGCGCCGGCCTCGATCCCGCGGATCTGGTTGGTGACATGGGTGAGCACGCACGACTGCGTTGGGATGCCGAAGCGCTGGATGATCTCGTCGATCATCTTCCAAAGCGTGATAAAGGCCGGCAGGCCGTCGCTCGCCGGGTTGATGCCGATCACCGCGTCGCCGCAGCCATAGAGCAGGCCGTCGAGCATCGAGGCGGCGATGCCCTTGGGATCGTCGGTCGGGTGGTTCGGCTGCAGGCGGATGCCGAGGCGCCCAGGGAGGCCTTGCGTGTTGCGGAAACGAGTCGTGACGCGGCACTTCTTCGCGACCGTGATTAGGTCCTGGTTGCGCATGAGCTTCGACACAGCGGCGGCCATTTCCGGGGTCAACCCGGGGGCAAGCGCCTCGAGAGTCGGCGGGTCGGTGTCGTCCGACAACAGCCAGTCGCGGAAATCGCCGACCGTGAGATGCGCAACCGGGGCGAAAGCGGCTTTGTCGTGCGTGTCGAGGATCAGCCGGGTGACTTCGTCGTCTTCATAGGGAACGACGGCTTCCTCGAGGAATCTTGCCAGCGGCGTTTCCGCCAGCGCCATGCGCGCCGCCATGCGCTGCGCGGAGGAGTCCGCAGCGATGCCGGCAAGCACGTCACCGGAGCGCTGCGGCGTGGCCTTGGCGAGCAGGTCCTTGAGGTCCGCAAACCTCCAAGTGCCGCCACCAACGGTATGCACGTACCCCATCTTCGCTTCGCACCCATAAATGGGCTCAGTGTTTATTTTCCACTTCACCGCTCCCGGAAAATCGACTCTGACCCCATTTATCACCATTTATCAGGCGATGCCGGGATTGCCCTCGACGCCCTTGAGCCGCGGCAGGTTGAGCGCAAGCGGCTTGATCGTCTTGCGATCACGCAGGTATTTCGCCATGACCTCCCAGATCGGCTCGCCACCCGCCTTGCGCGCTTCCTCGGACACCGGCGCCCATCCCGCGACCTTGTATTTCTTGCCGGCTTCGAGCGGCTTGCCCTTGAGCACGAGGTCGCTGATGCGGCCGCCCATCTTCGCGTTCGGGTCGCAGGTGTAGCTCAAGCCCCCGACCCGCACCATGTCACCGCCCTGCT
>JANMDK010000236.1:0-23261 GCA_031376265.1 Pseudomonadota bacterium
GGCGCCCCCCACCCGTGCCAAGACCCCCCCCCCCGCGGGTGGTGTGGGTGTTTGTCCTCATTTCCCCCCGCGCCTACACCACCCCCCCCCCCCGGCCCCCGCGGCTCTACAACCTCGAGGATCCCGACTTCGAGCGCGCGATGAGCGTGTTGCTCGGCCCGGCGATCGTCGGCGGCAACCGGTTCGAGGTGCTGCTGAATGGCGATCGCATCTTTCCCTCGATGCTCGCCTCGATCCGCGGAGCGCAGCGCAGCATTGCGTTCGAGAGCTACATCTACTGGTCAGGCGACGTAGGCAAGCAGTTCGCCGACGCGCTGGCCGAGCGCGCCCGCGCCGGCGTGAAGGTCCACGTGCTGCTCGACTGGGTCGGCAGCAACAAGATGGAAAAAGGGCTGCACGAGCAGATGGAGCAGGCCGGCGTGCAGGTGCGGAAATTCCACAAGCCTCACTGGTACAACATCGCGCGAATGAACAACCGGACGCACCGCAAGGTCCTGGTGATCGACGGTGCGGTCGGCTTTACCGGCGGGGTCGGCATCTCGGACCTCTGGAGCGGCAACGCGCAGGACCCCAAGCACTGGCGCGACACGCATTTCAAGGTGGAAGGCCCGGTGGTGGCGCAGATGCAGGCGGTGTTCCTCGACAACTGGATCAAGGTGACCGGCGTGGTGCTCCACGGGGCCGCCTACTTCCCGGAGCTGAAAGCGGCCGGCACCGGCGAAGCGCAGATGTTCAGCAGCTCGCCCTCGGGCGGCAGCGAGAGCATGCACCTCATGTACCTCATGGCGATCACGGCGGCGAAAAGCACGATCGACCTTTCGAGCGCCTATTTCGTGCCGGACGAGCTGGCCCTCCGGGCGCTCGTGGACGCAATGAAACGCGGGGTGAAGGTGCGCATCATCACCCCCGGGCCGCATACCGACACCGAGGTCGTCAAGGCGGCCTCGCGCGGGCTCTGGGGCAGGTTGCTCGAGGCGGGCGGGGAGGTTTACGAGTATCAGCCGACCATGTATCACTGCAAGGTCATGGTGGTCGACAACCTGATGGTTTCCGTGGGCTCGACCAATTTCGACAATCGCTCGTTCCGCCTGAACGACGAGGCGAACCTCAACATCTTCGACCCCCAGTTCGCGCGCGAGCAGACCGCGATCTTCGAGAGCGACCTCAAGCAGTCGCAGCGCGTCACGCTGGAAGCCTGGCAGAACCGGCCTTTGAAAGAGAAAGCGACCGAGAAGGCCGCCAGCCTGCTGCACCTGCAGCTTTAGCCTGGCGGCATTACCTCGGCACCGCGGCCGAGACGCGCCAGATGGCGTTGCCTACGTCGTCCGCGACGAGCAATGCCCCGCGCTTGTCCACTGCAACGCCGACCGGTCGTCCGAGCGCATTGCCTTCGGCGTCGACGAATCCGGTGAGGATGTCCTCGGGCTCGCCGACCGGCTTGCCATTCGCGAAAGGCACGAAGACGACCTTGTAGCCGCTGCGCGGGCGCCTGTTCCAGGACCCATGCTCCCCGATGAACGCCCCGTTGGCGTACTTCGCAGGCAGCAACCGGCCTTCGTAGAACGCCAGCCCGAGCGGCGCCACGTGAGCCCCCAGGGCATAGTCGGGCTTGACGGCCGAAGCGACGAGGTCGCTGCGCGCGGGCTTCACCCGCGCATCGGCATGCTGTCCGTAGTAACTGTAGGGCCAGCCGTAGAACGCGCCCTGCTTTACCTCGGTAAGGTAGTCGGGGACCAGGTCGCTGCCGAGCTCGTCGCGCTCGTTGACCACCGTCCAGAGCGCCCCCGATTGCGGCTGCCAGCCCAGGCCGTTGGGGTTGCGCAGGCCCGAAGCGAAAAGCTGCGTGCGGCCGGTGGCAAGATCGATTTCGAGAATCGCCGCGCGGTTGACCTCGTTCTCCATGCCGTTCTCGGCGACGTTGCTGTTCGATCCCACCGTGGCGTAAAGGCGGCGCCCGTCGCGGCTGGCGATGAGGTTCTTGGTCCAGTGGTGGTTGATCGTGCCGGCGGGCAGGTCGGCCACCTTGGTGCCGGCCGGATCGAGCTGCGTTGCGCCTTCGGTATAGCGGAATCGCACGACCGCATCGGTATTCGCGACGTAGAAGTCGCTGCCGACGAGCGCCATGCCGAAGGGCGAATTCAGGCCGGAGGCGAACACGGTGCGCACTTCGGCGATCCCATCGCCGTCCGCATCCCGCAGCAGCGTAATGCGATTGGCGCTCGGCGTGCCCGCCCCCGCCCGCTTCATCACCATTTTCATGATCATGCCGCGCAGGGTGTTTGCGTCGTCGGGTTTTGGGGGTGCATTGCTTTCGGCCACCAGCACGTCGCCGTTCGGCAGCACGTAGATCCAGCGCGGATGGTCGAAGTTGACGGCGAACGCATTGACGGCAAGACCGGAGGCGGGGGCCGGCATCGAGCCGGCGGGCCAGCCTATGGCCGGCGCGATATGCACCGTGGGCAGCAGCCCCGGGTTCGGCGGCGGCAGTTGCGGCTCACTCCCGGTGCCGGCCTTGAATGGCAAGCTGGCCGACTCGCAGCCGGCAAGCGCGATACAGAACAGCATGAGGCCAACGCGGGACATGACCAGATACTGGTCTACTCAGGCGCACACTTTGGTGCGCTGCTGCACAGTCGCCCGTGCGGTCAGGCGGCGCCGATATGAAAGCGGGGAAAAGCCGTGCCGAGGATCAGGCGGAAAACCTGCCAGCCGACATAGAGCAGCCCAGCGGCAAGGATGAAGAAGGTGACCACCCAAAGAATGTAGAGGGGATCGACGCCGGACTTCGGTGCCGTCGCCTCGTGTTCGCGCGGTGCAGCCTGCACGACGAGGATCGGCGCCGTGGAGCCTTTGGTGGTCTCCTGCCGCGCCCGGCGCGCGGCCTCGGTGGCGTCGGCTTGTGCGGCTAGCGGCGAGTTCAGCGGCGTGTAGGTCGCAACGGCACGCTCCACCTCGCCATAGTTCGAGCGTACGGCGGCCTCGCCGTTCGCCGCTGGCCCCGTTGCGCCGGATGACGATACCGCCGTTCGCGGGAGCGATGTATCGGTGGTGACCCGGACTTCGCCACGCGGCGCGGCCTCCGTGTCTGCGGGACGTCCGCGCGTTTCGTAACTCGTGATGACCTTGGCCGCAGGGTTGGGCCGGTCCGTAAAGGTGACGCGGCCTTCGTCGTCGACCTGTTTGTAGATCGTCTGCGCATAGGCGCCGCTTGCCAGGAGGAGCGCAAGCGTTGCGAGGCAGGCCTTGAGGAGTGTGCGGTTCGTGTCCATGGCCGCACTTTAGAGAGGTCGGCCGCCGCAATCTGTGGGACAACGCCGGATTTCAGCTTAAGCGCCCAAAACAATATCTTGTAATCCGATTCCTGCACGCCGTCGGACGGTAGGCCAAATGCCGTCTATCCCACCCGGTCTTCTGTAGCGCGCCCGGCAGACCCGATGAGCAGATCGAGTTGCTCCGGCAGCACCGGCTTGGTGGCGTGCGCATCGAACCCGGCTTCGAGCGCCCGCCGCTTGTCTTCGGCCTGGCCGTAGCCGGTGAGCGCGATCAACAGGATGTTCTCTCCCCAGGGCGCGGCCCGCACGCGTGCCGCGATTTCGTAGCCATTGAGATCGGGCAGCCCGATGTCGACGATCATGACTTCGGGCACCTCTTCGGCGGCCATGCGCAGGCCGTTCTCGCCATCGGCCGCGTCGCGCACCCGGTTGCCGGAAAGCTCCAGCATCACGCGCAGCATCTTCCGGGCGTCGACGTTGTCTTCGACGATCAGGATGTTGCGTGATGCGGTCTCGCGCGCGGGTGCCGCGCTTTGCACGGGAGGCGCGGCCTGCCCGGCAGCCGCCAGGGGCAGGCGCACGGTGAATACGGTGCCCCGACCCGTCCCTTCGCTGAAAACGGCGACCTTGCCGCCATGCAGCTCGACCAATCCCTTGACGAGCGCCAGGCCAACGCCGAGGCCGCCGCTCTGCCGGTCGATCGATTGCGGGCCCTGCACGAACAGGCCGAACATCTGGTCCGCCATGCCGGGCGCGAGCCCGATGCCCTCGTCGGCCACTCGCAACACCGCTTCGCCGTCCTCGCGGGCGACCGTCACGACGATCTTCTTTTCGGGCGGGGTGAACTTGAGCGCGTTCTCGAGGAGGTTTGAGAACACCTGCTCGATGCGCGAGCGGTCCGCGTCGATCACTACGCGCGCGGCGTCGATTTTCACGTCATGCCGCGAGAGGCGCCCGGACTGCCGCCAGGTGCGCACGACTTCGCCGGCGAGCTCTCCCAGGTCGACGGTCTCGCGGATCAGCGTGGCCTTGCCCATCACGACGCGGTTGACGTCGAGCAGGTCCTCGATAAGGCGGGTCATGTGGCGCGTCTGCCGTTCGATTACACCGCGCGCGTGCTCCGACGCATTGCCACTGGCGCCGGGGAGCTTGAGGAGGTGCGCGGCGGCCGTGAGCGCGGCGAGCGGATTGCGCAGCTCGTGGCTCAGCATCGCGATGAATTCGTCCTTGGCCCGGTCGGATTCGAGCAGCGCCTTCTTTTCGCGCTCCACCAGGCGCTGGCGCTCCCGCACTCCCTCGGAGGCCTGCGCAAGGGCGGCGGCGACTTCCGCGACTTCGCGAACCGATCCTCCTGAGAAGACCGACGCCGGCGAGGGCCCGCCGATGCTGCGGGCCGCTATGGCCAGGCCCATGACCGGATCGGCGATGTGCCGCCCGATCAGGTACGCGATCAACAGGGCCAGCATGATCGACACCAGCGCGCCGATGCCCAGAAGCCAGACCGTGCGGCGCTCCCCGGCCACGACGAACTCGGCCGGTATCGCGAGGCCGATCGTCCACTGGCTGAAATCCGAGCGCAGGTGCGTTACGAAGGTATCGCGACCGTCCAGCGAAGGGCCGCGGTACCACCCCTCGGGTTCGGCGTGCATGGCATTCACGAACGTTTCACCGGACATCGTGCCTGCCGCGACGGACGGGATCCGCGCAACGAACTTTCCCCCGCGGTCCACGATGGCGATGACCCAGCCCTCGGGAACCTTGAGCTCGCGGATCAGCGCCTCGAAAGTCCGGGGCTGCACCAGCGCGGTGAGGATGAATTCGGTGGCCCCCTTGCCGGCCACCGGAATGCGCACCGCGACGAGCGGCGTTTCGAACAGCCTCCCGACGGTGACGCTTCCAATGGCCGGAAGCCGGGTCTTGAGCGCCTGCTCCGCACTCGCCAGGTCGGTCAGCCGGTTGAGTTCGCTGCCCAGGGGCCGCGCAGAATTCATCACCTGCTGGAAATCGGAAGCCCGAGAGAGATTGACGCTTCTCCAGATCCGCTGGGAGGACGATACGCGGCTGGCCTCCTCATGGAAGGCGGCCAGGTCGCCATTTGCCAGCGCCTGTGACGTAGCGAGCGCGTTCAGGGTGGCGATCGACCCTCGCAATTCGGCGTCGACCGCGGTGGAGATTGCACGCGCACGCTCCAGCGCACCCGTTCGGATCGCGGTCCTGCTCTGCTCGAGCAGGAGCACCGAGACGTAGAAAGCGAATGCAATGACCGGGACGACCGAGCAAAGCGCGAGGAGGAGCAGGTGCGCCCGGATCGTCATGGCCGGCTTGCCGGGCGCCTGTGTCTGGTGAGGAAGTGCTGCCATCCGTGCTGCGCTTGATTCTGGATTCGCAGTATACCGAGGGCGCTGCAATGTCGCTTGCGGTGATCTACGTTCCCAAGCGCACCTAGGCGCCGCGAATGATGTCGATCACCTCGAGCGCGTTTGCGGGTTGCGCATCGGAGCGCCAGCACACTTGCCCGTCGGGCCGCACGAGGACCAGGCGGCGCTCGTACAACGCTTCGGCATCCCTGTCGACGATGTCGACCACCTGCATCGGCAATTTGCGCGTCGCTGCCGCATCGACGAGGCCGTCCGCGGCCGGCGGATTCCCGCCGAACCGCAGCAGCACGAACGCCCTGCCGAAGAGATCGAGCGTCGATCGGCCATCGGCGAGCCACGCATGCGGCGCGCGCGAACCTGGGCGCGCGGTCGGCACATACCGGGAGACTTCGTCGGGGGGCTGCGGCGTGCCGTCCGGAACGATGACGGGCGAGCCTTCGTACATATAGCCGAGGTGGATGCCGTTCGAATGCCACTCGCGGTGCATCCTCTCGGTGTAGGCGTCGCCGAACGTTTTCCTCGCCCTGTCGCCCTCGGGGCCAGTCTCGAACAGGGCCGGCGGGACAGACTTGATTTGCGGCGAAAGCATTCGCTGCAGGTTGCCCGTTGCTTCCGCGACGTTACGCAGGCCGATCGGTTTGCATTCGAGCTCGTACGAAGCCAGCAACCTTGCGCCGCCCCAGCCCTCGATGCAGGCGGCGAGTTTCCAGGCCAGGTTCACCGAATCCTGGATGCCGGTATTCATGCCGAAGCCGCCGGTGGGCGAAGTCAGGTGCGCTGCATCGCCGGCAATGAATGCCCGCCGGGTGCCATAGCGATCGGCCACCAGCTGCCGCCGGACCCAGGGGAGCACCGACAGGATCTCGAAATCGAAGTCGCGGCCCATCGCGCGCACTATCGCGCGGCGGATCTCCTCCTCGCCGAGCGTGCGCTTCTCACCTGTTCCCACGATCGAAAAACGCCACTGGTCCCTGCCATTGATCGCGACGAGCGTTGCCCAGGTCCCCTCAGGCCCGATGAAGATGTATCGGTAGCCCGGCTTCTTGTCGTGCAGTTTCTCGAGGCCTTCGCAGCGGAAGATCGCGTTGGTCGTGTAGGTCAGCGTCGGCGTGCCGGTCATGCCTATGCCGAGGGCCTGCCGCACGGCGCTCGAACCGCCGTCGCAGCCGACGATGTAGGAGGCTTCGATCGTCTCCTCCGCACCGCGCTCCTCGTTGCGCACTGTGGCCACGATGCGGTCGTCGTACTCTTCGAACCCGAGCAGGGTCGTCCGATAGCGCAGCGCGACGTGTGGAAACTGCGCGGCGAATCGTGCCAGGACCGGGTCGAAGAAGTTTTGCGGGCAGCGCTCGCGCGTCTGCGGGCTCTCGGGTGGCGGCCGCGAATCGGCAGGCGCCGGAAAAGGCTCGCGCCCCAGCTCCCACCCGGTAAGGCTGGTGACCCAGGCGCAGTCCTGCGGATAATTGCGGTTGTAGCCGGCCTGCTCGACCCAGTCGACGATGCCCCAGCGCCGGCAGTACTCCATGGTGCGGATGCCAACCATGTCCATCCTGGCCTGGTAGATCTCGCCGTCGCCGGATTCGATCAGCGTGCAGGCGGTGCCGCGCCAGCCAAGGTCGCCGGCAAGCGCAAGGCCGATCGGCCCCGCGCCGACCACCAGCACCGGTGTTCGGGTCATGCGGCGTCTCCGCTCAGAAGCGGCGCGGCGAGAAGGCGGCGGCTTCGCGCACCGGCAGCGTCATCTCGCCGACCGATTCGATGGCGATGCGCACCTTGTCGCCCGGCGCGATCGGCCCGACGCCCTCCGGCGTGCCGCTCGCAATCACGTCGCCCGGGTTGAGCGTCATCACCGAGGAGATGAGCTCGATCAGGGCCGGGATGTTGACGATCATGTCGCGCGTGTTGGCATCCTGCTTCGGCTGGCCGTTGACCCACAGCTGGTTGCGAAGCGCATGCGGGTCGGCCACTTCGTCCGCGGTGACGATCCACGGACCGAGGGGCGTGAAGGTCTCGAAGGATTTGCGCGTCACTCTTTCCTCCTCAGCGACGCCGGGCTCGATGCGCATCGTGACGTCGACGAGGCAGCTGTAGCCGAACACGTACTTCATCGCGTCTGCTCGCGGCACGTTGCGCGCCCGCTTGCCGAGGATCACCGCCAGCTCGGATTCGTGGTCGAAGCGCCGCGACGAGCCCTTGGGAAGTTCTATCGCGCCGCCTGCGCCGACGAGCGAGGCGGTCGACTTCATGAAGAATCCCTGCTGCTCGGCGGTGCGGCCCTTGCTGACCGAGCGCGCGCCGATCTCGCCGATGTGCTTGCGGTAGTTGGCCGGCGCTGCAATCACGTGCACCGGGCAGGGGTTTGGCGGAAGAAGCGAAACCGAAGCCAGCGGCATTGCTTTCGCATCGCGGCGCTTTTCCGCAATTCGCGGGGCGAGCTCATCCCATCGCGCAATCAGTGCATTCATGTACATCGGCGGCCAGGACGGTCCGGCACCGGGCACTGCATCCGTAACGTCGTACACCTGGTCGCCTTCGACCACGCCGACGCGGTGATTGCCGAATACTGCGAGTTTCATGGAATGTTCAACTTTTATATATGCAGAGCCAATAGCCAGGCGGATATCATGGCAATTGCATTGTCAAATATGGAAACTCACGACGCTGCGCCGAACGAATAGACCACCCGAACCCGCTCGGGGGACAACCACTCCTCCAACTGGCTCAGCAGCTGCGCGTCGGGCCGCACGCGCCATTCCGGGCCGAGGAGGACGTCGGCCTCGCCCTTCCCGGTATCCCGGTGGACGACGACCGAGCACCCTCCGCCGCCCCCGTTGGTGCGGAACGGCGAGAGGTAATCCTTGAGCTTCCTCGCGTCGGCCAGGCCGTTGATGTCCAGGCGCAGGTTGTGCGCATAGCGGCTGCGCAGGGCGGCGAGGTCGAGCAGGTCCTCGGCCGAAACGCGCAGTCCGCCGAAGGATTCGTCGCGCGGCGTTTGGACCTTGCAGACCGCGACAACCAGGGCATCTTCCTTGAGCTTGTCCCGGTGGCGGTCGAAGAGCTCGTTGAATACCGTGACCTCGACCTGCGCAGTGCCGTCGTCCAGCAGGAGGACGACCATTTTCCCGCGCCGGGTCATCATCACGCGAACCGACGCAATTACGCCTGCGACCCATACCGTGCCCTGCACCGGCGAAAGCTTGGCGAGCGGCGTTGCGATGAATCCCTGCAGGTCGTGGGCGTAGGCGTTGAAGAGGTGGCCGGACAGCGTAAAGCCGAGCGCCGCCTTCTCCTCGACAAGACGCTGCTTCATGTCCCAGGTGCGCGTTTCCACCAGCCGGAAATTCGCGCTGCGGGATTCCGACGGGTCTCCGAAAAGGCTTTCCTGCGAGGCCTGGCGCTCGTCCTGCTCGGCCGCTTCCATCGCGAGCCCCACGGACGCAAGCAGGCTCGCGCGGTTCGCCTCGATTGCGTCGAACGCACCGGCGCGCACCATTGCTTCCATCGCGCGGCGGTTCACCACGCGCTTGTCGACGCGCCGGCAGAAGTCGAACAGGCTTTTGAACGGGCCCTCCGCGGTGCGCGATGCGACTATTGCCTCGATCGCCGAGCGGCCGGTGCCGCGGATGCCGCCCAGGCCATAGCGCATCGTCTTTGCATCCACCGGCGTGAAACGGTAGTCGGATGTGTTCACGTCAGGCGGCAGGACGGTCAGTCCGTTGGCAACGCTGTCTTTGTGCAGGGACCGCACCTTGTCGGTGTCGTCCATGACCGCGGAAAAGTTGGCCGCCATGAACGCCGACGGGTGATGCGCCTTCATGTAGGCCGTGTGATACGCGACCAGCGCGTAGGCCGCGGCGTGCGACTTGTTGAAGCCGTAGCCGGCGAACTTCTCCATGTAGTCGAAGATTTCGTTCGCCTTGTTGCGGCTGATGTCCTTGCCTTGCGCGCCGGTGACGAAGATCTCGCGCTGCTCGGCCATCTCCTCCGGCTTTTTCTTGCCCATCGCGCGGCGCAGCAGGTCCGCGCCGCCCAGCGAATACCCGCCGCAGAGCTGCGCGGCCTGCATCACCTGCTCCTGGTAGACCATGATCCCGTAGGTCGGCTTGAGGATCGCCTCGAGCAGCGGGTGCAGGTACTCGACGCGCTGGCGGCCGTGCTTCCTCTCGATGAAGTCCGGGATCAGGTCCATCGGGCCCGGACGGTAAAGCGCGACCAGCGCGATGATGTCCTCGAAGCGGTCGGGCCTCGCCTTGCGGATCATGTCGCGCATGCCGCTTGATTCCAGCTGGAACACCGCGGTGGTATTGCCGTTGGAGAGCAGCTGGTAGCTCGCCTTGTCGTCCAGCGGCAGGGTCTCGAGGTCGAAGTCCGCATGGCCGAGCAGCTTCACGTACCGCACTGCCCAGTCGAGCACGGTGAGCGTGGTCAGGCCGAGGAAGTCGAATTTCACCAGTCCCACCGCCTCGACGTCGTCCTTGTCGAGCTGCGAGATGACGTTCTCGGTGCCTTCGGCCGCGTAGAGCGGGCAGAAATCGGTGAGCTTGCCGGGCGCGATCAGCACGCCGCCCGCGTGCATGCCGACGTTGCGCGTGAGGCCTTCGAGCTTCTCGCCGAGCTCGAGCAGCTGGCGGACCTCGTCCTCTTTCTCTTCGCGCTCGGCGAGCAACGGCTCCATCTCCTTGGCCATCTTGAGCGTGATGGTCTTGCCGGGCTGGAACGGGATCAGCTTGGCGATCTGGTCGCAAAAGTTGTAGCCCAGGTCCAGCACACGCCCGCAATCGCGCACCACGGCGCGCGCCGCCATCGTGCCGAAGGTGGCTATTTGCGAGACGCTGTGCGCGCCGTACTTGTCGCGGACATAGCCGATGACCTTGTCGCGGCCGTCCTGGCAGAAATCGATGTCGAAGTCCGGCATCGACACGCGCTCGGGGTTGAGGAAGCGCTCGAAGAGCAGCTCGTAGCGCAGCGGGTCGAGGTCGGTGATGCCAAGGGAGTACGCGACGAGCGATCCGGCGCCCGAGCCGCGGCCCGGCCCGACCGGCACGCCGTTGTTCTTCGCCCAGTTGATGAAGTCCGCGACGATCAGGAAGTACCCGGGGAACCCCATTTGCAGGATGGTCTTGATCTCGAACTCGAGCCGCTCGCGATAGGTTGGCTCGTTCTGTTCGCGCACTGCGGGGTCGGGAAAGAGCTTCAGCAGGCGCTTGGCGAGTCCTTCAAACGACAGGCGGTGCAGGTAGTCGTCGATCGTGACGCCCTTGGGAATCGGGAACTCCGGCAGCCTCGACTTGCCTAGCTCGATCGTGAGGCTGCAGCGTTGCGCGATGCCGACCGCGTTCTCCAGCGCCTGCGGGATGTCGGCGAAAAGCTTCGCCATCTCGTCCTGCGTCTTGAAGTACTGCTCCGGCGTGAAATTCCTGGGCCGCCGCTGGTCGCCGAGCACGTACCCCTGCGAGATGCAGACGCGCGCTTCGTGCGCCTTGAAATCGTCGGGGGCGACGAACTGGACCGGATGCGTGGCCACGACAGGAAGCTTCATCCGGGTGGCGAGCTGCACGGTGCGCGCAACGAGCGTCTCGGTTTGCGGAAGGCCTGCGCGCTGGAGCTCGAGATAGAACCGGCCGGGGAAGTAGCCGGCCCATTCCTTTGCCAGTTTTTCCGCCGCGGCAGCGTTGTCGGAGAGCAGCGCCTGGCCCACATCGCCGCCCGATGCGCCTGAAAGAGCGATCAGGCCCTCGGCGCCGTTCTTCTCGGCGAGCCAGGCCTTGTCGATCTCGGCGCGCGAGCGATGCTGGTTGACCAGCCAGGCGCGCGACAGCAGCTCGCACAGGCGCAGGTAACCCTTGCGCGAGGCCGCGAGCAGCAGGATGCGCGAGGGCTTGTCGCGGTCGACCGGGTTCTGCACCCAGCAATCGGCGCCTACGATCGGCTTGATGCCGGCTGCGCGCGCTGCCTTGTAGAACTTGACCATCCCGAAGAGGTTGCCCAGGTCGGTGACCGCCAGCGCAGGCATGCCGTCGGCTGCCGCGTGCCCCACCGCCTCGTCGATGCGGACGATGCCGTCCGTCACCGAATACTCGCTGTGCAGCCTTAAATGGATGAACTGCGGGATGGCGCTCGGAGTGTTCATGGGGACGCAAAAATTTTACCACCCGCATCCCTCGCACACACCCTGCGCGCGCTGCGATAATGCGCTCCCATGCGACGAAATTCACACCGCTTCGCTTGACGAAGTCACCGTCGCAGGGCATGGCCCTTGTCGCGTTGCTCGCTGGTGCGGTGTGCATTGCAATGTCGCCGATTTTCGTGCGTGTTTCCGAGACCGGTCCGACAGCGACCGCCTTCTGGCGCGTTGCGTTGGCTGTGCCGCTGTTGTGGGTGCTCTATGCGGCTTTCGGGCGGACCGCCGCGGCGACTGCAACGTCCACCTCACGCTCGACTGCCTGGCTGCTCGGAGCTGCGGCCGTTGCCTTCGCCGGCGATCTCGCCTTCTGGCACTTCTCGGTCAAGTTCACCTCGGTCACGAACTCGACGCTGCTCGCGAACCTCGCGGCGATCTTCGTGACTCTTGCGGCCTGGCTGATCTTCCGCCAGAAGCCGAGCCGGGTGTTCCTGGTCGGGCTGGTCACCGCGATGATCGGCGTGGCGATGCTGGTGAGTACAAGCATGGCGTTCTCGCCCACCGCGCTTGCGGGCGACGCGCTCGGCGTGATCACGGCGATGTTCTATGCGTGGTACCTCCTCACCGTGAAGAACCTGCGCGACGCCGGGATCGGCACGCTGCGCCTCATGGCCGTCACCACCGCCCTCACCGCGATCATCCTGTTGCCGATCGCACTCGCGACCGGCGAGCAGATGCTGCCCGCAAGCGGCGCGGGATGGCTGAAACTGGTCGGGATTGCGCTGATCTCGCACGCGGGCGGGCAAGGCCTCATTGCCTATGCGCTGGCGCACCTGCCCGCGACGTTTTCGTCCGTGTCGCTATTGCTGCAGCCGGTGATGGCCGGGGTGTTTGCCTGGGTGTTGCTGGGTGAGCCGCTGGTCCCGCTGCAGATCGCGGGCGGGCTCGTCGTGCTTTCAGGGATATATCTGGCGCGCAGAGGGTCCTAGGTATGGCGCGATTTCAACGCGTGAAGGCTCTTTTCTCCAGCAGATAAATGTACCGATGCCGGTACGTTATCTGCCGTGAAAATGGCTCCTGGCGCGGACCTCGGTCAACGAATCTTCAACTTTTGGCTCTACAACTGCAGCTTCGCTCGGACGCTGGCGGCGCGTAATCTGCATCGGGGTGTTATGCGGCTCTTTCGCTGTACTTGTATACCGGCGTTTCAACGACACGATCCGGCTTCTGCCTGCTGAGGATTACCTCTTGTAACCGTTCTACAGTAGAGGGAGCGAAGTACTGCTCTCCAGTCTCTTCATCGACACGGGCAGGCACGTTCTCCACGACGTAAAACTGTCCTTCGTGCTGAAGCGTGTACGTCACGCGTCGTTCCACCATGTGGCCTTCATTCATGAAGATCTCCTTACAGTAAAGTCGATCCACCGTTCAGGATCAGGCTCATAAACTGTGATTACCTTTATCACTTGGCGGGAAGGATAGCTGCATTGAACGTGAATCGCTCTCCCGCCGGTTGTTTTGCCATGAATCAAGCAACTCGGCCCGTACTTGTCTTCTGGGTAGTCCTCAATAATCTCACCGTCGGAAATCGCCTCTCGGATTTCCGACACGCTTATGCGTCGGATGATGATTTGATCGACCGCGTGCTTCGAAAACTCAAATTCGTCGACAGCAATCTTCGTCCGTATCTCGTCAATCATGCGCCTCCGGGGTTAGCGATTTCCCCGTTTCCTTGATTTCTGACGGTTCGTAGAGCCGCATAACGTTCACAATGAGAGGCGCGCGCTGCTCTTGCGCGCGCCCCCTCGATTGTGCGGTTAGGGGCGTCTTCAAACATTCACGTATGTAATTGGATTGGCGGCACCCTTCCTGAAATAATTTGCCACTGATTGGCCCACGTACCTTGAGCGCATGTTGTCAGAGGCGAGCTTACCAACGAACTCCCATCGTCCTGGAATCTGAACGGCGGATGGCGGACGAGTGTGATACGTGGTTGTTCCGGCTGCGTACCAAGCGCCGACCGTGAAGACCTCGCGAACAATGCCTTTCGCCACCGCAACTGCGAAGTGAACCGATTCGCGTCGGTGACTAACGCGCCATACGCCTCGCGTAGCCTCGTAAAGAGCTTGAGCCGACATTCCTGGCAAGTACAGCTTCGCGATCCGTACCAGGATTGCGGGTTCGGTGATATTGATGTGTTTCAAGGGACTTTCTCAGCTTTTCTTTGCGGCGCTGATAACGTCACAGCCCGCACGTGCAGTTTGGGAGTTCACGAATCCGATATTCACACCCGAGAAAGTCTTCGACTGACCAGCAGCAAGGGACTGGTACAACGTGTGTTTCGGTGTGCCGAGCACCGTACCGCTCTGGGAGACGGTGACGCAGGCGAACAAAAAATCCTTGAGTGGAATCGCTCCGTGGTTTTTCAACTTGGCTTTGACGACGAGCACGTTATCAAAGCCACCGATGGTGTACGTTATGTGTTCAATCTGAATATTTCGCGCCAGTTCATCCTTCGGCGGGAGGTCTTGGGCGACCACAGATTGGAAGTACGCAGCAAGTGTGAGACCAATGAAGACTGAAGCGTGCCGAGGAATGAATGGCAACTCCGTACGGATTCTGTGCATAGGCTTCAAGCCCCTAACAAGAAGTCGGCCCTCCCTAGCTGGGGCCTCATAAGACCCCATAGTAGGGGCCGAACTCCGAAAGACTACGCCCAAGTCCTTGATCCCTCAATCGCACCTTCCGGGATAGGCGACTGTTCTTCTTTCAGGTTAGGCCCGTCGCGCGTAGAGAAATATCACGTCTTACTCCACGAACTTGCGAACCCCAAATCGTTCCGGCTTCAGCAGCCGATCTAAACGACGACGGTTTGTGGCCCGTCGGTGTGTTTCTCGATACGGCCGATCGTCCGCACCGTCTCGCCGGCATCCGAGAGCAGCATCGTCGCCTGCGCCGCATGCTCCAAAGCCACCACGATGACCATGCCGATGCCGCAGTTGAAGACACGGTGCATTTCATCTTCCGCAACACCGCCTTCGTTCTGCAGCCAGTCGAAAAGCGCAGGGCGTTTCCACGCTTTGGAATCGATCACTGCGCGCGTGCCCTTGGGAAGAACCCGCGGCACGTTGCCGGTGATCCCGCCGCCGGTGATATGCGCGAGGCCCTTGACCGGCAGGGCCTGCATCAGCGCGAGCGCCGGCTTCACATAGATTCGAGTGGGCTCAATGAGCACGTCCGCCAGCGGCCGGCCGTGGAAATCCGCCTTGAGGTCGGGCTTGGCGCGCTCGAGGATCTTGCGCACCAGCGAGTAGCCGTTGGAATGCAGCCCGCTGGAAGCCAGGCCGAGCACCACGTCGCCCGGCGCGATCGTCTTGCCGGTGATGATGCGGTCTTTCTCCACCACGCCGACGCAAAAACCCGCCAGATCGTATTCGCCCTCCGGGTACATGCCCGGCATTTCGGCGGTTTCGCCGCCGATGAGCGCGCAGCCCGCGGTCTCGCAGCCGAGCGCGATGCCCTTGATCACATCGGTGGCCACGGCCCTTTCCAGCTTTCCGCAGGCGAAGTAATCGAGGAAGAAGAGCGGCTCGGCGCCCTGGACGAGCACGTCGTTAACGCTCATCGCCACGAGGTCGATTCCGACGGTGTCGTGGCGGCCGAGGGCGAAAGCCAGCTTGAGCTTGGTGCCGACGCCGTCGGTGCCCGAAACCAGCACCGGGTGGCGGTATTTTTTCGGCAGTTCCATGAGCGCCCCGAAGCCGCCGATGCCCGCGAGGACTTCGGGCCGCATGGTGCGCCTGGCGAATGGCTTGATGGCCTCGACGAGCGCGTCGCCTTCGTCGATGTCAACGCCGGCATCGCGGTACGAAAGGCCTTTGCTCATGGGGATTCGGGGAGGAGGCGCCGCGTCGGCGTGTTAAAGTGGCGTGACAGGAATTGCTCGTATTTCCCCTCGTATTTTACGTCAAATGAACGGCACCGGTTTCGCGAATCCGCGCGTTTGGACCTGGCTGGCAATCGCGCTGATCGCAGCGTGGCTGGTCTGGCTGCTGTCGCCGATCCTCGCGCCGTTCCTCGCCGGCGCGATCTTCGCGTACATGCTCAACCCGCTGGTCAACCGCCTCACCGGCCGCTACATCAATCGCACCTTCGCAGTGATCATCGTGCTGATCCTCTCGCTCATCGTCGTGATCGGCATCCTGCTCGTCGTGCTGCCCCTGTTCTACAAGGAGGCGCGCATGATGTCCGAGCGCCTGCCCGATTTCCTCGCGTGGCTAAACGCCAACGTCGCACCCTGGATTGCGTCGCAATTCGGCATGGCGGTCCGGTTCGACCTGGACACGGTCAAGCAGCTCACCGCGCAGGCGCTGCAGTCGAACCAGGGCTTCGTGCCGCGCGTGCTCGGCTCGCTGCAGATCGGCGGCCTCATGCTGCTCGGCATCCTCATCAACGTCCTGCTGGTGCCGGTGGTCCTCTTCTACCTGCTGCGCGACTGGAACCTGCTGGTGTCGCGCGTCGAGCGCATGATCCCGCGGCAGCGGCATGCGCAGGCGGTCGAAATCGCCAGCGAGGTGGACGCGGTGCTGGCCGAGTTCCTGCGCGGCCAGATGCTCGTGATCATCGTGATGGTCTGCTACTACTCGCTGGCGCTTTGGGCCGCGGGGCTGCAGTTCGCGCTGCCGGTGGGAATCATCACCGGCGGCCTGGTCTTCATCCCGTACGTCGGCGCATTTCTCGGCTTCGTGCTCGGCACCGTGGCCGCACTTCTGCAGTTCGACAGCTTTACCGGCGTGCTCTTCGTCTGGCTTGCGTTCGGCATCGGGCAGGTGCTCGAAGGCATGGCCGTGACCCCGCTGCTCGTCGGGAAACGCATCGGGCTGCACCCCGTCGCAGTGATCTTCGCATTGCTCGCCTTCGGCCAGGTCTTCGGGTTTTTCGGCGTGCTCCTCGCGCTGCCCGCCAGCGCCGCGCTGCTGGTCTGCCTGCGTCGCATGGGACGCGCCTACCGGGAAAGCCCGCTTTACGGCGGCAACCCCAACCCGCCTGCCGAGCGCGAGAGCCTTTGAGCATGCGGCAGCTGGTGCTGGAGATCTCGCCGCCGCCCGAGCCGGTATTCGAAGGGTTCGTGACCGGCCGCAACGAGGAGCTCGTCGCAAAGCTCAAGGACGTCGCCGCCGGCCGCGCGGCCGAGACCGTGGTGTATCTCTGGGGCGAGCGCGGCTCGGGACGCAGCCACCTGCTGAATGCAACGCTACGCGCGGCGGGCGATCCGTCTCACCTCACCGTAGCCGACGACGTGGATTCGCTCAGCGAGCCTGCGCAGGTCGGGCTGTTCAACCGCATCAACGAGATCCGCGCCGCGGTATCGGGCCAGCGCGGCACGCTGCTCGCGGCTGGATCGGCGCCACCCGCGCAACTGGCGCTGCGTGAAGATCTCAAGAGCCGGCTCGCGTGGGGGCTGGTCTACCAGGTCCACACGCTGACCGACCCCGAGAAGGCCGGCTACCTGCGCGATGCCGCCACGCGGCGCGGGCTTGCGATTTCCGACGAAGTGGTGTCGTACCTGCTAACGCACGTCCGGCGGGACCTCCCGACGCTGGTCGCGATCCTTGCGCACCTCGATGAGTATTCGCTCTCGCGGCAACGCCCGCTGACATTGCCGTTGGTGCGCGAAGCGCTGGCCACGCTCGGATGAAAGAAACGCGGCTCACGCTCTTCGACCTCGACAACACCCTGCTCGCAGGCGACAGCGACTACGAATGGGGCCAGTACCTGGTCGACCGGGGGGTGCTCGACCGCGAGGATTACGAGGCCCAGAACGACCGGTTCTTCGAGCAGTACAAGGCCGGCACGCTCGATATCCACGCCTACCTGGAGTTCGCGCTCGGCGCCCTCGCCCGGCACACGCCGGAGGAGCTCGAAGGCTGGCTCGCCGATTTCATGGACGCGCGCATTCGCCCGATGGTCGGGCCGCGCGCGGTGGGGCTGGTCCGGGGGCACCTCGATGCCGGCGACCTGTGCGCGGTGGTGACCGCGACCAACAGCTTCGTCACGGCGCCGATCGCGAGGGAATTCGGCATCCCGTACCTGATCGCCACGGAACCTGAGAGGTCCGGCAGGATGTTCACCGGCCGCGTCGCCGGCGTGCCATGCTTCCGCGAAGGCAAGATCGTGCGGGTGCAGGCGTGGCTGGCCTCGCTCGGCCGGCCGCTCGAGGGGTTCGAGGCAAGCACTTTCTACAGCGATTCGCTGAACGACCTGCCATTGCTCAACCTGGTCAAGAGCCCGGTGGCGGTGGACCCCGACGAGTCGCTTGCGGCCGAAGCGGCCCGCCGCGGCTGGCCGGTGATCTCACTAAGATAAAATCCGGGAGGCATGATCAAGAAGTTCATTCGCAAGGTGCTCGGCCTCAAGGCTGCAGGCCCGAAGCGCGTCCAGCGCGCCAGGCACGAGATCGAGCGCAATCGCATCAGCCCCGCGGCCCTCAAGGTGTGCAGCGTGCTGCACGAGGCGGGTTTTTCCGCCTATGTGGTCGGGGGCGCGGTGCGCGACCTGCTGCTCGGCGCCACGCCCAAGGACTACGACGTCGCGACCAACGCGCGACCCGAGGAGGTGAAGCCGCTCTTCAGGCGCGCGATCCTCATCGGGCGGCGCTTTCGCATCGTCCACGTGATCCTCAACCAGGAAACGGTCGAGGTCTCGACCTTCCGGGCGGCTGCGGATGCGACCGATACGCACAAGGACGAGCACGGCCGCGTGCTGCGCGACAACGTCTTCGGCACCCAGGAAGAGGACGCATTGCGCCGCGACTTCTCGGTCAACGCGCTCTACTACGACCCGGCCACCGAGGAGGTGATCGACTTCCACGATGGCCTCGCCGACCTCAAGAAGCGCACCATGCGGGTCATCGGCGACCCGGTCACGCGCTATCGCGAAGATCCGGTACGCATGCTTCGAGCGGTGCGCCTTGCGGCAAAGCTCGGGCTCTCGATAGAAAACGGGTCGCGTGCGCCGATCAAGAAGCTGGCGCCGCTGATCGGGAACGTGCCGCCGGCACGTCTGTTCGACGAGATGCTCAAGCTGCTGTTGTCCGGCCACGCCAGTGCCTGCGTGCGCCGCCTGCGGGACGAAGGCCTGTCGGAAGGCTTGCTGCCGCTGCTCGACGTGATCCTCGACCAGCCCCTTGGCGAGCGTTTCGTGACACTCGCGCTTGCGCAGACCGACGAGCGGATCAAGACCGACCGGTCCGTGTCCCCCGCTTTCCTGTTTGCCGCCCTGCTCTGGCACGAGGTGCTCGCGGCTTCGAAAGCGCACGAAAAGAAAGGCGAGCGCCCGGCCATTGCGCTCGAAGCGGCGATGGACGAAGTGCTCGAGACGCAATGCGAGAAGCTGGCGATCACGCGCAAGCTCACTGCGACCATGCGCGAGGTGTGGTCGATGCAGCCGCGCTTCGAGCAGCGCTCCGGCCAGCGGCCTTACCGCCTGCTCGAGCTGCCCCGGTTTCGCATGGCCTACGATTTCCTCGCCCTGCGCGCCGCAAGCGGCGAAGTCGCCGAGGAATTGGAAATCTGGTGGCGCTCGTTCCAGAGCGCGGAAGACGAGACCCGGCGCGCCATGCTGCAGCCCGACAGCGGGCCCAAGCCGCGCCGGCGCCGCCGTCGCAAGAAGCCCGCCGAGGGCGCAACCTCGGCCGCTGACCGACCCGCAGCCGAACCTTCGGACGACTAGGTCTTCGATGACGGTGAGCGCGTTCATCGGGCTGGGCGCCAACCTCGACGATCCCGGCGCGCATATCGCTCTGGCGTTCGATGAACTCGGGCGGCTGCCGAAAACGGCACTGACCGGGCGATCGTCCCTCTGGCGCTCCGCGCCCGTGGGCTATGCAAACCAGCCGGATTTCATCAATGCGGTCGCCCGGGTCGAAACCGGCCTGGCCGCGGACGCGCTGCTGGGCGAATTGCAGCGGATCGAGCTAGGCCACGGGCGCGAACGCAGTTTCGCAAACGCGCCGCGCACGCTCGACCTCGACCTGCTCCTGTACGGCGACACTACCCAAACGACACCCACGCTCACCTTGCCGCACCCGCGCATGCACCAGCGGGCCTTCGTGCTCGCGCCCTTGCTCGAGCTGGCCCCGGACGCACGCATTCCGGGTCACGGCACCGTCCGCGACTGCCTCGCCCAGGTGCAAGGCCAGGCCTGCGAAAGGATCGCGTAGCCGTGGATAAGCTCAACTACATCGTCGTGGAAGGGCCGATCGGCGTCGGCAAGACGAGCCTCGCCCGCAAGCTCGCGGGACGGCTGGGCGCCGGGCTCATGCTCGAGCAGCCGATGGAAAACCCATTCCTCGCGCGCTTCTACGAGGACATGGCGCGGTTCGCGCTGCCCACCCAGCTCTTCTTCCTCTTCCAGCGGGCCAAGCAACTCGAGCCGCTGGCGCAGCACGACCTCTTCAGCCAGCGGACCGTCGCCGACTTCCTGCTCGACAAGGACCCGCTCTTCGCGCGCATCACGCTTTCGGGCGACGAGCTTGCGCTGTACGACCGCATCTTCGAGACGCTCAAGCCGCGGGCGCCCCAGCCGGACCTGGTCATCTACCTGCAGGCCCAGCCGGATACGCTCATCGAGCGCGTGCGCAAGCGCGGCGTGGCTTTCGAGCGGCAGGTCAGCGAGGAGTACCTCGCGCTGCTGGCCGAAACCTACACGCGGTTCTTCTACCACTACAGCGATGCGCCGGTGCTCATCGTCAACTCGGAAAACCTCAACTTCGCCGACCGCGAACCGGACCTCGACCTGCTGCTGCAGAAGATCTCGGCAATGCGCAGCCGGCGCGAGTTCTTCAACAGCGGCGGTTGAGCCAGGGAGACAAGCGGGAAATCCAGCCGGGCCAGCCGGCTGCATTCAAACCGGACCGCTTAACCCGGGTAAGGGTCGAAAGTCAGAGACTCCACCGCGCAGCCCATGGCTTTGGCGATTGCATCCATGGAGTCGTCGGTGATGGCCACCGGCTGGAAGTCTGCTTCCCCGCCCTTGGACGAAATGAAGGTCTTGGCGTCGATCTCGGACATCCAGGTGACGACCGGGTCCGGGGAGACCCCGTCCAACTGGCGGCAAATCGGAAACCCATCGGATTTGTAGACGATTGCGTACATTCGGTGTCCCCCGTCTTTCGCCAAAACTGTAACTCATGTGCGCGCCAGTTTCCACCGTTCAGAATCCGGCGACCGCGCCGTCGCCGCGCGGATCGAAAGCGCCCTCGAGTGAGCCGTTCGGATGCCGCACGAGCGCGCCTGCATGGCCCATGGTCTCCTCGAAATCTCCCAGTACTTCAACGTCATGGCCGCGCGCCCTCAGGTCATCGATCAACTCCGCGCCGTGGCGCGCCTCGAGCTTGAGCGTTTCCGAAGCCGATCCCCAGGTGCGCCCGAGCAGCCAGCGCGGCGCGCTCACCGAGCGCTGCAAGGCCTGGTCGAACACCGCGTAGCGCGTAAAGACCGCGGCCTGCGTCTGCGGCTGCCCGTCGCCGCCCATAGTGCCGTACACCATCATGCGTCCATCGCGCAGGCGGGCTAGCGCCGGGTTGAGCGTGTGAAACGGCTTCTTCCCGGGCCGCAGGCCGTTGATCGCGGCCGGATCCAGCGAAAAACTGCAGCCCCGGTTCTGCCAGTTGATATGCGACCCGGGAAGCACTACCCCGGCGCCGAACTCGTGATAGATGCTCTGGATGAAGCTCACTGCAAGGCCCTGCCCGTCGATGACGCCCATCCAGATCGTGCCGCCGGGTTTGGTCTTTCCGCCCCAGGGCGCGGCTTCGCGCATCGAAATGTTTTGGGCGAGCGAATGGAGGGCCGCATCGCCGAGCAAAGATTGCGCGTCGACTTTCATGTACGCAGGGTCGGTGACATGACGGTCACGGATCCCAAGAAAAGCCTGCTTGGTCGCCTCGACCACGGCGTGCACGTGGTCGGCGCTGTCGACTTTCAGTTTTGAAAGGCCCATCCGGTCGAGGATGCCGAGGATCGCCAGCGAGATCACGCCTTGCGTCGGCGGGATCATGTTGTAAAGCGTGCCGGTCGAATGCGGCAGCTTGAGCGGGACGACCTCCTTGGCTGCATAGCTTTCGAGATCCGCAAGCGCCAGCGGGCTGCCAATGGCCGCGAGGTCCTTCGCAATCGAGCGCGCGAGCTCGCCTCGATAGAAATCGGCCAGGCCCGCATCGGCAAGGCGCTGCAGCGTCGAGCCGAGCGTCTTCTGCACGAAAAGCGACCCGTGCAACGGCGCCAGGCCGCCCGGCATGAACCGTTCGGCAAATCCGGGCACCGTCTCGAGCTCGGCGCGCTTGGTCGCGGTGTTTCGTTCCTGGCTCGCGGTGGCCGGCACGCCCTGATTGGCGTAATAGATGGCGTCGGCAAGAAGCCGCGAAAGCGGCAGCCGCCCGGCGTGCTTGCCCTCCGAGATCGACAGCGCGCATTCCCAGCCGGCGATCGTCCCGGCGACCGTGTTGGCCGCGAGCGGCCCGCGGGTCGGGATCGACTGCAGGCCTTTCGATCGGTAGTACTCGATCGAGGCGGCCGCAACCGCGGGTCCGCAGGCGTCGATCGCCACCGGATCTTCGCCGGGCACCGAGACCAGCCAGAATGCGTCGCCGCCAATCCCGGTCATGTGCGGGTAGACCACGGAGATCGTCGCTGCCGCCGACACCATGGCCTCGATCGCATTGCCGCCTTCGCGAAGGACGCCTGCCGCGGACTGCGCGGCGAGCGAATGCGAGGCGACCGCGATGCCGCGGCGCGCATAGCTGGTGTGGATCATCGGGATTCCTGCGACGGAAAAACGCGGATGTTCCGCGTTTGGGGGCCGCGGCGCAAGCGCTGGACTACAATCGCCGCTCATTTCATGCGCAGGGCGGCAGATCGTGGCTGAAAAAAATCCCGACGAGCAGTTCTTCGTTTCGGACATGTTCCGCGGCAAGGAAGGCGGCAGTCGCGAGCGCCCGGATCTTGGCCGTATCCACGAAGCAGCGCGGGAGATCCCGGTCTATCGCGAATGCGACGTCCTGGTTGCCGGCGGCGGACCTGCGGGGACGGCGGCTGCCGCTGCCGCGGCGCGCTTGGGCGCGGACGTCGTGCTGCTCGAGCGCTACAACCATCTCGGCGGCCTTTCCACCGGCGGCCTGGTGATCTGGATCGATCGCATGACGGGGTGGGATGGCGAGCTGGTGATCCGCGGCTTTGCGGAAGAAGTATTCGACCGGCTTCCGAAGGACGCGGTCGCCGGGCCCGAACTCGGCGAGTGGGGCTCGCGTGACCCGGCGCGCGCGTCCTACTGGGCGCATCGCACCAGCGCGTTCCACGGCATCGTCACGTGGTCGCCGACGATCGATCCGGAGGCTTTGAAATCACTTTCGATGACGATGGTGCTGGAGCAAAAAGTCGATCTTCTGCTGCACGCCTGGGCGGTCGATCCTATCATGGAGGGCCGCGAGAT
>JANMDK010000244.1:0-9271 GCA_031376265.1 Pseudomonadota bacterium
GCGCTTGTCTGTTTTGAGCCTGGCCCCTTTTTTACCAGCGCGGCGAGTTCTTCCTCGTCGAAGCCTGCGGCGCGCCGCGCATCGAGATTGAAGGGGCCGCGCAGGAGGGGCGCGTTGTGGCGTTGGGCGAGTTCCGCGTAGGCGGCGATCGGGTCGAGTCCGCGCTCCGCGCACACATGCCGATACCACTTGTTGCCGATCGCGACATGGCCGATCTCCTCGCGCAGGATCAGCTCGAGGATCGCGCCGGCCTTGTGGTCGCCGACGCTGATGAGTTTCTTCCTCACCAGGGGCGAAGCGTCGAGCCCGCGCGCCTCCAGCGTGCGCGGCACCAGCGCCAGGCGCGCCAGCAGTTCGCAGGAAGTGCGCTCGGCCATTTCCCACAAGCCGTTGTGCGCGCGGAAAGCGCCGTAATCGAAGCCGAGCGTGACGAGGTGGTCGCGAAGCAGCATGAAGTGCTTGGCCTCCTCCTTGGCGACCGAGACCCAGTCGCGATAAAACGCCTCGGGCATCCCGGGAAAACGCCAGACGATGTCGAGCGCCAGGTCGATCGCGTTCAATTCGATATGCGCGATCGAATGGACCAGCGCCGCGCGGCCTTCAAGCGTGGCCATGGAGGTCGACGGCAGTTGGCTGTGTGGCACGAGCTCGGGCTTCTGCGGGCGGCCGGGGATGCCGTTGGGCGCCGGGAGGATCGCGCCGGGATCTACCGGCTGACCGGCGTCGAGGGCGAGCGTGGCTTGCGCCTTGCCGAGGGCGTCCGTTTCCAGCAGGGGAGCAAGGACGGCCTGACGCAGCATTTACGTCTCGCGCAGCTTTCCCCGCAGCCTTCCCTCGAGCGCTTCGGGGACCTCGATCTCGAAGCCGAGCACCGCGGCGGAAAGGGCCTTGCCGTAGTTGTCGAGGCACAGGCTCCTCGAAACCCCGCCGCCCAGCGCGCCATGCGCAACGAAGTTGAGCGCGCCGATGCCGTCGACCTCGTAGCGCAGGACCTCGCCCTTGACCGTGCCCGCGTAGTACGCCTTGAACTTGTCGGCGGTGAGCTGCGCCTTGAGCAGCGGGTAGAACTCCGGCTCGTAGGCGATGACCATGATGTTCGACGTATTGCCCTTGTCGCCGGAGCGGGAGTGCGCGACGTGCTGGAGTTTGACCTTCATACTCAGCTCGTGAAGTAGTTGATCGAGGGATGCACTTTCTCGCGCGCCACCAGCGAGGACCACACGCCGATGATCTCGCGGAAGCGGTCCTGGTGCGGCACGCGCTTTCCAGTGTGCGCCACGCCTGACACCGCCATGCCGTCGACCTCTCGGCCGACCTTGATGGCTTCTTCCTTCGTTTTAGTCCGGGCAGCGACGCGCACCGCCACTTCGTACGGCTCCGGTCCGCCGGTCGGAGACATCTCGCCGTGGATCGCATTCACGCCGAGGAAATCGATGCGCAGGTCTTCCGCCTGAAGCTTCACGATCTTGAAGCGCTCTTCGAGGATCTTCTTTGCCAGTTGCGCGCGCCGCAGCGCGCCCGGCCCGGCATAGAAGAACATGTCCTCGCCGATGTAGCCCTCGGTGCAGCCGATCGAGACCTTGAGCGTCGGCGTGCGCGGCTTGCCGGAGATGCCGCTCACGCGAACCCGATCCGGCCCGAGCTGCTCGAGCTTGATGGTCGTAAAGTCGACCACCACGTCGGGCGTGAGGTAGTTGGCCGGGTCGTGCACCTCGTAGAGGCACTGCTCCTTGACGGTCATGAGGTTGATCGCGCCCCCGGTGCCGGCGACCTTGGAGAGCACGCAGCTTCCGTCCGCCGACACTTCCGCAATCGGGAAAGCGAGGTTCCAAGGCTCGGGCACATCCTTGAATCCCGGGTCGCTGAAGTAGCCGCCGGTGACCTGCGCGCCGCACTCCATGAGATGGCCGATGCCGTTGCCCGCGCCGAGGTGCGCGTGGTCCCGCGGGTCCCAGCCGAACTCGTACATCATCGGCGCGAGGAACAGCGACGGGTCTGCGACGCGACCGGTGATCACGATCTGCGCGCCGGCCTTGAGCGCCTCGACGATCGGCTCCGCGCCCAGGTACACCTCGGCCGAAACCAGATCGGCCTTGAGCGTCGAGGTGGGCTGGCCGTTCTCGAGGATCTTGTCGGTCATCTCGAGCACGCGGTCGGTGATTAGCGCGCCGTTGACCGCGGCGACCTTGACGCCTTTTGCACCGTTTTGCCGCAGCCAATGCACCACGCGCTCGGCGGCCGCATCCGGGTTGATCCAGCCTTGATTGGTGACGATCTTGGTGCCGCGCCTGAGGCACCCGGGCAGCACGCCGCTGATTCGCGCATCGAGGTAGGTGTCGTAACCGGGAAAGGTCGGGTCGCGCCGCGCGCGCACTTGCGCGGCCGAGATCGTCGCCTCGGCCATCGTCTCGAAACAGAGGTAGTCGAGGTCGCCTTTCTCCGCGTTGAGGATCGCGGGTTCGACCCGGTCGCCCCACCACGCTGCGCCCGAGCCGATGCGGATCGATGTCTTCATTGCTTCGCCTTCCTTCGCGCCAGCGTTTTCTTTTCCTCGACGCGGATGCGCTCGAGCATCGGGCCGTCGGGGTCGGCCCACTTCGCGCCGCCGGCGCGCGCCATGTACGCGGTGGCGCCAGCGAATTCCTCAAGGGACAGGCTGGGGTTGCCGCCCTTGGGCGGCATCGCGCGCTCGCCGAGCCAGCCGTCGGCGGTCAGCCGGGCCTGCCCCTCCTTGATGAGCGGCGCCCAGGCCTTCTTGTCCCCGAACCTGGGCGCCTTCTGCGCGCCGGTGGCGTGGCAGGCAGAGCAGGTTTCCCTGTAGACCCGCTCGCCGGGCGACGGGGATTGCGCCAAGGTCACGAGGGAGGTACCGGCAAGGAGCACGCCGGCGAGGACGTTTTTGAACCTCATTACTGCCCTGCCTTGACCTTCTCGTCGAGGAACTGCTGCACCGCTGTGAAGAGCTGCATGCGGTTCTTCTCCATGATCACGGTGTGCGTGCCTTCGCCGATCTCGACATACCTCTTGTACGGTGCGTTCGTGAGCTTGGCGAAGTACTGGTGCAGCATGTAGCTCGGCAGGTCGGCGTCCCACTCGGCATGCGCGAGGAAAGTCGGCACGCGGATCTGGCCCGGGTCGTACACCGCCTTGCCCGCGCCCCAGAACTCGCGGCCGTCCTGCACCACGCCGTTGGGCGCGCGCAGCACCTGCGGAGTTTGCTTCGAGCCCACCGGGTCGGTTGCAAACGTGGCATCGGCCCAGGCCTCGAACCAGCCGGGCGGGATCAGGTCGGCTTGCTTGTCCGCGGCGACGCCGGTGAGCCAGCGGCCCTTGGCGGCCTCGCGCGAGACGGTGCGGTACGCGCCGATCTTGCCGCCGGAATCGGTGAGCGCGGCGGTCTGCCGGATCCACTGCGGGGCGTAGAGCACGAGCTTGTTGACCTTGTCGTTGTTCTGCGCGGTGTACCAGCCCATGATCGTCGTGCCCCAGGACCAGCCGAGCAGGTTGATCTTTTGCACGCCGCGCCGCTTGAGGATGAAGTCCACTGCCGCGCCGACATCCTTGACCGCCGTCTCGGTGCGCACGATCGGCTCGTTGTCGGCCGCGGGCTTGTCCATCTCCGCCGGGCGCGTCGACTTGCCGTAGCCGCGCAGGTCGACGAGGTACACGTCGTAGCCGTGCTGGGCGATGTAGTCCATCCACGAGAAGCCGTTGAGCTTGAGGTCGAACGCGGTCTCGGAGGGGTAGGTCGCGCCGTGCACGTACAGCAGGATGCGGTCGGCTGAGAATTTCTTCACGCCCGCCGGATGCTTGTTGCGCACGTACAGGTTGATGCCAGGATCGACGGCCGGGACCATGAACTCCTCCATGACGATCTTTGGCGGCGCGGCGTTTACCGGCGCCACGATGGCGAAGGCCAGCGCGGCGGTTGCGGCTGCAAGCAGGGTTTTCATTTTTAGGTCTCCTCGAAATCCGGTGTGGGTGCAATTCTTGGAGATTGATTTACGCAGAATCAATCTGCAAGCGGTTATCCTGCCAATTTTAATTACAAATCTATTATTTATCCATCAGGCGACGCGGTTCATCAGCGCTTCGCCCGACGCCAGCCGCCGTACATTCTCCGCCGCCAGCTTAAGGCATCGCTCCAGGGTTTCCTGCGTCAGCCACGCGAGATGCGGCGAGGCGACCACGTTCGGCAGCGCCAGCAGCGGATGGCTTGACGGCGGCGGCTCGTGCGCGAAGACATCCAGCCCCGCGGCGCCGAGCTTGCCGGATTTCAGCGCATCGACGAGCGCGGCTTCGTCCACCAGCCCGCCGCGCGCGGTGTTGATGAGGATCGCGCCGGGTTTCATGAGCGAGAGCGACGACGCGCCCATGAGACCTTGCGTGGCTTCGGTAAGCGGCACATGCAGCGAGACGATGTCCGAGCAGGCCAGCAATTCCGGCAGCGGCAGGCGCTCGTAGCTGCATTCTTTCGCGGTGCGCGCGCAATAGACGACCTTGGCGCCCATGGCGGCGAGCCATCCGGCCAGGAGCTGCGGGACGGCGCCAAACCCCACCAGCCCCACAGTGCGCCCGCCGATCTCGCCGAAGCGGTCCTGCATCCCGGTGACCGCGTGCCAGCCGCCTTCCACTCGCACCGCCGCGTCCAGGTCGCGCAGGCGGCGCAGGCACGCGAGCATCAGTAGCAGCGCCATCTCGGCCACCGCCGGCCCGTTGGCGCCCGGCAGGTTGCAGACCGCGATGCCGCGTGCCTTGGCTGCTTCGAGGTCGATGGTGTTGACGCCGGTGCCGATCTTCTGCACCAGCCGGAGCGCGGGCGCGCGCGCGATGACCTGCGCGGTCACCGGCTTGAGCGAATGCCAGAGCACGTCGGCGGTGCCGATTTCGGCATCGAACGCTTCGTCGCTGCTTTCGGGGCAGCAGGCAAGATCGAACGGCGCCGCCATGCGCGCGGCTTTGGCGGCCAGCGCGTCGGTAGTGTCGAAGTGGAAGAGGATCTTCAAGCAGTCATTTCGCCATCGCTGCCGCCCGCCGATCGAGGCTTTCCTTCGGCCACATTTCGTTCCGATCGTAATAGCCGGGAAACGCCGGCGTACCGGACGGCAACACGACCCACGGCTGTTTCGACGCGATGAAGATGTGGATGTCGGGCGGGAACCGGTCGGGTTCGTCAAAGGAACCCACACGGATAAAGCGCAGCGTGTCGCCGGCGCCCGCATAGTTGCTCCAGACCGCGATGCGGCAACTGGGGCAGCGGGAATACTTCTGGCCTTTGCCGCTGTTGGAGGGCGTGTCGATGACTTCGACTTCGCCCTGCAGCAACTCGACGCGGTCGGCTTCGATCAAAGCGTTTAGCGCAAAGGAAGCGCCGGTCTCGCGCTGGCACCAGCGGCAATGGCAGCAATGCACGAAAAGCGGCTTCGAGGTCATGCGGTAACGCACCTTGCGGCAGGTACAGCCGCCTTCGTAGGTTGCAGCTTTCGCAGTCTCTGTCATGCGGTCCCCTTCTTGAACAAGCGTCCGGCCGGGAAAACCTGCGCCGACGACCCGAGGGCCTCTTCGATGCGCACGCCCTCGTTCCATTTCACCATGCGCTCCGAGCGCGAGAAGCTGCCGACCTTGAGCTGCGGCACGCCCCAGCCGATGGCAAGGTGGACGATGGAGACGTCCTCCGTCTCGCCCGAACGTGCCGAGACGATCGCGCCGTAGCCGGCCTTGCGCGAGGCTTCCACCGCTTCGTAAGCCTCGGTCACGGTGCCGATCTGGTTGGGCTTGATGAGCACCGTGTTGCACGCGCCCACGGCGGCTGCCGCGGCGATGCGCTTGGCATCCGTGACGAAGTAGTCGTCGCCGACGACCTGGATGCGGTGCCCGACGCGCCTGGTGAAGGCCTTCATCGCTTCCGTGTCGGTCTCGGCGAAGGGATCCTCGATCGAGACAATGGGGTAAGCATCCACCCAGCGTTCGAGCATCAGCCCGAACTGGTCGGCCGAGAGGGAACGGTTCTCCAAAGCCAGTGCGTAACGCCCGCCCTGGTGAAGCTGCGTGGCGGCAACATCCAGGGCGATCGCCACGTCCTTGCCGGGACGAAAGCCGGCATCCTCGATCGAACGGGTCAGCTCGGTGAGGGCCTCCTCGTTCGACTTGAAAGCCGGCCAGTAGCCGCCTTCGTCCGCCACGCCCTGGAGCGCGCCTCTTTTTGCCAGTCTTGCTCCGGCGGCGTAGTACACCTCCGCCGTCATCTCCAGAGACTCTGCGAAGTTGCCGGCGCCGGGACAGACCACCATGAAATCCTGCAGGTCGACGCGCGCGCCGGCGTGGGCACCGCCGCCGTAGATCTGGATCTCCGGCACCGGCATCGCCACGCGGCGGCCGGCGGCGAGGTGCTTCCAGAGCGGCACGCCGGCCTCGGCCGCCGCCGCATGAAGGCACGCGAGCGACACCGCGACGATGGCATTGCCGCCGAGCTTTCCTTTGTTGGGCGTGCCGTCCAACTCGATCATCGCGCGGTCGAGGCCCGCCTGGTCGGCGATCTCGCGGCCGCGCAGGGCGCCGGCGATCGGTCCGTTGACGTTGCGCACCGCCTGCGAAACATCGAGGCCGCGCAATGGCTTGCCGCCGTCGCGCAATTCCCTTGCTTCGCCGCTGCCGGTGGAGGCGCCGGCCGGCGTGATGGCGCGGCCCATCGCGCCGCCCTCGAGCCGCACTTCGGCCTCGACGGTGGGCTTGCCGCGTGAATCCCACACCCGGCGGGCGTGGATCGTGCTGATCGCTGTCATGGGGTTCCCGTTAATGCGGCACGCCAATGGTCGCGCAGCTGATCCAAATGGGTTACGGGCGCTTGCAAGAGGCGGGTTGCAACTTCGCGCACCTTGTTCTTGTCGCGCTCGTCGGTCAGGTATTCGACAGGCGACTTGCCGTCGATGCGGGCCAGCAGCAGGCCGGGCAGTAGGGCGGCAGCACGCGATTCGAGCTCGTCGGGCAATTCCCACGCGACACCCGCAAGGTATGTGTCAGCGAACGCGTCGAAGCAGGCAAGGAAGCCTTCGCGCGCGGCCGGCACCCACAGGCATTTGAGTAACAAGTGGTTGAGGCAGAACGCGACGTCGAAAGCGGGGTCGCCATACCAGGCGCACTCGGCATCGAGCAGGACCGGACCCGAGGGGCCGCAGAGGATGTTCTTGGGGCTGACATCCCCGTGGACCAGTGCCAGGTGGGTCGCCGCGGTCGACGAAGCGAGCGCTTCGAGGCGAGGCGCTTGGGCCGGATGCGCGCGGGCAGTGGCCAGCAGGTAGGGCTCGAGGCGGATCGCGTGGAAGCTGTCGTCGGTTGCAAAGCGCGCGGCAATGTCGCTGCGGTTGGCGGTGCCCGCGTGGATCTGCGCCAGCGCGCGTCCCACCTGGGCGGCAAACGCGGCGGACGCGCGGCCTGCGGCGAGCTCGGCTTTCCACAAGGGGTGCTGCGCCGGATCGAGGAACTGCATGGCAAAGAAGCCGCCCTCGTCCGAAGCAAGCACTTTGGGTGCGATCCCCGGCACGAGGCCGTTGGCGGTCTCCATCCAGAGGCGCTCGAAGCGGTTGCGGCCGACCGGCGCCTCCCAGACCTGCTTTACGCGCAGGCGGGGCAGGGCGCGTTTTACGCAGAGCGTGCCGGCTTCCAGATCGACCTTCCAGATGTCGGAAGACACGCCGCCGGTCAGCGGCTCGGCGACAGGCCTCTCGTTTGCGTGCGCCAGCCCGCTTGCGCGCAGGAAGGCGAGGATCGGCTCGAATTCGGGGGATGCGGCCGACGCTGCGGTCGACGATCCACCCGCTGGGGAGGCCGGTGATGTGGCCGGTGACACGGCAGCGCTGCGCTTGCCGTCCAAGGCGCCGGGCTCAGGGGGCGAGGCGCCCGATCGACCAGGTGTCACCCTCGCGCTTGTACAGGAGCCGGTCATGCAGCCGGTTCGCGCGGCCCTGCCAGAACTCGATGCTGTCCGGGACCAGGCGGTAGCCGCCCCAGTGCGGGGGGCGGGGCGGGTTGGCGCCATGCGCCTTCTCCGCGGCGGCAAGCGAATCCTCGAGCGCGCGGCGCGCCGGCACCCGGCTGCTCTGCGCGGAGGCCCACGCGGAGAGCCGCGCGCCGAGCGGGCGGCTCGCGTAATAGGCGTCCGACTCGCCGGGCGTGACCTTGGAGAGCCGCCCCCAGACGCGCACCTGCCGCTCGAGCTCCACCCAGAGGAACACGAGGCACCCCTCGGGGTTCGCGGCGATCTGGCGGCCCTTGGCGCTCTCGTAGTTCGTGTAGAAGACGAAGCCGCCGCCGTCGACGCCCTTGAGGAGCACGATGCGGGCGTCCGGCCGGCCCTCGGGCGTGACTGTGGCAAGGGTCATGCCGTTGGCCATCGGCAGCTCGTGGCCGAGGGCGTCGTTCATCCAGCGCTCGAACTGCTCGAAGGGGTCGCGCGCGGCTTCGGCGTCGCTGAACCCGGCGAGCATGTACTCCTTGCGGACGTCGGCGAGATTGATGTGCGGCATGGTGAACGGATTTTACCTCGCCCACTGGTCGCGGCTGCAGAGCGGCGCGATGCGCAAAGGTGCGCATTTATCCTCTGAAACCCGTTGACACGCAGAGGGAGATTCGGCATCTTGTCGCTTCCGCTCGCATGAGAAGGCGGCTGGCAGTAAAAGACGCAGTTAAAGAACCGTCGAAAAGACCGTACCCGGCACCACCCCAACGTTCAGAGGAGAAACACCCCGATGGCTACCAAGAAGAAAGCCGCCAAGAAACCAGCAGCGAAGAAGAAAGTCGCAGCGAAGCGCAAGCCGAATGCAGCGTTCATGAAGCCGATGACGCCGAGCGCCTCGCTCGCCGCAGTGATCGGCGCGGGCCCGATGCCGCGCACCGAGGTCACCAAGAAGATCTGGGCCTACATCAAGAAGAACAACCTGCAGGACAAGAAGAACCGCCGCAACATCAATGCCGACGAGAAACTCAAGCCGATTTTCGGCACGAAGGCTCAGGTGTCGATGTTCGACATGACCAAGCTGGTCAGCAAGCACCTCAAGTAAGACGTCCTACTGCACACTGGAAAATGGGGCTTCGGCCCCATTTTCTTTTGGATGGGGCCAGGCTCAATTGCCCGAAGGAAATAAATAGGGTCAGAGTCGATTTTCCGGATAGGCGGCAGGGAGTCAACGCGCCCGTGGGAATTCGCCTCTGACGGTATTTATTTTCTCGTGATCAGGGACCGCCCGCCGATCGTCCTCGCACTGCCGAGGACGGG
>JANMDK010000297.1:0-3854 GCA_031376265.1 Pseudomonadota bacterium
GGATCCGCGTTTTACGCGGCAGTTCGATACGGAGCCGAGCGAAGGCAGCGGCGGGCGCAATGTGACCTGGCCGCGCGGGCGAGTGATCGGGGGATCGTCTTCGATCAACGGCCTCATCTACATCCGTGGCCAGCACGAGGATTATGCGGACTGGGTACGGGCCGGCGCCACCGGCTGGGACTACGACACGGTGCTGCCGTACTTCAAGCGCTCGGAGAACTACGCCGGCGGCGAGAGCCGGTACCACGGCGCCTCGGGCGAGCTCGGTGTTTCCGACCTGCGGAACGACCATCCTTACTGCCAGAAATGGCTTGAAGCAGGCCAGCAGTTCGGCCTGCCGCGCAACCCGGACTTCAACGGCGACACCGACTACGGCGTGGGGGCGTACCAGCTTTCGCTCAAGGACGGCTGGCGCTCGTCGGCTGCCAAGGCCTTCCTGCGTCCTGCGCAGAAGCGGCCGAACCTCACGCTCGCGATGCATGCGCATGTCACGCGCGTGCTGTTTGATAAACGCGGCGAGGGCACCACGGCGGTCGGGGTGGAGTGGGTTTGCGATGGGCAAACGCAGCAAGCCCGCGCGGAGCGCGAGGTGATCCTCTCCGGCGGCTCGCTGCAGACGCCGCAGGTGCTGCAGCTCTCCGGCATTGGCCCTGCTGCGCTGCTTCGGGAGCACGGCATCCCGGTGCTTATGGACGCGCCGGAAGTCGGCGAGAACCTGCAGGACCACTACCAGGCGCGCGTGATCCTGCGCCTGAAAGAGAAGATGTCGCTGAACGACCAGGTTCGCAATCCGGTCGAGCTTGCGAAGATGGGGCTGCAGTGGCTCTTCCAGGACCGTGGTCCGCTTACGGTCGGTGCGGGGCAGGTGGGTGGCTTCGCGCGCACGCCGCAGGCGAAGGACGAACGTGCCGACATCCAGTTCAACGTCATGCCCCTGTCCGTGGACAAGCCAGGCGACCCTCTGCATGCGTACTCGGGTTTCAGCGCTTCGGCTTGCCAGTGCCGGCCACTGTCCCGGGGGCGGCTGGCGATCCAGTCTGCCGATCCCTTGAAGCAGGCACGGATCGAGCCCCGGTACTTCTCCGAGGCTCATGACCGGGAGGTGATCGTCTCCGGGCTCGAGATGCTGCGGGAGATCTATTCCCAGCCGGCTTTCAAGTCGCTGTGGGAGGCCGAGACCCTGCCCGGGCCGGAGGTGCGCACGCGCGCCGACCTGTGGAAATTCGCCTCCTCCCGTGGAGGGACGGTGTTCCATCCGACCAGCACTTGCCGGATGGGGAGCGATGCGTCGTCCGTGGTGGACCCGGAGTTGCGGGTGCGCGGGGTGGAGGGGCTGCGGGTGATCGATGCTTCGGTGATGCCGAGTGTGACGTCGGCGAATACGAATGCGGCGACGATCATGGTGGCGGAGCGGGGGGCGGGGATGGTGCTGGGGGAATATAAGTGAAATTGAATAGGAATTGGCTGGAGACTGGCTTGGATATTGGATCTACAGAAATGAAAGTTTGACTTTTTATCTGAATCGAGTTGCTACGCCAAGGGGTGTCTCAAATTTTGTTCTTTTCGCGAGCCCAATAATCGGAGAAAGCCTCGCCGATTTGTGCTTCTGCACGCGCGATGTCGGCGTCGCCGATAAGGGGAAACTGACCTCGCTTGCTACTTGAAAGGGTTCCGTTGTTCTGGGCGACATACCGGATCAGCTTTTCGAGCTCCGGCTGCGGGGCCTCGATCCATCGTTCGAGTGCGTGATGAGCCTGGTCATAGGCGCGAAGGTATGCAAGTTCAGTGGGCAGATCCTGGTCGATGGCCTTTTCCAGGCACGAAAAAGTAAACTCGCATAATTCGGTCGCATCGAAAAACGCATACAGGTACGCGGGCTGCTTCCTGATTTCGATGAAATCGGCGTCGGGGTCGAAGCGGTAATCGAGCTTTGCCGTTATTGGTGCGGAATAGCGCTTGAGCACTTCGGCATAGCGCGCAATATCCCGCTCCATTGCCGCGGAGACTGGAACAACGGCTCCCGCCGGCGTAAAGCCTCCCAAGCGCAGGAAATGATGCAGAAGAAACCTGTGCAGCCGTCCGTTTCCGTCAAAAAAGGGATGCACGAATACGAAGCCGAATGCCGCGGCCGCGGCAGCCAGCACGGGGGGATACGCCTTGCTCTTGACGAGTTCGCCGACCTTTACCACCCCCTCCATCATCCCTGGCACATCGGCCGGAGCAGGGGGAATGTATTCGGCGCGCACTTCGGCGCGCCCCGAGCGCGAAAGCCAGTTTTGCCGTGGGCGGTACGAGAACTCCGCGCGTTCACGGGACACGATCACGTTCTGCCACTCCATGAATGTCGTTTCTTCGAGTGGCTTGTCTTCGCCTGCGCGTTCGAGCAGGCGCCGGAAGCGCCCGGCCTTTTGGGAGTCCGCGATCTCATGCTCGATCGCGAACGACGAGCGGGTTTCGGCGAGGTAGAGATAGTTGACCGCGCGTTGCAATAGTTCCGGCTCCAGTGAGGACAGTTCTTTTTGAATTTTCGTGCCCAGATCTTTCCTGATCCACGCTTCCAGGGCCTCTGTTCGTCTTACCAATGGGCAAAACGCAGCGGTGCCCGGCAGGTTGTCGAGAACCGCAAATCGCTTGTTTCGCTTCGGCGGTGCGGCGAAATAGATTTTCTCGTCCAGCACCGCGAAGGCCTTTGTTCCTTGCGGCAACTTGTAGTCGAGAGTGTTGCCGGTGAGCCATTCATACAGGTGTCCGCATACCCGCGCGTATCGGGACCCTGGCGTGCGGGCGAGCCACGTTTGGAGTTCTTCGCGCCCGTGGCCCTCGTGAAAAAGCGCGGCGAGAACCTGCAGGTTTACCCCTTCGTACTTGAGGCTGAACTCCAGGTGACCCGCCAGCGTGTCTTCGAAGTCGTATGGGGCGGGATATCCCGCCTCGATCAAGCCGTTTGCCTGCTCCGAACGGTTGACTGTGTTGAGGCGTTTGGCGATATAGCTTGAAGTCCGGTCCTCCACGCAGAGGAGCCGGTAACGCGAAATCAGTGAGTTGTATCCAACTTGGCGATCAGGGATCGGCATTTGTAAAAGTGCCTACTCGGTCCGTAAGAACGTCTACATGCTTTCATGGAGCAGTAATTTCGTCTACGGAAGATTAAATGTACAACTAAAACAACTACAAAACCAGTAATAGCGACTATTAATTAGAATTTTAGAGTAAATTTGCCTATTTTCAACTCGCGCCGGATGCGGAGCTTCGGAAGCGGGGATGGTGCTGGGGGAATTCAATCCGTCTCCACCTCCGGCCAGAGGTTCGGAAAGAGGAAACGCAGGGACGCCATCGGGACCGCGAAGGACACCGGCCCCCGATGGCTTTCGGCGACCAGCAAGCCGTAGTCGATGAGGCTCGCGAGCACCCTGCGGCCGGTCCTTTCGCCCAGCCCCGTCATGGCGATGAAGCGGGCGCGCTCCAGCGCCCCTGCCATGACAACGTAGTGCAGCGCCTCCAGCGCCTCCGTCTTGACGAGGGATTTCTCGCTGCCGATTTGCCAGGCCCTCGCGCCCAGATCGAGCAGCAGCGTGCGCAACCTATCCTTGAGCGAAGCGAGATCCAGCTGAGCGCGCATGAACACGACCTGGTCGAGGCAGGTCTCGAGGAAATAGCCGGCGAAGGCCACCAGTGCCTCCTGCGAAAGAGCGCCTCGCCCGTCGACGTCGTTGCGGCGCGGGAGGTCGGCATTGGCCAGCCGCGCGTAGTACTGCTCGCGGGTGCGCGCGAGCCCGCGCATCGGGGACCAGAAACCGTGCGTCAGGCCCATCGCGTGCAGGACCGCATGCGAGTGCAGCCGCGCCGAGCGGCCA
>JANMDK010000312.1:0-47119 GCA_031376265.1 Pseudomonadota bacterium
GGAATGCGCCGGCGACCGGGATGATGGTCTTGAACGGGTACACCGGCGGCCCGTCGGCCGTGACGTTCGAATGCTCGTTGATGGCCCAGGACTCGGCGGCAAAGTTATAGCCGGCCCAGGCAAGCGCAAACACGCCGGGAATGAAAAACAGGATGTACAGGGCCAGGTCCAGGCCCGCCTGCAGGCGCGGCGGGAAGAAGCCGTACAGCACGTCGCCGCGGACGTGGCCGTTCTTGGACAGGGTATAGGCGCCCGCCATCATGAACACCGTCCCGTACATCATGATCATGACGTCGAAAGCCCATGGATGCGGATTGTCCAGGACATAGCGAGAAAACACCTCCCAGGAGATCATCAGGGTGAGCGCCACGATAAACCACGAAAACGCCTGGCCGATGAAGGTGCTTATCTTGTCTATCGTAAGAAGCAGTTTCTGCATGTTCTGGCCGCAATAAAAAAATCAGCCACCCGGACGGTGCCCGGATGGCTGATGGTTGATACGGGAAGCTCTCAAGCCTTCTTGGCTGCGGCCTTCTTGGGTCCGAAGAAGTGCGCCACCGCCATGCGACGGCTCACGTAGGTGTCCTGGTCCCATTTCACCGCACGCTCCGCGAACACCTTTTGCGACGCGGCGATCTCCTTGAACAACGGGTTTTCGGCCGATTTCTTTTCAACGATGGCTTCCCACAGCGTCAATTGATCCTGCAGGATCGCATCCGGCGTCTTGTAGAACTTGACCTTGTCCTTGGTCTGCAGCTCGATGTAGTCCTTGGAATAGCGATCGATCGCCTTCCAGGACATGTCGGCGGAGGCCGCTTCCACGGCGCCGGCGATGATCGCCTTCATTTTCGGCGGCAGCGCGTCGTACTTCGGCTTGTTGAACATGATCTCGAACGTCTCTGCGCTCTGGTGGTAGCTCTGCAGCATGCAGACCTTGGACACGTCGGGAAACCCGAGCAGGCGGTCGGAGGTGGCGTTGTTGAACTCGGCGCCGTCGAGGAGGCCCCGATCCAGGGCCGGCACGATTTCGCCGCCGGGCAGCGCGTTGACCGCCGCGCCCATCGCGGTGAACAAGTCGATCGCCAGGCCGTTGGTGCGGAACTTGAGGCCCTTGAAATCCGCGGACTTGGTGATCGGCTTCTTGAACCAGCCCAGCGGCTGTGTCGCCATCGGGCCGTAGAGGAACGACTGCACCGTGGTGATGCCGATGGAGGCGTAAAGCTTGGCGAGCAATTCCTGGCCGCCGCCATACTTGTGCCAGGACAGCAGCATGTTTGCGTCCATCCCGAATGCCGGGCCCGAGTTCCACAGGGCCAGCGCGTTTTGCTTGCCGTAGTGGTAGCCCAGTACACCGTGTCCGCCGTCCAGCGTGCCTTTGGAGACCGCTTCCAGCAGCCCGAACGCCGGGACCACGGCACCGGCGGGAAGAACTTCGATCTTGAGGTCGCCGCCGGTCATGTCGTTGACCTTCTTGGCGAAGTCGGAGGCGTACTCGTGGAAGATGTCTTTGGCCGGCCAGGTCGACTGCCAGCGCATGCTGATCGGGCCGGTCTGGCCCTTGGCGATCATCGGGAAACCGAGAGTCGCTGCCCCCGCGGTGGCTGCTGCGGCACCGGTGAGGAACTTGCGGCGTGCATTCGTCGATGCGACGGCCGGTTTGGTCTGTTTGGACATGAATCGTCTCCTGTCTGGGTTTTATTTGCGCGGGGCTGTTGGGCGCCCCTGGGTCGCGGGAATGAAGCCGGGCGATTCTACGCCCCGCCCTTGGCTGCCGCAATCCCGGCCGGGGGCGCCGGGTTGGCGGCTTTGTGCCTTTCATTTGGGTGCCAACCGAGCACTGCGAGCAATACAAAAAACCCTACAACGTAGGCAACCGCGATCCACCAGCCGTGGCGCAGCCAGAGGCCGACCGATTTCGCCTCGGGATACATGTTGGAGAGCGCCACGCCGGCGCTGGAGCCGAACCAGATCATCGAACCGCCGAAACCGACCGCATAGGCAAGGAAGCCCCAGTCGTAGCCGCCCTGCTTTAGCGCCAGCGCGGTCAGCGGGATGTTGTCGAACACCGCGGAGACGAAGCCCAGTCCCAACGCGGTCTGCCACGACGCCACCGGCAGCCTTTCGACCGGCATCATCGATGCGCATAGGATTAGCGACAGCAGGAACACGCTGCCCTTGAAAGCTTCCGGCAACAGCTTCCATTCCGGCGCGCGCCACAGCGCGGCCAGCAGGATTGCGCCCCACACGCCGACGCCGATGAACGGGAAGGCGTCCGAAAGATGCCGGAACCGGAGATTCACCAGCACGTTCACGCCGATCGCCGCGAGGAGGATAAACGCGACTATTCCCACGCGTGCCCAATCCACGGAAATCCCCGCCGGCGCGTCTTTCGCGATTGGCGAGTATTTCTGTTGCTGGATGGCGGCAGGAATGCCGAAGATGAAGATCGCCACGCCGGCGGCTATGAATGCTTCGAGCACGTCGAGCGGACTCACCCCGTCGATCCACATCATGGTGGTGGTCGTGTCGCCGACCACGCTGCCCGATCCCCCCGCGTTCGAGGCCGCGACGATCGCTGCCAGATAGCCGATATGCACCTTGCCGCGGAACACGGCGCCGGCAATCGTGCCGCCGATGATCGCGGCCGCGATGTTGTCGAGGAAGGACGACAGCACGAAGATCATGAGGAGCAGGACGAAACCGCCCTTCCAGTCGTCCGGCAGGAAGCGCGGCAGGATGGCCGGGATGCGGCTCTTCTCGAAATGGTTCGACAGGAGCGCAAATCCGAGCAGGAGCAGAAGCAGGTTCGAGAGGATGACCCATTCATGCGCGAGGTGGCCGGCAAGTCCCGCGAAGCCGGCGCCGGACTTGAACCCCGTGACCGCCACCTTGTAGAGCGTAATGACCGCGAGCCCGGTCAGAGCCACCTTCAGCGTGTGGTGGTGGAACACCGCCACGCCTGCCAGCGTAAGCCCGAAAAGGATGAAATCGAGCGGGATGCCGAAGATATCCATTGTCAGTAAGTTCCCCGGAGAACCAATATCGGCGCGGACCTTGCGCCAAAAATGTCAGTAGCGCCGGTCAGGCGCGAAGCACGGCGAGTACTTCGTCCAGCATCTTCTTCGCATCGCCGAACAGCATGCGGTTGTTGTCCTTGTAGAAGAGCGGGTTGTCCACGCCCGCATAGCCGGAGGCCATGCTTCGCTTCATGACGATCGAGGTCCGCGCCTTCCACACCTCGAGCACCGGCATGCCGGCGATCGGGCTGGCGGGATCGTCCTGCGCGGCCGGGTTCACGATGTCGTTCGCGCCGATCACCATCGCGACGTCGGTGTTGGGGAAATCCTCGTTGATCTCGTCCATCTCCATGACGATGTCGTACGGCACCTTGGCCTCGGCCAGCAGCACGTTCATGTGACCCGGCATGCGGCCGGCCACCGGGTGGATGCCGAAGCGCACGTTGATGCCCTTCTCGCGCAGGAATTTGGTGATCTCGAAAACGGTGTGCTGCGCCTGCGCCACCGCCATGCCGTAGCCGGGGACGATGATCACGTTTTTGGCATCGCGCAGCAGCTCGGCGGTTTCGGCCGCCGCGATCGGGGAGACCTCGCCCGCCGGTTGCGCGCCGCCCGCAGCCGCGGCGGGCGTGCCGCCGCCGGTGCCGAAGCCGCCGGCGATCACGCTGATGAAGTGGCGGTTCATCGCCTTGCACATGATGTACGAGAGGATCGCGCCGGAAGAACCCACCAGCGCACCGGTGACGATCAGCAGGTCGTTCGAGAGCATGAAGCCGGTGGCCGCAGCCGCCCAGCCGGAGTAGCTGTTGAGCATCGACACGACCACCGGCATGTCGGCACCGCCGATCGCCATCACCATGTGGATGCCGAAGAGCAGCGCGATCACCGTCATGATCAAGAGCGGCGCCATGCCCTGCGGGATGGAGTGCGCATTGAGGAACATCCGGCCGACCCAGATCACGACCAGCAGCCCGATGAGGTTCAGCCAGTGGCGCGCCGGCAGCAGCAAGGGCTTGCCGCCGATCTTGCCGGAGAGCTTGCCGAACGCGATCACCGACCCCGAGAAGGTCACTGCGCCGATCAGGATGCCGATGTAGATCTCGGCCTCGTGGATGGTTTTCTCGACGCCGGTGAAGCCGGCGGCAGCTGCCGGGTCGATGTAGCTCGCGAACCCGACCAGCATGGCCGCGAGGCCCACGAGGCTGTGCATCAGCGCGACCAGCTCCGGCATCTGCGTCATCTGCACGGTGCGAGCTGCATAGAGGCCGATACTTCCGCCGACCAGCATCGCGCCCATGATCCAGCCGATGCCCTCCGTCGCCACGCGCGGGCCGAACACGGTCGCCACGACCGCGAGCGTCATGCCGATCATGCCGTACAGGTTGCCGCGCCTCGAGGATTCGGGGTTCGACAACCCCCCGAGGCTCAGGATGAAGAGGATCGTCGCGCCGATGTAGGAGACGGTTGCCATTCCTTCGGACATGGTCGTCTCCCTATTTCCGGAACATCGCCAGCATGCGCTGGGTCACGGCGAAACCGCCGAACATGTTGATCGTAGTGAGCACGATGGCCGCCACCGCCAGCCAGAGGATCCAGCTGTCGGTGCGGATCGCCTGCCCCGGCGGCGCTATCTCGACCAGGGCGCCGATCGCGATGATGCTGCTGATCGCATTGGTCACGCTCATGAGCGGGGTATGCAGCGCGGGCGTCACGTTCCAGACCACCATGTAGCCGACGAAGCAGGCCAGCGCGAACACGGTGAGGTGGGCGAGAAAGGCCGGCGGGGAGTTCACGCCGATCAGGCAAAAGAGCACCACGGCGACCGCGAAGACGATTGCGGTGCTTTTCGCCGAGGCAGGTTCACCGCCTTTGCCGTGTCCATGTGCTCTCACTGGCGCGGCCGCGGGCTTGGCAGCCGGCGGCGCCGCGGAGAGCTTGGGCGCAGGTGGCGGCCAGGTCACCGTGCCGTCCTTGACGACCGTCAGGCCGCGGATGGCGTCGTCCTCCATGTTGACGTTGATGACCCCGTCCTTGGTCTTGCACAGTTCTTCGGCGAGCCGGAACAAGTTGGTCGCATACAGTGTCGAGGACTGCTTCGCCAGCCGGCTCGTCAGATCGGTATAGCCGACGATGGTTACGCCGTGCTTGACCACCGCCTTGCCCGGTTCCGTCAGTTCGCAGTTGCCGCCGCGCTCGGCCGCCATGTCGACGATCACGCTGCCCGGCTTCATCGACGCCACCATTTCGGCGGTGATCAGTCGCGGTGCGGGTTTGCCTGGAATCAGCGCGGTAGTGATGATGATGTCGACTTCCCTGGCCTGCCTGGCGTACATCTCGCGCTGTGCCTGCTGGAAGCCTTCGCTCATTACCCTGGCGTAACCGCCGCCGCCAGAGCCTTCCTCCTCGTAATCGACCTTCACGAATTCCCCGCCAAGCGATACGACCTGGTCGGCCACTTCGGCGCGCGTGTCGTTGGCGCGCACGATCGCACCCAGCCCGGCGGCAGTGCCGATCGCAGCCAGGCCGGCGACGCCGGCGCCTGCGATGAACACCTTGGCCGGCGGCACCTTGCCGGCGGCCGTAATCTGGCCATTGAAAAAGCGGCCGAACGCGTTTGCGGCCTCGATGACGGCGCGGTAGCCGGCGACGCCCGCCTGAGAGGTCAGCGCATCCTTCTTCTGGGCGCGAGAGAGCGTGCGCGGCAGTGCGTCGATGGCCAGCACAGTGACCTTGTGTGCGGCCAGTTGCTGCATCAATTCGGGATTCTGCGCCGGCCAGATGAAGGTGATCAGGGTCTGACCCTCGTGCATCAAGCCGACTTCGGCGGCGTCCGGTACGCCGACCTTGAACACGATGTCCGATTGCGCCCATAGCGCAGCCGCGCTTGCCACGACCTCCGCGCCGGCGGCACGATACGCGTCGTCGCTGAAATTGGCTGCGTCGCCCGCGCCCGATTCGACCGCGACCTTGAACCCGAGCTTGATGAGTTTCTCGACCACTTCCGGCACGGTCGCGACCCGTTTTTCGCCAGGCCAAGTCTCTTTCGGGACGCCAATTGTTTGAGGCATGAATTTCCCTTCCCTGTCGCTTTGGATCATTCGCGTTCGTTCGGTCAATTGTACGGGTTCACGCTTATGCGGCTGACCGAGGGTGGCCCCATTGCCGCTCGCCGCCCTGCCTTGCCGTCTGCCGAGTTGGCGACAGCCGGCAGCTTAAGTCTTCTATTGTTTGTCAAAACTGAAAACTCAATTACCCTACTGACTAGTACCAGAGCCACTCTAGAAAAAATTAAGTTTCAGATTTTCGCCGTCTGCAGACCACCTTCAGCGAGTGCCGGGTCATGCACTTGTTCGAAACGGATTGACGATCCTAACGCCCTCGATGACTTGGTCGTGCTGCAAATCCTCCGAAAGGACGGTTTCACAGTCCTGGTGGATCGCGGCGGCGATGATCAAAGCATCCCAGTGCGACACACTCGCCTCGTCGGCGATGCCCCAGGCGGTCTCCAGCAAGGTCGAGTCGATCGGACAAGGATTCCAGGCCATCAGATGACGGATCTCGGCGCGGGCGCGCGCGGAAAACTGGCTGCCATTCAGGCGAACGAGGTTGACGTAAAACTCATTGAGCACCTGCATGCTCACGCGGCCAGTGCGCTCGTGCCAGCAGCGGGTCAGCCAGGACTGCGCGGCGCTTTTCTTGACCTCGTCACGAGGATCGAGTGTGTAGATCAGTACGTTCGTGTCAACGAAGACCGGCACGGTCGTTCGCCTCGTCGCGGCTCAGATAGCGGGCCTGATTTGGGAAAGCCAGTGGCTGGAATTTGAGTGCTGCCCGCATGGATCGCTCATAGACGCCATCGCGTGAGCGCGCCTGCTCGACCAGTTCGCCAAGATAACGGGAGACGCTCGAATTCTTGCGGGCGGCCCGGATCCGTACCCATTCGAGCGCGTCTTCATTCATGGATACAGTGACGTTTTTCATGATCCTCCTTAAGAAGTGAACACACTATAACAGTGTAACACGAAGTTCGTGTTCACGTTGGACGCGCAGCTTTGTCAGGTTCGCCGCGCCCGCGCCATCCAGCCGAATCGTCGCTCCCCGATCTCAAACGCCCCCTGCACGATGAGCGCGAGCGCCGCGGCGGGTATAGCACCGGCCAGCAGCGTGACGCTGTCATTCAGCGCCAACCCCGACGCGATTCGCTCGCCGTACCCCCCCGCGCCGATAAACGCGGCAATCGTCGCCGTGCCCACATTGATGACCGCGGAAGTCTTGATCCCCGCAAGGATCGACGGCAGCGCAAGCGGCACCTCGATCAGTCGCAGGCGCTCGCGCGGCGCAAGTCCAAGCGCCATCGCAGCCTGGCGCATCCCGGCGCCAATGCCGGTGATTCCCGCGTGGGTGTTGCGCACGATCGGCAGCAACGCATAGAGGAAAAGCGCAATCAGCGCCGGCAAAGTCCCAATCGTCCCGACCGCCGCGATCAGGAAAGCGAACAGCGCAAGCGACGGGATCGTCTGGATTACACCCACGGTTCCCAGGATCCACTGCGCGGCGCGCGGAAATTTTGCCGCCGCGACGCCGAGCGGCACACCCGCCGCGATGCTCGCGGCCAAAGAAACGAACACCAGCAACAAGTGCTCGCCGGTAAGGCGCCAGAAGTCGGGCCCGAACAGCGTCCCGAAGAAACTGCGCTTCCCTGCCGCTGGCGCCGTCGCCTTGCCGTCCAACAACGCGGCCGCCTCGGCAAAGCTGCGCCCCTGCAGTTCTGCCGCGGCATTCATGCGGATCATCGCGGGCTCGGCGATGCGGCCTTCGAGGGCCGCCAGCGACTTCCAGGCTTGCGGAAAGCGCGAAGGCACGTCAAGCCGGTACAACAGCACCGCGTCGTAGCGCGGGAAATATTTGCGGTCGTCCTCGAGGACCCGCAACTGGTAGCGCTCGATCTTGGCGTCGGTCGTGTAGATGTCCATCACTTCGATCTTGCCGGCGGCTAGCGCTTCGTACGCCAGGCCGTGGTCCAGGCCGGACGGCGCGGGAAAAGGCATCCCATAGGCCGCCTTGAGCCCGGGCCAGCCGTCGGCGCGGCCGATGAATTCCTGCGACAGGCCGAGCTTCGTTTCCGGTTTTCGCGCAAGGTCCGAAAGCGTCCGGATGCCGAGGGCCTGCGCGCGCTCGTCCCGCATTGCCAGCGCATAGCCGTTGTTGAATCCGAGGGGAACGCCCGCCCCCATCCCGAGCGGTGCGAGCTCTCGATTCAATCGCGCGAGATCGAAAGGGCCGTCGAGCTTGAGGATCTCGCGCGCTATGGTGCCGGTGTACTCGGGATACACGTCGACGGACCCCGCCTTGAGCGCGGCGAATACGATGCCTGTGTTGCCGAGGCCCGGCCGATGCACCGCGTCGCCCGCCTGGCGCACGAGGATCTCGCCAAGGATGTAGGACTCCGTGAAGCGCTTCGAGCCGACCTTGAGCGGCTCCGCATTGGCGACAAACGCAAGCGTGACGAGCCCGAGGAGGACGAGGTGCTTCATCCGGCCAGCACCGCGCCGGGATCGGGGATCGTCTCGCCCGGCCCGATGAACTGAAGCGCCGCAAGGCTCGCATAGAGCCCGCCCTGCCGCATGAGATCGGCGTGCGTGCCCTGCGCGACGATCTCGCCACGGTCGAGCACGACGATGCGATCGGCGTGCTGCACCGTCGAAAAGCGGTGCGCGATGACCAGCGTGGTCCGGCCGCGCTCGAGGGTCTCGAGTGCCTGCTGGACCATGCGCTCGCTGGCCGCGTCGAGCGAGCTCGTCGCCTCGTCGAGGAGCAGGATCGGGCGGTCGGCGAGCAACGCGCGCGCAATCGACAGGCGCTGCCGCTGCCCGCCCGAAAGCGTCACGCCGCGCTCGCCCAAAGGCGTGTCGAGCTTTTGCGGCAGGCGATCGATGAATTCGAGCGCGAACGCCTGCTCGCAAGCGCGCTCGGCCTCTGCACGCGTGGCGTCCGGCCGCCCAAAGCGCAGGTTCTCGAGCACGGTCGCAGCGAAGATCACCGGTTCCTGCGGCACTACGGCGATCGCGCTTCGCAGCGCACGCGGGTCGAGCGCGCGGATGTCGATGCCGTCGACGCGGATCGCGCCGGCTTGCGGGTCGTAGAACCGCAGCAGCAACGACAGGACGGTTGACTTGCCCGCGCCGGACGGGCCGACCAGCGCTATCCGCTCCCCGGGTGCAACGGCAAGGCTGAAGCGCTCCAGCGCCGGCACCTGCGGTCGCGACGGATAGACAAAGCTGACCGCGTCGAACGAGATCCCGCCGGCGCCCTGCAAGGGGAGCGATGCGGGGTTCGCAGGCGCGGCGATCGTCGGCTCGGTACCCAGCAGCTCGACCAACCGCTCGGTCGCGCCGGCCGCGCGTTGCAGGTCGGACATCACTTCCGAGATCGCGGCAATCGCGCTGGCAGCAATCGCGCTGTAAAAGATGAATGCGGAGAGGTCGCCGGCCGTCAGGCGGCCCGCGAGCACGTCGTGGCCGCCCTTCCACAGGATCACGCCGACGCCGCCGAACACGATCAGCATGACCAGGCCCACGAGCAACGCCGACTGGGCGATGCGACGCACCCCGACCTTGTACGCCGCCTCGACATAAGTGGCGAAGTCCCGCCGTGTCGCGTCCTCGTGCACGTAGGCCTGCACGGTTCGCACTTCGTGCAGCGCCTCGTCGACGAACGCGCTCACGTCCGCGACGCGATCCTGGCTGTCGCGCGACGCGCGCCGCACCCGCCTGCCGATCAGGAGGACCGGCAGCACGATCAGCGGGGCCAGCACGAGCACCACCAGCGTGAGCCTGAAATTGGTGTAGAGGAGCATGCCGATCGCGCCGACCAGCAGCAGCGAGTTGCGCAACGCGAGCGAGAACCCGTAGCCGACCACCGCCTGCAGGAGCGTCGTGTCATTGGTGAGCCGCGAGATCACTTCGCCGGTGCGCACGGTCTCGAAGTAACCCGGCGAGAATTCGAGGATGTGGTCGAAGACCGCGCGGCGGATGTCGGCGATCACGCGCTCCCCCGTCGAGAGCATGAGGAAAAAGCGCGCGAAGGTCGCCACCGAAAGCAGCGTCGCCAGGCCGACGACCGCGGCAAGCGCGCGATCGAGCACGGCGGGGCTCGCAGCCGCGAAACCGGCGTCGATCACGTAGCGCAACCCCTGGCCGAGCGCGAGCACGCACACCGCGGCGACGAGCAGCGCGACGATCGCGCCCGCAATCCGCAGCCGATAGGGCGCCAGGAATCGCGCGAGTGCGAAAAACTGGGAAAAGTCGCGGCTGCCCGGACGGACCGGCAGGCGATCGTTGAAGACCGACATGCCGGGACTCTACCGCAGGCGGGTGTCCGCGGCCTTGCGCGCGGTGTGCTTACCGCTCAGCGGGCGTAGAAGCGGTAGTTGTTGCGCCCGAGTTCCTTGGCGCGGTACATGGCCACGTCGGCGTTGCGCAGCAGCGCTTCGCCGTCGCCGGCATCGGCCGGGAAGAGGCTGATGCCGATGCTCGCGCCGATCGTGAAGGAGTGCCCGTCGACGCGGAATTCCGGCACCAGCGTGCGCAGGATCTTCTCGGCGACGATCGAGCAGTCGGCCTCGAGGCCGAGGTCGGGGATCACGATGACGAACTCGTCGCCGCCCTGCCGAGCCAGCGTGTCGGCCTTGCGCACGCAGCCCATCAGCCGGTTGGCCACTTCGCGCAGCACTGCATCGCCCGCCTTGTGGCCGAGCGAGTCGTTGACGTTCTTGAAGTGGTCGAGGTCGATCACCATGACCGCGAGTCGGCCGTCCCGGCGCTGCGCCGAGAACACGGACTGCCTCAGCCGGTCGTCGAGCAGGCGCCGGTTCGGCAGGCCGGTGAGCGTGTCGTGGTACGCCAGGTAACGGACCTCCTCCTCCTGGCGCTTGCGCTCGCTGACGTCCTGCGAAACGCCGATCACGCGCGCCGGCGCGCCGTTGTCGCCATAGACCATGCGGCCGCGCGCCGAGAGCCAGCGGATCTGGCCCTCTCTGGCGACGATCCGGAACTCGCAGGAGTGCGGCTCCCCGGTTTCCAGCGTCCGGGCGTAGGCTTCCTCATAACGCTCGCGGTCGTCGGGATGGATCAGCGTGCGGAAATCCGGCTTCGCGCGCGACCCGCTCGCCGCAAGGCCCAGCAACGCGCTTGGGTCGCGGCCCCACGAAAAACTGTTGTCCTCGACGGTCCATTCCCAGTAATACAGGTCGGCCGCGTCCACTGCGAGGCGCAGCCGCGCAACGCTTTCGTAAAGCGCCGCGGCAGCCTGCTTGACCTCGGTGATGTCGCGCGCCGTGCCGGTGGCGCCGATGATTTCCCCGCGGGGATTGCGCAGCGGAATCGCATTGAACGAAAGGTCGACCGGCACGCCGTCGCGGCGCAGGTGGCGGGTCTCGTAGTTGTAGGCGGGCTCGCCGCGCAGGATCTGCTGGAACACCGCGCGGTCCCGTTCGCGAACCTCGGGCACCAGCGAATCGAAGCACGGCCGGCCGAGCAGGTCCGCCGTCTCTGCGCCCCAGATGCGCCGCACTGCGGCACCATTGAGATAGGTCCAGCGGCCCTCGAGGTCAATCGACCAGATGAGGTCGTTCGACGTCTCCACGAGGTTGCGGTACATGGCTTCGCTCTCACGCAACGCATTCTCGGCCGCGCGCCTGTCCTGGGCGTCGGAAAAAGCAAAGATCGCCGCCGATTCCGGGTCGGCCGGGTCGAGCGCGCGGCCAAGGCTGTGGCACCAGATCGCTGTGCCGTCCTTGCGCATCATGCGGGTGTCGTCTTCCACGATTCCGCCCTTTGTAAGGCGCGCGTAGGTGTCGGCACCGACGGTTTGCCACGCGCTTTGCGAACCGTAGAGGATGCGCGTGGGCTTGCCCGCCAATTCGCCCGGCGCATAGCCGAGGATCATTTCGAGCCGGCGGTTGCAGCGAACGATGGTGCGCTTCTCGATGAAGGCGACGCCGACCGGGAGGATCTCGAGCACCAGGCTCTCCTCGGCCAGCACCGCCTGGTAGGCGGCCTCGGCGCGCTTTGTTTCGGAAATGTCGGTGAATACGCCGACGATGCCGCCAAGCGGCGTCCGGACGGTCTTGCCCTGCATCCAGCGGCCGTCGCGCGTGCGGTATTGCCACAGCCGCCCGTCGCCGGCGAGGTGGCGCTCGACGCGTCTTTCGATCCAGCCTGCCTTGTCCTCCGCGTCGGCCGGCGAAATCAGCTCGGAGTGCTCGAACGCGGTTTCGACGATCATGCGGAAAGGCGTCCCAGCAAGCGCGGCGGGCGGTTTCCCCGGCGCATAGAGCGCTGCGTACTGCGCGTTGCAGGCCACGAGCCGGTCTTCCTTGTCGTAGATGCCGATCCCGTCCGGTGAACTGTCGATTGCGTCGCGGAAGAGCGCTTCGCTGGCGCCAAGCTGCGCAACCAGCGCTTCGTTCTCGAGGCGCGCCTGCAGCGTCCGGCAGACCGAGGCGTTGAGCCGGCCGAACACGGAGACCATCGCAATGGAGAATACGGCGACCATGACCGACATCCAGCGGTACGGGTCGCTTCCCTGGGCAAACAGCACCCCGGCCGAGACGAGGACCGGTGAAACCACGAATGCGTAGAAAGCGATCCGGCTCGGCGAATAGATCCCGGTCGCGCCGATGATCATCCCACCAGTCACGAACATCACGGCAACTCGATGCAGCGGCTCGCCGGCCTCGAAAAACAGGCCGGGCGTCATCGCCCACAGGGCGCCGGCCGCGAAAGCGCCCACTGCAAACCGCCGTTCCCACGCAATCGGCGTCGTGGTTCGAGTTTCCGCGCGCTGGTAGATCTGGTGGAGCGCCATGCGCGCCGAGATCACGACGATCAGGCTGACGAGCCAGCCGACCAGCACTTCGGCGGCGATCGGCCCCCAGAGGATGAGGACGAGGATCGCGCCGTTCAGCAGCGAAACGATGTAGCCGGAGCGCGCGAGGTTGAATAGCTCGGCGACCCGCTCCGCTTCGAAACGCGGCATTGCGGCAGTGCCCTGTTTCCCGGCGATTGCGGCGGATTCGTTCAAGTCGTCTTGTCTTCCTGCAGCTCGAGATGCAAAAAGCTACGCTGGCGCGGCACCGGCGCGCAGCGATTCCGCCACACGAATCACAATCTCTTGCAGATAGCGCGAATACGAATCGACAAAAGGCGCCTCCGAGCCGACGAACGCAAACGGTGCGGCTTTATTCCACTGTCATGCGATTTGCCGGTCGAGCAGCTGGATCCAGTGCTCGACCGGCGTCCCCGTTCCCGATTGGAGGTGCGAGAGGCAGCCGATGTTCGCCGTGGCGATGCTTGCCGGCGCACCCGACTCGAGCGCCGCGAGCTTGTTGGTTCGAAGTTGCGCCGATAGCCCGGGCTGGAGGATCGAATAGGTGCCCGCCGAACCGCAGCACAAGTGCGCATCGGGCACCGCCGTAAGCGTGAACCCGGCGCCCTCGAGAAGGGATTCGACCGCGCCCCGGACCTGCTGGCCGTGCTGCAGGCTGCAGGGCGAATGGAACGCGACACGCTGCATGTCGCCGCTGCGTGCCGCAGCCAGCCGTTCGAGCGCGGTTCTTTCCTGGAGGAGCACTTCGGAAAGGTCGCGGGTCATCGCCGAAATGCGCGCCGCTTTGCCGGCATACGCTGGATCGTCCGCGAGCAGGTGCCCGTACTCCTTGACGGTGGTCCCGCAGCCGCTGGCAGTCATGACGATGCCCTCCACGCCCGATTCCACCAGCGGCCACCAGGCGTCGATCATCGCGCGCATGTCATCCTTGCCGGCGGCCTGCCGGTTGAGATGGAATCGCACGGCGCCGCAGCAGCCCGCCCCGGGCGCTTCGACCAGTGAGATCCCGATCCGATCGAGCACTCTTGCGGCCGCAGCGTTGATAGCCGGCGAGATCGCAGGCTGCACGCAACCGGCGAGGACAAGCATTTTCCGCGCGTGTCGCGGCTGGGGCCAGGCACCAGGCGCCGCCGATGGTGGTGGAACCTTCGCGGCCAGGCTGGCAGGCAGCACTGCCCGCAGCGCGCGCCCGATGCCAAGCAGCGCAGCGAACAACGCCGTCCTTGGCAATACGGCCGAGAGCACGGCCCGCTGGAATGCCTCCCACGGCCGCCGCGGGACTTTCTCTTCGACGACTTTGCGCCCGATGTCTGCCAGTCGGCCGTACTCCACCCCCGAAGGGCAGGTCGTTTCGCACGCCCGGCAGGTGAGGCAACGGTCCAGGTGCAGCTGGGTGCTGCCGGTGACCTCGCCGCCTTCCAGCACCTGCTTGATGAGGTAGATCCGGCCGCGCGGCCCGTCGAGCTCGTCGCCGAGCAGCTGGTAGGTCGGGCAGGTGGCGGTGCAAAAGCCGCAATGCACGCACTTGCGCAGGATCGCGTCGGCTTCGCGGCCTTCCGGGGTATCGCGAATGAAATCGGCGAGGTTGGTCTGCATTTTTTTCTTAGCGGCTAGGCCGGCGGCGCAAGCTCACCATTCCGGGTACAGCCGGCCGCGGTTGAACACGCCGGCCGGATCGAAAACGTTTTTCACGTTGCGATGCAGCCGCGCAACGACTGGCTCGAGCTCTGCAAACACTCCACTGCCGCGGTCGCCGCCGCCGCGGAACAACGTCGCATGACCGCCGGCGGCGCGGGCCGCCTCGCGAACCGATGCCGCATCGGCGCTTGTTTTCCACCAGCGCAGTGCGCCACCCCACTCGACGAATTGGCGGCCGGACGGATCCTTGGGAATGGTCAGCGCACCCGCCGTTGACGGCACCGACAGGCGCCACAGCGGACCAGGCGACGAAAAGAACGCATGCGACTGGTCGCGCACGCCTTCCCAGAATCGCGCCGCTTCGCTCTCCTCGATGCGCTGCCCGCCCAAGGTCGCGCAGGCCGCATCGACCGCGGCCGAAGCGCCTTCGAGCCGCACGTCCAGCACGCCGTCGCACCACGCGCTCGCGGTCACCGGGAGCGGGCGCCCGCCCCACTCATTCAGCCTCCTCACCGCATCGGCCTCCCCCAGCCCGAAGCGAAGCGATGCGTTTGCAGCCGGCGCAGGCAGGACCTTGAGCGACACGTCGAGAAGGATTCCCAGCGTGCCCATCGACCCTGTCAACAGCCTCGAAACGTCGTACCCCGCCACATTCTTCATGACCTGCCCGCCGAAGCGCACTACGTCGGCGCGGCCGTCCATGAGATTGACGCCGAGCACGAAGTCGCGAACGGCGCCGTAGTAGAGCCCGTTGGCTGCGCGCCTCGGCCCCGCAAGGCCGGCCGCAATGCATCCGCCCAGCGTGGCGCCCACCCCAAAATGCGGCGGCTCGAAAGCGATCATCTGGTTGCTGGCGGCAAGCGTTTTCTCAAGCTCTGCCAGGGGAGTCCCGCAACGCGCGGTCAGCACGAGTTCGCTGGGCTCGTAATTGACGATCCCGGCGTACTCGCTGAGGTCGAGCGTTTCTCCCTCAAGGACACCGCCGTAGAATTCCTTGGTGCCGCCGCCTCGCAGGCACAGCCGCCCGCCCGCCCCGGCCGCCGCGCGGACCCGGTCCGCGAATCGCGCGAGCACCGCTTCCACTCAGAACCTCGGCAAGGCCGGGAAGCGCTCGCTGCCCGCGCGCATGTGCATGCGCCCGTATTCGGCGCAGCGGTGGAGCGTTGGAATGTTCTTGCCGGGATTCAACAAGCCATGCGCGTCGAAAGCCTGCTTGAGCGCAAGGAAGAGCGCGATTTCCTTGCCGCCGAACTGCACGCACATCTGGTTGATCTTCTCGATGCCTACGCCGTGCTCGCCGGTGATGGTGCCGCCGACGGCCACGCATTTCTCCAGCACCTCTCCCGCGAATGCTTCGGTGCGATGCAGCTGCTCCGGGTCGTTGGCGTCGAAGAGAATCAGGGGATGCAGGTTGCCGTCGCCGGCGTGAAAGACATTCGGGCAGCGCAGGGAATATTTCTTCTCCATCTCCGCGATGAACCCGAGCATCTCCCCCAGCCGCTTCTTGGGGATCGTGCCGTCCATGCAGTAGTAGTCCGGCGAGATGCGCCCGACCGCAGGGAAAGCGGCCTTGCGGCCGGCCCAGAACTTCAGGCGTTCGGCTTCGCTGCCCGACACCTTGAGCTGCGTTGCGCCGGAGCGCGAAAGCACTTCTTTCATGCGGCCGATCTCTTCGGCGACTTCGGCCGGCGTGCCGTCGGATTCGCACAATAGGATCGCCGCGGCGTCGAGGTCGTAACCCGCATGCACGAACTCCTCGACGGCGTGCGTCGCCGGCCGATCCATCATCTCGAGCCCCGCCGGGACGATGCCGGCGGCGATCATGTCGGCCACCGCGTTGCCGGCGGTTTCGACTTCGGCGAAAGAAGCCATGATCACCTGTGCGACCTCGGGCTTGGGCACCAGCCGGACGGTGGCCTCGACAGTGACCGCCAGCATGCCTTCCGAACCGATGGCCAGCGCAAGCAGGTCGAAGCCGGGCGAATCGAGCGCCTCGGAGCCGAACTCCACCGGCTCGCCCTCGACCGTGTATCCACGCACCCGCAGGACGTTGTGCACTGTCAGCCCATACTTGAGGCAGTGCAAGCCGCCCGAATTCTCGGCGATGTTGCCGCCAATGGTGCAGGCGATCTGGCTGGAAGGGTCCGGCGCGTAATACAGCTTGTGGATCGCCGCGGCCTCGGAGATTGCCGCATTGCGCACGCCGGGCTGCACACGCGCGGTGCGTGCAAGCGGGTCGATCGAAAGGATGCGATTGAATTTGGCCAGGCCGAGCAGCACGCCTTCCGCGGAAGGCAGCGCTCCGCCCGAGAGGCCGGTGCCGGCCCCGCGCGGCACGACCGGCACCTTCATTGCATTACAGGCCTTGAGGACGCTTGCGACCTGCTCCTCCGTTTCCGGCAAGGCGACGACCATGGGCAGTTGCCGGTACGCCGAGAGGCCATCGCATTCATAAGGCCGCGTTTCCTCGTCCCGGAAGAGCACCGCGTGCGCCGGCATGAACGCACGCAATGCCGCGACGACTTCGCGCTGGCGGGCCGGGTCGATTCGAACTTGGGATTGCGGAGCGATGTGCTCTTCGGCGCCCATTCAGGCTTCCAGGTAAGGAGCGGCCCCAGCCAGGCCGAGGTAGGGAGCGGCCCAAGCCAGCCCGCTTAGCGTGTCAGTCTTGGGATTGTACTCACAGCCGATGGCGCCCTTGTAGCCGAGGCGGTCGATTTCACCCAGCAGGAATCCGAAATTGATTTCGCCGGTGCCTGGCTCGTGGCGGTCGGGAACGTCGGCGATCTGCAAGTGCCCGATGCGTGGCAGCAGCCGCTCGATCGTCTTTGCAAGGTCGCCTTCCATGACCTGCATGTGAAACAGGTCGTACTGGACGAAGGCATTGGACGCCCCCGCCTCGTCGAGGACCGCCACGGCCTGCGCGGATCCGTTCAGGAAAAAACCCGGGACGCTGCGCGTGTTGATCGGCTCGATCATGAGCGAGAGGCCTGCCTTGGCCAGTTCCTTCGCCGCATAGGCCACGTTCTCGACGAAAGTGGCGTGATGCCGCTCGGTCGGCGCGCCTTCCGGGGGCACCCCGGCGAGGCAGTTCAGGCGCGGGCAGCCTGCAGCCAATGCGTACTCGATCGCGCGGGCGACGCCGGTTCGGAATTCTTCCTTGCGCTCGGGCAGGCAGCCAAGCCCGCGATCGCCTTTGTGCGCATCGCCCGACGGGATGTTGTGCAGGACGATTTCCACGCCTGCGTTGCGCGCCCTCTGCGCGATCGCATCCTTGTCGAATTCGTAGGGAAACTGGTACTCGACATGGCGAAAGCCGGCAGCGGCCGCCGCGTCGAACCTGTCGAGGAAGGCATCCTCGGTGAAGAGGAGCGACAGGTTTGCAGCGAGTTTCGGCATTGGGGTCTTGGCATCTCAGCAAAGGCGGGTTTCGAGCATAGGGTTCGACTAAGCGAGCGTCAAATGCGCCGAGCGTCAATTGCGATTCATGGCGAGCCGAGCATGGGACAATTGCTGAAAGAAGATCCGGCACCCGAAACGCGCCTTCCATCAGAGATCGCTCCGCTTGAATTCCTCCCTGCACCAGTCCCGTTGGCTGATCGTGGTGTTGCTGACTACAGCGGCATTGGCGCTTCCGGGGCACGCATTCTGCGCCGAGGCTGGCGCAGCCTCGGCGACCGCCTGGTGGGTCTGGCCGATCGTGCTTTTTTCGGTGACGCTCCTGCTGGGCATCGTGGCGATCCTCGGCGGTGTCGGCGGCGGCGTCCTGTTCGTCCCGATCGTCAGCGGATTCTTCCCGTTCCATCTCGATTTCGTGCGCGGAGCCGGGTTGCTGCTCGCGCTTTGCGGAGCGCTGTCGGCCGGGCCTTCGCTCCTGCGAAGCGGCATGGCCAGCATGCGGCTGGCGTTGCCGCTCGCGCTCGTCGGGTCGATCACTTCGATCTTCGGCGCGCTGATCGGCCTGGCGTTGCCGGCGCACATCGTCCAGACGGCGCTTGGCGTGGTGATCCTCGCGATCGTCGCGCTGATGCTGCGGATGCAAGGGCGCGCCGAGGGAACGAACCAGGCGCCCGACGCGCTGGCCACTGCCCTGCAGCTGCATGGCATCTATCACGATCCTGCGCTCGGCAGGAACGTCGAGTGGCAGGCGCGCAACACGGTGGCGGGCCTGTGCGTGTTCGCCGGGATCGGCGTCCTCGCCGGCCTCTTCGGCCTGGGGGCCGGCTGGGCGAACGTGCCCGCGCTGAACCTGCTCATGGGCGTGCCGCTCAAGCTGGCCGCGGGCACCAGCAGCTTCCTGCTTTCGGTCATCGATACATCGGCCGCATGGATCTACCTGAATCGCGGCGCGATGCTGCCGATGCTCGTGGTCCCTTCGTGCCTCGGGATCATGCTGGGCGCCAGGATCGGCGCAAGGCTCCTGCGGGTCGCGCCGACCCACATAATCCGCAGGACCGTGATCGCCTTCCTGCTGCTCGCCGGTGTTCGGGCGTTGCTGAAAGGTCTCGGTATATGGACGTGAAACCCCTTGTCTCCGAGGAGCAACTGCAATAAGCCCGGTGGCTCGATATCGGGACACGCATCGGATTCGGGCTGCTGATCGCGACTTTCGCGCTGTATGCGAGCGGCCTGGTCGCGCCCCATATCCCGCTGTCCGAGCTGCCTTCCCTTTGGGGGCTCCCGGTCGACCGCTATCTTGCGGCGACCGGGCTGCCGACCGGATGGGGCTGGCTGCGGCTCGCCGGCGCCAGCGACGTAATGAACTTCGCCGGCATCGCCTTCCTTTCGCTTGTCACGCTGGGTTGCTACTTGCGCATTGCAACCAGCTACCTGCGGCGCGGCGATTCGGCGCTTGCATTCATCGTGGTGGCGGAAATCATCGTGCTGTTGCTGGCGGCTTCGGGGCTGGTGAGCGGAGGCCATTGAGCGGAACGGCGTTCGATCCGCCAAACGGCTTGTGCTAGACTCAAATTCGCTCAGGGCCGGTCCCGCATAACAAAGAAAAGGAGTCAAACCATGGGTGCCATTTTCCAGTCATTGGGTCGCACGATCACGGCGGGTTTCGTCCTGCTGATCATCATCCTCGGCCTCGTCGCCGCGATGAGCGGCAGCGTGTCCGTCAGCGGGCAGCATGCCTGGGTCGCCTTCTTCTTCCGGTGGCTGCACGTGCTTTCGGGCGTGCTGTGGATTGGCCTCCTCTGGTACTTCAACTTCGTCCAGATTCCCTCGATGCCCAAGATCCCGGACGAGCAAAAGCCTGCGATCAGCAAGGTCATCGCGCCGACCGCATTGTTCTGGTTCCGCTGGGCCGCGCTGGCGACCATGGTGACCGGCCTCATCCTCGCGACGATGAACGGCTATATCGGATCCATGCTCACCTTCCAGCGCCCGTTCACGGCCATAGCGATCGGCATGTGGCTCGGCCTGATCATGGGGATCAACGTGTGGGCGATCATCTGGCCGAACCAGAAGAAGGCGCTCGGCATCGTGCAGGTCGAGCCGGCTGAAAAGGCCAAGGCTGCCCGCCTGGCGATGCTCGCGTCGCGCTTCAACACGATGCTCTCGATCCCGATGCTCTACTGCATGGTCGCGCAGCAGAACAACGGCCTCTGATTCCAGCCGCCTGTTCCCACCTCGGGGCCCCACGCGGGCCCCGATTAGTTTCCGGCGCATCCACCGGAATGAATTGCGCGCAATGGTTGTTCATGTGCGGACCGACGACGGCCGTGCCGAGCCGCGCGCGCTGAGGATCACTATGATGTTCCTGCTGTAACCGGCAACGTAATCGCTGGAGGCTGGATGGTCTCATCGCGGAAACGCTCCATTGCGGGCGCGCTCGCTGCGGCGGCGCTGTTCGGGGCAAGCACGCCGGCGGCGAAGGCATTGGTCGGCGACGTGCATCCCTTTGCGCTCGCCGGCCTCCTTTACGCAGGTAGCGGGCTGGGACTCTCCCTCTGGCTCGTCGCGCGTCGCCTGGCCGGCGAAAAGTTCAGCCTGGGGATCGACCGATCGGCATTGCCCTGGCTCGCCGGCGCCGTCGTGACCGGCGGAGTCCTCGCGCCATCGCTTCTCATGTTCGGCCTCGCCTCGACCCAGGCCACGGTCGCGTCGCTGTTGCTCAACCTCGAGAGCGTGCTGACCGCGCTGATCGCGTGGTTCGTGTTCCGCGAAAATTTCGACCGGCGGATTGCCATTGGGATGGGACTGATCACGGCGGGTGGCATTCTGCTTTCGCTCTCGCCCGGAACATTGAATGCAATCGACGCCGGCGCCTTGCTCGTCGCCGCAGCGTGCCTGTTCTGGGCGATCGACAACAACCTCACCAGGAAAATATCGTCCGGCAATCCGGTCGCGATCGCCGCGATCAAGGGCCTCGTCGCGGGAATCGCCAACCTGTCGCTCGCCGCCTGGTCCGCGGCGCCCTGGCCGAGCACGGGCCTATCGCTTGCGGCGATGGTCATCGGCCTTGCGGGCTATGGCATCAGCCTCGTCCTGTTCGTCGTCGCCCTGCGCGACCTGGGAGCTGCGCGGACCGGCGCCTATTTTTCAACTGCGCCGTTTGTCGGCGTGGCGATTGCGATCGGCGTGCTGGGTGAGCCGGCCGGCCTCGCTTTCTGGGTTGCGGCCACCCTGATGGGCGCCGGCGTCTGGCTGCATGTGAGCGAAAGGCACGAGCATGACCACACGCACGAGCTGCTGGAGCATGAGCATGGGCACGTGCATGACGAGCACCACCGTCACACGCATGATTTCGATTGGGACGGCGCGGAGCCCCACGCTCATGGGCACCGGCACGAGACGCTTACCCACCGGCATCCGCACTACCCGGACATCCATCACCGGCATCGCCACTGAAGCGAGGCCGGCCGGGCGTTACTGAGGCCGGTATTTCTCCAGCCCGCGAAGCCTGGCGCCCGGGCGAAGTCCTTTGGAGGCGAACCAGCCGACGTTCATCTCGAGCGCGAAGCGCACGGGCTTTTTCGCGCAATGCGAATCCTCGCTATGCGGCTTCATGTCCTCGATGTTGACGATCGAGCCGTCATCGGCGATGTAGGCGACCGAAAGCGGGATCAGCGTGTTCTTCATCCACATGCACTGGATGCCCGCGTCGTCGAAGACGAACAGCATTCCCTCGTTTGCGCCCATCGCCGGACGATGCATGAGGCCCTGCATCCGGGTGACGAAATTGTCCGCCACCTCGGCGCGAATCAGGTGCATGCCGGCCGAGAGTTCGGTGCGCGGCAGCTGCTGGGCGGCGGCTATCCCGCTGGCAAGCGCCAGGCAGGCAAGTAACGTGAGCTTACGCATTGCTTTCGGGACCCCAAATAAAAAAGGCAGGGAAACCATACCCTGCCTTCCGGATGCTGTGAAGACGACCTACTTCTTGTCGGCCTTCTTTTCGTCCTTCTTCATGTCGGCCTTCTTTTCGTCTTTCTTCATGTCGGCCTTCTTTTCCATCGCGGCTTCTTTCTTGTCCATCTTCTTTTCCATCGCCGCTTCTTTCTTTTCCATCTTCTTTTCCATTACTGCTTCTTTCTTTTCCATCTTTTTGTCGTCCTTGGCTTGCGCGCCGGCGTGCGAGGCGGCGAAAGCGGAGACGCTGACGGCCGCGAACAGGGCGGCGATTACGATCGACAGCAGCTTATGCATTTTTGATTTCCTTCAGCAGGGTTGTAAGTCTGTTTTTTTTCGGCCGGCAAGCCAGCCGATACCAGTTAACGCGCCTCCTACCTGCCGGTTGACATCGTGCGTCAGGAATTGGTTCAATTTCGCGAGACAGTCTTTATTCATAAATAAATCAATGGCTTAAAAATAAAAAAGGCATGGCTCGCGCCATGCCCCTGAGGTCTGGACGAGCGGAAACTACTTCTTCATCCCGTCCTTCTTCATGTCGTCCTTCTTCATGCCGTCCTTCTTCATGCCGTCCTTCTTCATCTCGTCCTTCTTCATGTCGCCTTTTTTCATGTCGCCTTTCTTTTCCATCTTCTTGTCGTCTTTTTGCGCGCCGGCATGCGAGGCGGCCATGACGTTCAGGCTGACGGTTGCGAAGAGCGCGGCAACGACTACGGACAGGATCTTGGTCATCTGTTTCTCCTAGTTTTGGTTTGAATACCTACGGTGCGGCGCAACGAGTTCTCGCGCTTCCCAGACCGAGCTGCCGGCTGGTCGGCCAGGTGGGCCGGTGTACCGGCCTTCGTCCCGTATTGCCTCCCTGTGGGATCGCCCACGCCAGCATTCTAGTCCATGAGGATTAGCTTTAACAATAGTGATAACCTGTTGTTTTCACTGTGCTGATTCATGTCCCAGTTTCTCCTGAGGCTGGCCCTGGCCGGCCTGTGCGGCAGCCTCCTGACAGCCTCGGCCGCCCCATATACGCCTTCCGGCGAAGCAACGGTCCTCGAGCGTTTGCCGCTGTCGCCAGCGGACCCGCTGGCGCGCGAGTTGCGCGCGCTTCGGGCTGGACTCGTTGCGCGACCAGCAGACGCAGCGCTGGCGGCGAAGGTCGCCGCGCGCTATTTCGACCTCGCCATGGCCGACGGCGATCCCCGTTATGTGGGTTACGCGGAGGCTGTCTTGCGCACGTGGGCAAAAGATCCTGCCCCGCCGCCGGAGGTACTGGTGATCCGCGGCATGCTGCGCCAGTACCGCCACGATTTCGAGGGCGCGCTCGAGGACCTCGGCGCCGCGGTCAGCGCGCAGCCTTCCAACGTCGAAGCGCGCGCCTGGCGCGCGGCCATCTACATGGTGCAGGCTCGTTACGCAGAAGCGCGCGCCGAATGCAACGCGCTTTCGGCGCATGCGAGCGCGTTGTTCGCCACTGGCTGCCTCGCGTATGTCGACGCCACGACCGGCAAGACGCGGAGCGCGTACGAGCAGCTCGCCGGCGCGCTACAGCGCCACGCTGATGCTGGCGCAAAGACAAAGCTTTGGAACCTTACCCGGCTGGCGGAAATGGCGCGCCGTCTGGGCGAGCCCGCCAAGGCGGAAATGCATTTTCGCGATGCGCTTGCCCTCGGGGTCACGGACAATTTCCTGCTTGCCGCGTTTGCCGATTTCCTTCTCGAGCAGGGCCGGTCCGCGGAAGTCGTCGCCTTGCTCAAGGACTGGGCCCGCTCCGACACGCTGTTGCTGCGACTGGCGCTGGCGGAAACCGCGTCGAAGCTCCCTTCCGCAGCGAAGCGCACCAAAGCGCTCGAAGACCGCTTCGCAGAGGCGGGCCTGCGTGGCGAGCAGCTTCACCTCATGGAGGAAGCACGATTCCGCCTTTCCCTCAAAGGAGATGCTCCAGGCGCAGTCAGGCTCGCTGTGGAAAACTGGAAGAAACAGCGCGAGCCGCGCGACGCCGCGATCCTGCTCGAAGCGGCCCGCGTTGCGCTCGACCGAGCGGCCGCACAGCCGGCGCTGGACTGGCTCGAGCGGACCGGCTTCGAAGACCCGGCATTGCATCGCGATGCGGAAGCGCTGAAGGCACTCCCCAAGTGAGGATTCTTGCGACGGCGCTTTGTGCCCTCTCGCTGGCCCTTTCCGCCACTGGCACGCAAGCGCACAAGCCCAGCGACAGCTACCTCTCGATCGTCGTCGGCAATGCGGGCCTGCAGGGCCAGTGGGACATCGCGCTGCGCGATCTCGACTACGCGCTCGGGCTGGACGCCAATGGCAACGGCGAGATCACCTGGGGCGAGGTCCGGGCGAAACACGAAGACATCGCGGCCTATGCCCTGGCGCGCCTTGCGATTTCGGCCAACGGCGCCGCATGCGCCATTGCGCCGACGGGACACCTCGTCGACGACCACAGCGACGGCGCCTATGAAGTGCTGAAATTTTCGATCGAGTGTGGCGGCCGCGCGCCCCCTCGCCAGCTGGTCGTCGACTACAACCTGTTCTTCGACCTCGATCCCTCGCATCGCGGCCTCTTGCGGATCACGCAGGCCACTGCCTCCTCGAGCGCAATCCTGGGACCGGAAAAAGCCAGGCAGGCATTCGAGCTCGCGGAAGTTTCCCGCCTGCGCCAGTTCTTCGACTACGCGCGTGAAGGCGTCTGGCACATCCTCATCGGCTTCGACCACATCCTCTTCCTGCTGTCCCTCCTCTTGCCGGCCGTGTTTGTCCTGCGCCGCGGGGCGTGGCATGCCTCGGAACGCTTCGGGCCGGTCTTCTGGGACGTGCTCAAGATCGTGACCGCGTTCACCCTTGCGCATTCGATCACGCTGAGCCTTGCCGCACTGTCGATCGTTTCCCTGCCTTCTCGGCTCGTGGAATCGACGATCGCGCTGTCGGTAATCCTTGCCGCGCTGAACAACCTGTGGCCGGTCGTGGGCGGACGCCGCTGGATGGTGGCTTTCGGGTTCGGGCTGATCCACGGATTCGGATTTGCCAGCGTCCTCGCGGACCTCGGCCTGCCTCGCGACGCCCTGCTGCTCGCGCTGGTAGGGTTCAACCTGGGGGTAGAGGTCGGCCAGCTTGCGATCGTGGCCGCGTTTCTGCCGCTGGCCTACGGGTTGCGCCGCAGCATGTTTTACCGGCGTATGATTTTCACTGGTGGTTCGGTGCTCATTGCGCTCGTCGCCTCGGTGTGGCTGGCGGAAAGGGCCTTCGCGCTCAAGCTCTTCCCAGGCTAAGCGCTGGGGGCGGCTCCGAACTCTTATATAATATATCTTTTAGCTCCCCTCCAAGGTTCACTCTCCCCCATGACCCAAAAACTCGACTTGCTGAAGATCGCCCAGGAAGAGCAGAACGGCGACCTGTTCAAGATGCTGGACGGCATCTACAAGCGCTCCTCCTCGCAGCCGCGCGGCTACAAGGACGCGATCATCTGGGAAGGCGGCAGCACCGCCGGCGGCGTCAAGCCCGTGGCGCATGCGTTTACCGACATGTTCGCGCTGAACGGCACGCTCATGGCGCTCGACGTGCTCGGGTTGCCGTTCCTCGGCGTGCCGATGATGGCCCAGTTCCGCCACGACACGAAGCTGGTGTCGCTGGACTGGTTCGGCAAGCTCGAATACACAGCGCTCAAGTGGTCGACGGCCGGCGATTTCCTGGTCAACGAGAACGGCAAGAAGGTCGTCGTCAACGGCAAGTCGGCGAACGCGCCGCTGCGCACCGCCGCAGGCGTCTATTGCAACGTGCGGCCGTACGGGACGATCACCAGCATCCGCTTCATGCCGGGCCTGCCCTACTCGCAGGACAAGAAGAAGTTCTCGGTCGACCGCGCCAGCGGCAACATCCATTCGGAAATGAACACCCCGGGCGTGCGCATGGCCTACGCGGTGCGCCTCTTCCTCAAGATGATCCACGAGACCGGCAGTGTCGGCCGCGTCGCCACCAAGCCGACGCAGGCGCAGGAAGACGCCATCAACGCAGGCATCGTCCGCTGGATGATCAAGGGCACGAAGTTCGAGCTCAAGCGCAAGTACTCGGTGGACGCCTACGAGGAGCACAAGGAAAACGTCGACGCGATCGTCGCGTTGCTGCCGAAGGACTTCAAGGCCGGCATGGAGAACTGGGGCGGCGAGATTTCCGAGCATATCGCCGACACCAACTTCGGCCTGCTGCTGCACGACATGGTCCAGCAGAAGAACGTGATCGTGTACGCGACCGACCTCGACGGCGACCGGCTGACCGACCTCATGGCCGATGCCCCCGACTTCCTGCGCAGCTGGGGCCAGATGGTCATCGACCGGGTCAAGCCCGGCACCGACATGAACAAGCTCTGGAGCGAGATGGGCTTCACGATGAAGAACGGCAAGGACATGACGAGCGTCATGTACCGCATCGTCGGCGAGCCGATCTTCGAGCAGACGCTGGGCTCCGCCGACGCGATGCTGCTGCGCCTGCTGGCCGGCGACGAGACCGAGGGCGGCAGCAAGCAGCCCTACGACCCGCGCATCCACTTCGTGCTGATCAACGAGGCCTACAAGGCGGCGAACCCCGGCAACAAGGAACTGGCCAAGTGGCTCGACGACCAGGTCGCGGCTTTCGACAAGGTGTATTCCGGCAAGCGGCCGAAGTATCTCGAGGGTTACGCCAGGCTCAAGGAAGCCATCAAGCCGTGGGCCGCCAAGTAAGCGCCACTCAAGGATGGGGGTACGGGGGAAACCTCGGTTTCCCCTGTTCCTAGCCTGCCGCGGAAGCATCCCGCAAAAGAAAAGGCCGCCCGAGGGCGGCCTTTGCATTTTGAATAGGGGGTGATTCCTTCAAGCTTTTTGGATGTTCGAAGCCTGCTTGCCTTTCGGCCCCTGCACCACGTCGAAAGAAACCTTCTGGCCTTCCTTGAGCGACTTGAAGCCGGCCATGTTGATCGCCGAGAAATGCGCGAAGAGATCCTCGCTGCCATCGTCCGGCGTGATGAAACCAAACCCTTTTGCATCGTTGAACCACTTCACCGTGCCTGTCGCCATTGTTGCAGCTTCCTTTGCGTTGGTTGCGAGTGTCGCCTTTTACCGCGCCCGCCCGCGCGTCGTCAAGAGCGCGCCCGGCGCCGGAAGCACGACCTCCGCAGCGTGACTTTTGCCATGGTCGGTCGCCAGCGCGCTCTTGCAATCCGCGACTTGGCGCAGATATTGCATTGCGTACCCCAAGTACATTGATTAGGATGGGTCGAGGGAACCGCGACGGGAACGGAGTGTCCGACCGTGGCGGTCAAGGCGACGCGGCATTCGAGCAGGCGGCACTATGGCGCAGTACAAGGACGACACGGTTCTCAAGCCGGCGAAAGCGAAGATCAAGCCGCCGCCGATGTTCAAGGTTATGCTTCTCAACGACGATTACACACCGATGGAGTTCGTGGTCCTGGTGCTGCAAAAATTCTTCGACCTTACGCGCGAGAGGGCCACCCAGGTCATGCTGGCGGTGCATCGCGAAGGGATCGGGGTCTGCGGCGTGTATCCTAAGGACATCGCAGCGACGAAAGTGCAACAGGTTGCGGGATACGCCCGCAAACACCAGCATCCGCTACAGTGCGTGATGGAGGAAACATAGATGATTGCCCAGGAACTCGAAGTCAGCCTGCACATGGCGTTCGTCGAGGCGCGGCAAAAGCGCCACGAGTTCATCACCGTCGAACACCTGCTGCTCGCCCTCCTGGACAACCCTACCGCAGCCGAGGTTTTGCGCGCCTGCGGCGCCAACCTGGACGAGCTGAGGAAGCAACTGTCCCAGCACATCGCCGAGCAGACGCCCCGCATCGGCACCGAACGCGAAGTCGACACCCAGCCCACCCTCGGATTCCAGCGCGTGATCCAGCGCGCGATCCTGCACGTGCAGTCCTCCGGCAAGAAGGAAGTGACCGGCGCCAACGTCCTGGTGGCGATATTTGGCGAGAAAGATTCACACGCCGTGTATTTCCTGCAACAGCAGGGCATTACCCGGCTGGACGTGGTCAATTACATTTCCCACGGGATCACCAAGACCCCGCAGCCGCACTCGGGCAAGACGGAGCAGGAAGCCGAGCAGGAAGGCCAGGCCGAAACGGCCAACAGCCCGCTCGATAACTACACGCAGAACCTCAACGCGCAGGCGCTCGCCGGCAAGATCGACCCGCTCATCGGCCGCGACAAGGAGCTCGAGCGCGTAATCCAGACGCTTTGCCGCCGCCGCAAGAACAACCCGCTGCTGGTCGGCGAGGCCGGCGTGGGCAAGACCGCGATCGCGGAAGGCCTGGCCCGGCGCATCGTCGAGAACAACGTGCCCGAGCTGCTCGAGAAGAGCACCGTGTACTCGCTCGACATGGGCGCACTGCTCGCCGGCACCAAGTACCGCGGCGATTTCGAGCAGCGCCTCAAGGCCGTGCTGAAGCAGCTCGTCGACAACCCGAACGCAATCCTCTTCATCGACGAAATCCACACCGTCATCGGGGCCGGCGCGGCCTCGGGCGGGACCCTCGACGCCTCCAACCTGCTGAAGCCGGTACTCTCCAACGGCCAGCTCAAGTGCATCGGCGCGACGACTTATACGGAATACCGCGGCGTGTTCGAGAAAGATCACGCGCTTTCCCGCCGTTTCCAGAAAATCGACGTGAACGAACCGTCGGTCGAGGAAACCATCGAGATCCTCAAGGGGCTCAAGAGCCGATTCGAAGCCCACCACGGCGTCAAGTACACGTCGAATGCGCTCAGCACCGCGGCCGAGCTTTCCGCGCGCCACATCAACGACCGCCACCTGCCGGACAAGGCGATCGACGTGATCGACGAAGCCGGCGCTGCGCAACGCATCCAGCCCAAGTCCAAGCAGAAGAAGATCATCGGCAAGGCCGAGATCGAGGACATCATCGCCAAGATCGCGCGCATCCCGCCGCGCAGCGTCTCCGTGGACGACCGCAGCGCGCTAGCCAAATTGGATAGGGATCTCAAGGCCGTGGTCTTCGGCCAGGACAAGGCGATCGACGCGCTGGCGAATGCGATCAAGATGGCGCGCTCGGGCCTCGGCAATCCGCAGAAGCCGATCGGCAGCTTCCTTTTCAGCGGCCCCACCGGTGTCGGCAAGACCGAGGTCGCCCGCCAGCTCGCCTACGCACTGGGCATCGAGCTGATCCGATTCGACATGTCGGAATACATGGAGCGCCATGCGGTCTCCCGCCTCATCGGCGCGCCCCCGGGCTACGTCGGGTTCGAGCAGGGCGGCCTGCTCACCGAGCAGATCACCAAGAAACCCTACTCCGTGCTGCTGCTCGACGAAATCGAAAAAGCCCACCCGGACGTGTTCAACATCCTGCTGCAGGTGATGGACCACGGCACGCTCACGGACAACAACGGCCGCAAGGCAGACTTCCGCAACGTGATGATCGTCATGACGACCAACGCCGGCGCCGAGATGCTCTCCAAGAACAGCATGGGCTTTACGGCCAGCAAGGAGTCCGGCGACGAGATGGAATCCATCAAGCGCATGTTCACGCCGGAATTCCGCAACCGGCTGGATGCGACGATCTCGTTCCGCTCGCTCGACCACGACATCATCATGCGCGTGGTGGACAAATTTCTCATGCAGCTCGAGGAGCAGCTCCAGGAGAAGAAGGTCGAGCCCACGTTTACCGACAAGCTCAAGGAGCACCTCGGCAAGAAAGGCTTCGACCCGCTCATGGGCGCAAGGCCGATGGCCCGCCTGATCCAGGACACGATCCGCAGCGCGCTGGCCGACGAGCTGCTCTTCGGCAAGCTCGCCAATGGCGGCAAGGTCACGATCGACGTCGACGACGCCGACAAGGTCATCCTGCGCTTCGAAGAGGAGCCGGCGGTCGTCGTATAAGGCGGCTCAGCGCCACAAAAAACCGCGGCCAGCCGCGGTTTTTTTTCGTCTTTGCCTATGACGCATCGCGCCTTGACAGCCCGCGCGGCGGAAGCGGACACTCGCCAGATCCTTGGGAGGGAAAAACCATGAAAAAACTCGTCCTGGCGGCCGCAATCGCCGCACTTTGCGCGCCCGCGTTCGCCCAGCCGCCAGACCCCGACTTTGGCCGGAACCTCGCGGCGGCCTGCGCCGTGTGCCACGGCACAAACGGCGTCAATGCCGGCGGACTCCCCAACATCGCGGGCATGCCTCGCGAATACATCGCACAGCAGCTGCGCGACTTCCGCGACGGCAAGCGGCCGGCGACGATCATGCACCAGGTCGCCAAGGGCTATACCGAACCGCAATTCGTTGCGCTGGCGGAGTACTTCGCCTCGCAGAAAGCCAAGTAGGGGGCGCGCATGGGCAACGCATACAGCAGGCGCTCGTTCATCAAGGCGGCCGGTGCCGGCGCCGTGGCCGCATCGCTTCCGGGCTGCGCGACAGCCCCGCAGGTCCGGACGGTCGGGCGAGTCGTCGTCATCGGCGGGGGCTTCGGGGGCGCCACGGCGGCGAGGTACATCCGCAACTGGAGCGGCGGCGCTGTCGAAGTCATCCTCGTCGAGCGGAACACCGAGTTCGTCTCGTGCCCGCTTTCGAACCTCGTGCTCGGCGGCTCGCGCCAGATCGCGGAGCTCACGCGCGGCTACGGCGGCCTCAGGGCCGCGGGCGTGCAAGTCATCCATGACGAAGTCACCGCGATCGATGCCGGCCGCAAGCGCGTGTCCCTTGCCCGTGCCTCCGAGCTGTCTTACGACCGGCTGGTGGTCTCGCCCGGCATCGACTTCATGCATGACCAGGTCACCGGCTATGACGCGCAAGCGCAGCGAACGGTGCTGCATGCCTGGAAGGCGGGGCCGGAAACCGTCGCCCTGCGGCAGCAACTCGTGGCGATGCGGGACGGCGGGGTTGCGATCGTCGCGATCCCCAAGGCGCCCTACCGCTGCCCACCCGGCCCCTACGAGCGCGTGTCTCAGATGGCTGCGTACTTCAAGCAGGCCAAGCCAAAATCGAAAGTCCTCGTGCTCGACGGCAACGAGGACATCGTTTCCAAGAAAGGCCTCTTCCTCGCGGCATGGAACGACCTCTACAAGGGCCTGATCCAGTACATGCCGAACCACGAGGTCAAGGAAGTTTCCGCGAGCGGCATGAGCGTCAAGACCGACTTCGAGGCCTTCAAGGGCGACGTGCTCAACGTGATCCCGCCCCAGCGCGCCGGCAACATCGCGATGCAGGCCCGGCTGATCACCACCAACAACCGCTGGTGCGACGTCGACTGGCTGACGATGGAATCGAAAGCGGTACCCGGCGTGCACGTGCTCGGAGACGCAACGCTGTCGGCTTCCGCAATGCCGAAGTCCGCCAGCATGGCGAACAACCACGCCAAGATAGCCGCCGGCGCGATCGTCGCCCTGCTCACCGGCCGCCCGGTGAATCCTCAGCCGGTGATCGCCAACGTCTGCTACAGCTATGTGAGCGACAAGGAGGCGATGCACGTCGTCTCGGTGCATCGATACGACGCGGACAAGAAGACGATCCTGCCGGTGCCGAATTCGGGCGGGGTGTCGGCGGCGCGCAGCGAGCTTGAAAAAGCCTATGCGGACACCTGGTCCAGGAACATCTGGGCGGATGCCCTGGGCTAGTTAGCTTTTACCAGTGCTGCCGAAACCGCCGGCGCCGCGAGCGCTGGCGGTGAAGTCGTCGACCACGTTCCACTCCACCTGCGCGACCGGAACCACCACGAGCTGAGCGATGCGCTCCATCGGCTCGACGACGAACAGCGCCTTGCCCCGGTTCCAGAGCGAAATGAAGATCTGTCCCTGGTAGTCCGAATCGATAAGCCCGGTCAGGTTGCCGAGCACGATGCCGTGCTTCGCGCCGAGCCCCGAGCGCGGCAGGATTACCGCCGCGTAACCCGCATCGCCGATGTGAATTGCGATGCCCGCAGGCACCAGGTGGCTGTCGCCGGGCTTGAGCTCGAGCGGGGCATCGATGCACGCGCGCAAGTCCAATCCTGCGGCACCGGGCGTCCCGTACGCCGGGAGGTTTCCGCGCAAACGCGCGTCGAGGATCCTTACGTCCAGGCGTCTCAACCCGGCTTCCTCATGCCCGTTTTGCGCGTCCGAGCATCGACGCGACATGCCTGACGAGCTTGCGCGCCTGGTCGATCTTCGAGCCGCGGCCCAGCGGGTGCTCGCCGGCATCGTCATAGAGCACGATCTCGTTGTCGTCGGCGCCGAGGGCGTTTTGCGCGAGGTTGGCGGCAAGCAGGGGGATTTTCTTGCGCGCGCGCTTCTCTTTCGCGTTCGCAGCGAGCTTCTCGGTCTCGGCCGCGAAGCCCACGCAGAAAGGCGCGTTCGGCTGGCTGGCTACGAACGCGAGGATGTCCGGGTTCTCCACTAAATCGAGCGTCATCGCCTTGCCGTTGCCCTTCTTGATCTTCTGGCTCGCGGCGTTCTCGACGCGGTAGTCCGAGACTGCCGCAACCGAAACGAAAACGTCGGTGCCCGCGGTCGCTTTCTTCACCGCATCGAACATCTGCTGCGCGCTCTTGACGTCGATCCGTGAAACGCCCGCGGGCGTGGCAAGCGCGGTAGGCCCGCTGATCAGCGTCACCTTCGCTCCAGCCTCGTGTGCCGCGCGCGCAACCGCATAGCCCATCTTCCCCGAGCTCGAGTTGGTGATCGACCGCACCGGGTCGATCGCCTCGGCGGTCGGCCCGGCAGTCACGAGCACCCGCTTCCCGGCAAGCGCCTTGGGCTGGAAGAAAGCCTCGATCGCCTCGAAGATCTCCTCGGGCTCGAGCATGCGGCCCATGCCTGTCTCGCCGCAGGCCTGGTCGCCGGGCGCCGGGCCGGCCAGCAGCACGCCGTCCTTGCGCAGTTGCTCTGCATTGCGCTGGGTTGCAGCGTTGTCCCACATCTGGCGGTTCATCGCCGGCGCGATCATGAGCGCGCAATCCCGCGCCAGGCAAAGCGTGGTCAAAAGGTCGTCGGCCTGCCCGTGCACCACCTTGGCCATGAAATTCGCCGAGGCCGGCGCCACCACAATGAGCTCGCGGTCGCGCGACAGCTCGATGTGGCCCATGTTGTCCGGGATGCGCGCGTCCCACAGGTCGGTCCACACGGTCTGGCCGGAAAGGGCCTGCATGGTCACCGGGGTGATGAAGCGGCACGCGCTTTCGGTCATCACTACCCGCACGTCGAAATCCGACTTGACCATCATGCGCACCAGGCTCGCCGACTTGTAGGCCGCAATGCCGCCGGTCAGGCCGAGAAGGATGCGCCTTGCCTTGCCCGGCGTAGTGCTGTTGGGGGTCGCTGTCATCGGCACTCGTACCGCGCGCGTTTACACGGGACGGGCATTCTACGGGAAAGCATTAGGCATGGCGATTTCACACTGGCCGGCGGCCGAGAGGCCGCGCGAGCGGCTGATTGCGCTTGGCGCGAAAGTTCTTTCCGACGCCGAGCTCGTCGCGCTGCTGCTCGGCACCGGCATCAAGGGCAAGAGCGCGGTCGAGCTCGCGCGCGACCTGCTGGCAGGTTTCGGTGGCCTGGCGGGCCTGCTGTCGGCCGAGCACGCCGCCCTGTTGAAGTTCAAGGGACTCGGCAGCGCCAAGCTCGCGCAGATCGCGGCGGTGCTCGAGCTGTCGCGTAGGTCGCTGGGCGAGGAATTGCGCACCCGCAGCGCGCTCACCTCACCGCAATCGGTGCGCGACTACCTTCGTCTTTCGCTTGGCACTCGTGAGCACGAGGTGTTCATCGTGATTTTTCTCGATGCGCAGCATCGCGTGCTTTCAAGCGAGGAGCTGTTTCGCGGCACGCTGACGCAGACCAGCGTCTATCCGCGCGAGATCGTCAAGGCGGCCCTGAAAGCCAACGCGGCGGCGGTTATCTTTGCCCACAACCATCCGTCGGGTGTTGCTGAGCCCAGCCAGGCAGATGAGCTGCTCACTCGCCAGCTGAAGGAAGCGCTGTCGATGGTCGACGTGAAGGTGCTGGACCATTTCATCGTCGCGGGGCGCGCGACGCTTTCGTTTGCGGAGCGGGGACTGCTTTGATCGGGACGTGAAATGCTGCCATACGTGGCAGTGGTCGCCGAGACCCTTTACCGGGTATGACGCGTCCCGTCATAGCGTCAACTGGTAACAAGCTGCCTGTACTCATGAGCTCGGCCCTGCCTGAGCCTCTCCCGGCAAGGCGAAATACTGCCATCGCCTAATTTCTAGAAGCGCTCCTTGGGCTGCAGGTCGACGTCGATCGTGCCGTAGTTGCTGGCGCCCGAAGGCGTGGCCGCCCTGGGCAGGGCCTTCGCGAGCAGCGCCTCGATATCCGGGCGGCTGCGCTCTTTCGCCACTTCCTCCGCGGTCAGGCCATCGCGGTTCTTCGCTCTCGGGTCGGCACTGCGCTCGAGGACAAGCCGCACCATCTCCATGCTCCCTGAATCCGCAGCGGCATGCAGCGGCCGGTTGCCCTTGAGGTCGGCAAGATTCGGGTCTGCGCCGCGCTCAAGCAGCAACCTGCCTACCTGCGGATTGCCCGATAGCGCGGCCCAGTGGAGCGCCGACTCGCCTTCATCATTGCGTGCCTTGGGATCGGCGCCTTTCTCCAGCAGCATGGCCGTCAGGGTGGGGTCGGAGTGCAACGCGGCGATATGCAGCGCGGTTTCACCGCTGTTCGACCGCGAGCGCAGATTCGTGCCAGCCGCGATGAGTGCGCGCGCAAGCTCCTTCATGCCCTTCTCCACCGCCCGATGCAGCGCGGTCTCCCCGTTGGCATTGCGCGCATCGAGGTTGAGCTTTCCGCCCTGCATGACGCCCTCGGCGACGAGTTCCTTTCCATCGTCAATCGCAGCAAACAGTCGTTCTTCCAGCGACGGCGGCGTGCTTTGCGCGAAGGCGGGCAAAGCAAACAACAGAAGCACGCCGAGAAGGATAGAGCGCATCCTGTTACTTCGCCGCCAGTGTCGCCGCGAGCACCTCGGCCAGGTGCAGCGTCTTCCGGCCGCTCATCTGCTCGATCTGCTCGCGGCACGAAAACCCGTTCGCAACGATCGTGGTTTCCTTCGACGCCGCGCGCACCGCGGGCATCAGTACGCCTTCGCTCACCTTCAAGGAGGCCTCGTAATGCTCGGGCTTGAACCCGAACGAGCCGGCCATCCCGCAGCACCCGGTATCCGGCGCCTCGACTTCATAGCCGGCGGCGGCAAGCAGCTTCAATTCGGCCTGCATGCCCAACACCGCTTTCTGGTGGCAATGGCCGTGCACCAGCGCGCGCATCCCCCGGCTTCCGGCGACCGCCGGCGGATGCCACTCAACGAGCTCCAGGTACTCGGCCAGCGTGTACGTCTGCTTCGCAAGGCGCAAGGCACGCTCGTCGTCCGGGAAAAGGTTGACCAGCTCGTCGCGAAAAACGGCCACGCAGCTCGGCTCCAGGCCGATCACCGGCGTGCCGCTGTAGATCGACGCGCCCAGCGACTGCAGGATGGCGTCCAGCGATTTTTTCGCGGCATCGAGCATGCCGAAATCGTAGTACGGCCGGCCGCAGCACAAGCGCTCCGGCGGAAGGCTCACGCGGCAGCCGGCGGCTTCCAGTACCTCGACCGCAGCCAGCGCGGTCTCTGGCCGGAAGTAGTTGCTGAAGGTGTCCGCCCAGAGGATCACCGGCTCGCCCCGCCGGACTGACCGCGCCTGGGCGGGAATCCGTCGGCGAAGGTGAAGGTCGTTGAACTGCGCGCGGAAAGTCTGCCGGGCGAACCCGGGCATCGAGCGCCCCTGCGCGATGCCGCAGGCGCTTTTGACGATTGGCGCAAAAATCGGCGACTGGGTAAAGAAATTCGACAGGCGCGGAAACCGGGCGGCGAGCGGCGCCCATTCGCCGATGCGTCCCATCGACCACGCCTGCCTCGGCCGCGAGTGCTTCTCGTAGTAATGCGAAAGGAACTCCGCCTTGTAGGTGGCCATGTCCGTATGGGTCGGGCAGTCGCTCTTGCAGCCCTTGCAGGCCAGGCACCAGTCCAGGGCTTCGCGCACTTCTTCGCTCTGCCACCCGTCCTTGATGACTTCGCCCTGCAGCATCTCGAACAGCAGCCGCGCCCGCCCTCGCGTCGAATACCTTTCCTCGCCCGTGGCGCGGTAGCTCGGGCACATGGTGCCGCCCGAAGCCGCGCGGCACTTGCCCATGCCGACGCAGTGCTCGGTCGCGCGCGTGAATCCGTTGCCGACGTCGCTCTTAAACGCAAAGCGCGTTGCGAACGTGACCGGTTTGTATGTCGGGCCCTGGCGCAGGTTTTCGTCCGCGGCCAGCACTCGCCCACGGGCGGTGACGAGCTTGCCCGGGTTCATGCGGTCCTGCGGATCCCAGATCGCCTTGAATTCGCGGAAAGCGGCCATGAGCTCTTCGCCGTACATCGCGGGCAGGAACTCGGCCTTGGCCTGCCCGTCGCCGTGCTCGCCGGACAACGATCCGCCGTACTTCACGACCAGCGCGGCGGCACTGGCAAGAAACTGCCGCCACTGCGCGATGCCCTGCACGCTGCGCAAATCGTACGTGATGCGCGCATGGATGCACCCGTCGCCAAAATGCCCGTAGAGCGAAGTCTTGTAACCGCAGGAATCCACCAGCGCCTGGAACTCGCGCAGATAATCGCCAAGGCGCAGCGGATCGACCGCGGCATCCTCCCAGCCCACCACCGGGTCCGGGCCGCGTTCGGCTTCAGTGGCGCCGAGCGCGAGCGCGGTGGCGGAAGCGCCGGTTTCGCGGATTGTCCACATGCGCTGGATCGTCGGCTTGTCTTCGATCAGCCACGCGCTGGGCTTGGGCTCGAGGGAAGCAACCGCCTCCATGAGCGCGCGCGCTTGCACGGCCGCTTCCGCCAGGGTGGCCGCGCCGAATTCGATCATCAGCCACGCCGTGCCTTCCGGCAGCAGGCCGATGTCGGCGAGCTTGAGCCGCCGCTCGCGCAACCCGCCGATGATCTTGTAGTCGAGGCCCTCGCAGGCGATCGGCCCGGCCTTGAGGACGACCGGCACGATGTCCCCGGCGGCATAGATATCGGGGAAGCCGAGGATCAGCAGCACGCGTGCCGGCGGATTCGTCACCAGGCGGGTGGTCGCCTGCAACGTCACCGCGCAGGTGCCTTCGCTGCCCACCAGGGCACGCGCAACGTTGAATCCGTTCTCGGCAAGCAGCTGGTCGAGGTTGTAGCCCGAGACCCGACGCTTGATCTTCGGGAATTTCGCGCGGATGAGATCGGCGTGCTTGTCGCGAAGCGCCTTGAGACGCGAATAGATCTCCCCCTGCCTGCCCCCCCTGGCGATGATCGCCTCGAGTTCGGGTTCGGGCGTGGGGCCGACCCGGAAGCGCGCGCCGTCGTAAGTGAGCACCTCGAGCGACTCGACGTTCTCGACGGTTTTGCCCGCCATCACCGAATGCGCGCCGCAGGAATTGTTGCCGATCATGCCGCCGAGCGTGCACCGGCTATGGGTTGCGGGATCGGGGCCGAAAGTCAGCCCGTGCGCTTCGGCCGCCGCCTTGAGCGAGTCGCACACGGTGCCCGGCTGCACCAGCGCAGTCCGCGCCGCGGCGTCGATCGAAAGGACGCTGCCCATGTACTTGGAGAAATCGATCACGACCGCAACGTTCACGCACTGGCCGCATTGCGAAGTGCCGCCGCCGCGCGGAAGGATCGGCGCACCCTGCTCGCGGCAGATGCGCACCGCCGCCTCGACATCCTCGATGGTGCGCGGAAGCACTACGCCGATCGGGATCTGGCGGTAATTGGAGGCGTCCGCGCTGTAGACCGCGCGGCTTCCGGCGTCGAAGCGGACCTCGCCCGAGATTGCGGACGTAAGCGCCGCGGCCAGCGTCGCCGCTTGCGTTGCCGCCAGTTCGTTGGCGTTGTCGGTCTGCAGCACGGCGCTCATCGAGGAGCGCATTCTAGCCGAAGGCCCAGCGCGCCTCGCGCGTTTCAGGCGGCGAGCGTGGCCGGATCGACCTCTTCGATGAGGGGAGGCAGCGGACACTCCAGCACCGCGCCGATGAGGCGCATGAGCTCGGCTTCCATGAGGCGAATGGTGCCGTCGGCCGACACCACCGCAAACAAGGCCTTGACCAGCACCGCCTTGGCGAGCGGCGCCACGGTCATGAGGTCGTTCAAGGCGCGGCCGGCTGCCTCCAGCGAGAATTTCTCCTTGGGCAGCAATTGCACGTCCTGGAGCCCCGCCACCTTCGCACCTGCTGCGAATGCTTCGGCCACTTCTGCGTCTAGCGCAGGGTCGCGCCCCGGCTTGCGGCCCGCAAAAGCCACCAGCGAAAGCGCCAGCACGACTTCGTCCTTGACCGCGGTCAGTGGCCGGGTCTTGACCGAGCCGGGCTTGGGACGCGGCGCGAGCTGCGTCTTGACTAGTGTCAGCACGACGAACTCATGCAGCGAGACCCGGCGGTCGGCATGGATGACCGCCTCGAGCGCAGTGACGGCGCGGCGCTTTTCGTCGTCGCCGGCGGCCTTGATTGCCGGCAGGCACAGGTCGATCAGCATCAGGTCGAATCCGCGGCCGAGCCTTGCCACGTTGGGGAGCAATGACGTCGCGCGATCGCCGATTGCGCCGAGCTGCGCAGCGCGCAGCGCCTCGATCTGCCCGGCCATGACTTCGGCCTTGGGCGCCAGCAGCGTCGCCACGAGGACAGCCGTGGCGCCTTCCAGCGCCTTCATGGCCGAGCGGACTTCGGGGGAGATGCTCGCCAGCAGTCGCGCCGCGAAATCGACTTTGCCCGCATCGAGCGTGCCGACGAGCCTTGCGCTTTCGCCCGCGGTCCGGCCCCAGGCATTGCCCAGGTCGCTCGAGCGCTTCCCGTCGGACGACGGCGCCGCGACTTCCTGCGTGCCGGCGCTTGCTGATCCCGCGAAGCCGGCCGTGGTACCGAACTCGGTGCCGATTCCCTCGGAAGGAGGCGCGACATTCGAGCGCGACTGCCGGTACCTCGTGGCGTGAAACCCGGGCCGCACTCTCGCGATGCGCTCGTCGATCGGAGGATGCGTGGCGAACAACCCGTTCATCCAGACCGAGATTCCCTGCCCGAAATACATGTGGCTCATATCCTCGGCGAACCGGTTCGCCACCAAGGCGCCGCGGCCGGAGGCATCGATCTGGTCGAGCGCTCCCGCTATGCCGTCCGGGTTGCGCGTGAACTGCACTGCCGAGGCGTCGGCGAGGAATTCCCGCTGCCGCGAGACCGCGGCCTTGATGAGGCGAGCGAAGAAAGTGCCGATATAGCCGATCAGGAAGAGCGCGAGCCCGAGCAGGAAGATCTGCATCGCCCCCTTGCTCTCCTCGCGGCTGCTCGAGCGGTTGTTGCTGCGCATGAGGAAACTGCCGATGCCGCCGATGAAGACGATGCCGGAGAGCACGCCGATCATCTTGATGTTGAGCCACATGTCGCCATTGAGGATGTGGCTGAACTCGTGGCCGATGACCCCCTGCAGCTCGTCCCGGCTGAGCGTCTCCAGCGTGCCGCGCGTGACCGCGACGATCGCGTTGCTTACGTCGTAACCTGCGGCAAAGGCGTTGATGCCGCTCTCGTCGTCCATGACATAGGCCTGCGGCACGCGCACGCCCGAAGCGATCGCCATTTCCTCGACGATATTCAAAAAGCGCTTTTCGAGCGGGTCGCGCGTGTCCTGCTCGATGAGCCTCGCGCCGACCATTTCGGCCACCGCGCTGCCGCCGTCGCGCAGCTGGAAGATCTGGTACAGGGTGGCCCCCGCGATGACAGCGATCGTGCCCCCGGCGCCCGCCAGGTAAACCGACTTGGGCACAAAGGAGAGGCCCAACTTCAGGGGGCTGCCGCTAAACGCGTAGAGATAAGCAATGCCGAGCACGAGGTCGACGGCCAGGACGACCCCGACGACGGCGAGCAGGTACAAGGCCACCATGACGCGAGTATTCCTGCGCGCCGCATCCTGGTGCTGGAAGAAGTCCATCGCGACCCCCGAGCCGCGCGCGCCGTCCGGCCGGCTAGAACTTGACCTTGACGGCCTGCCGCTCCTCGGCGCTCTCGGTGGCCTGCAGCAGCTCCGCGCCCTGGAACCCGAACATCCCCGCGAAGATCGTGTCGGGGAAGCTCTCGCGCTTGGTGTTGTAGCTCATGACCGAGTCGTTGTACGCCAGGCGCGCGAAAGCGATCTTGTTCTCGGTGCTGGTGAGCTCCTCCTGCACCGCCATCATGTTCTGGTTGGCCTTGAGGTCCGGATACGCCTCGGCCAAAGCGAACAGCTTGCCGAGCGCGCCGTTCAGGCCCGCTTCCGCTGTCGCCAATCCCTGGATTGCCTGTCCGTCCGCCGGATTCGAGGCTGCCCTCTGCGCGGCCGAGGCCGCGCCGTTGCGCGCGGCGATCACGGCCTCGAGCGTGCCTTTTTCGTGCGCCATGTAGCCCTTGGCGACTTCGACGAGGTTCGGGATCAGGTCATAGCGGCGCTTGAGCTGGACATCGATCTGCGCAAACGCATTCTTGAAGCGGTTCCGAAGCGCGACCAGGCCGTTGTAGATCGACATCGCCCAGAAGGCGAGCACAACGATGATCCCCAGAAAAATCCATCCACCCATGCCCATGGTGCTCTCCCTTGTTGTGCGCGCCGCGAGTAGCACCCGGCGCGGCGGGATTACTTACCTAATATACCATCGCGTTCCCGCCTCCAGCATTTGCCAAATCCGTGCTTCGCCCTATCCCCGCCGAGCGGCATGAATGGCCGGCGCTCGCCGCCTCCTTCGCCTATTTCTTCTGCCTGCTGGCGGGCTACTACATCCTGCGGCCGGTGCGCGACACGATGGCAGTTACCATCGGCAGCGCCGGTTTGCCGCCGCTTTTTACCGTGATGTTCGCCGTCATGCTTGTATTGGTCCCGCTGTTCGGCTGGCTGTGCGCGCGCCTGCCGCGGGCCAGGCTCCTGCCGCTCGTCTATGGCTTCTTCGCGCTCAACCTGCTCGGCTTCTACGCGGCGATGCGCGCCGGCGTCCCGAACGCAACCATTGCGCCGGTGTTCTTCGTCTGGGTCAGCGTCTACAACCTCTTCGTGGTGTCGGTGTTCTGGAGCTTCATGGCCGACCTGTGGACCAGCGCGCAGGCCGAGCGCCTGTTCGGCGCGATCGCGGCCGGCGGCAGCCTCGGCGCGATCGCCGGCCCGGCGCTGACCACGCTCGCGGCGAAGTCGCTCGGCACCGCGAACCTGCTGCTCGTCTCCACAGCCTTCCTGGGCTTCGCGATCGCCTGTGTCGTAGTCCTGGGCCGATGGTCGCGCGCCCACCCTCGCGCAGCAGATGCCGAATCCAGCGCAAGCGCCGAACAGCCGATGGGCGGTTCGGTCCTCGCCGGGGTTCGTGCGGTGATCCGCTCGCCCTACTTGCTGGGCGTCTCCGCGTGGATGCTCTGCTACACGATGCTCTCCACCACGCTGTACTTCCAGCAGGTCGAGATCGTCGGCCGGGAGGTGCCGCTGGCCGCCGACCGCACGCAATTGTTCTCAACCGTCGACCTCGTCGTGAATTCGCTCACCCTGGTGACGCAGCTGCTCCTCTTCCCGCGGCTGGCGGCAACGCTTGGCGTCGGCTGGATGCTTGCGCTGATGCCGGTACTTTCGGTCATCGGCTTCCTGGCGTTGGGCGCCTCGCCGGTGCTCGTTGTCCTCATCGTCTTCGGCGTCACCCGGCGAATAGGCGAATTCGCGATCTCGAAGCCGGTCCGGGAATCCTTGTTCACCATCGTGCCGCGCGAGGAAAAGTACAAGGCGAAGAATTTCATCGACACCGTGATCTACCGGGGCGGCGATACGTCCGCCAGCTGGCTCTTCGGGGCGCTGCGATCTGCGGGCCTCTCGCTCTCGGCGATTTCCTATGCCATGGTTCCCGTGGCGCTTGCGTGGAGCGCCGTCAGCTTTTACCTCGGCCGCAAGCACGCGAAATTGCGCGGCCCCGCGGTCTAGAATGCGCGCATGGACCCGACGCGCCGCCAGGCGCTGCTCTCCGCCGCTGCGGTTGCCGCGCTCGCCGCAATCAAACCTGTGAATGCTTCCGCGCAAACTGCGCTCATCGAGCGCGCTATTCCATCAACCGGCGAAAAGCTCCCCGTGATCGGCGTCGGCACCTGGCAGACGTTCGACGTCGGCGGCGACAAGGAAGCTCGCGCGGCGCTCAAGGAGGTGCTGGCGGTCTTTTCGAAGGCCGGCGCCCGCGTCATCGACAGCTCACCGATGTACGGCAGCAGCGAAACGGTCACCGGCGACCTGCTGGCCGAAACCGGCCTGGCGGGAAAGCTCTTCATTGCGACCAAGGTCTGGACCGAAGGGCGCGACGCCGGCATCCGGCAGATGGAGCAGTCCTTCAAGCGCCTGCGCGTGCAGCGCATGGACCTCCTGCAGGTGCACAACCTCGTGGACGTGGCCGCGCATACGAAGACGCTCGAAGACTGGAAAGCGAAGCAGCGTGTGCGCTACATCGGGATCACTCACTACGCCAGCCCGGCCTATGGGGAAGTCGAGCGCGCGCTCAAGGGCGGCAAGTACGACTTCCTGCAGATCAACTACTCGCTCGTGGAGCGCGAATCGGAGAACCGGCTCCTGCCGCTGGCGGTCGAGAAGAAGGCCGCGGTCATCATCAACCGCCCCTTCGCCGAAGGGGCGATGTTCCGCAAGGTGCGCGGCAAACCGGTGCCGGAATGGGCGGCCGAATTCGGCGCAACGACCTGGGCACAGTACTTCCTCAAATGGATTGTTTCGCACCTTGCGGTGACCTGCGTGATCCCGGGCACCGGAAAGCCCGAGCACATGCTGGACAACCTCGCCGCCGGACGCGGCCAGCTCCCCGACACGGCGATGCGCAAACGCATGGCGCTCTATTTCGACTCACTTTGACACCGCTCCCATGATCGTTCGCATTGCCGCCCTGCTCTTGTCGCTCGCGCTTGCCGCCCCCGCGTTCGGCGCCGATACCGCCCCGCACGAGGGCGTCGACGTCAAGAAGAGCCGCCTGCTGCTGCTCCCGAAGTCCACCGTGGAAAACTCGTCTGCGCAGCAATACGGCCAGATGATGCGCGGCGCGGCGCAGAAGAACGCCCTGAACGCCGATCCCGAGCAACTCGAAAGGCTGCGCCGCATTGCGCGCAGCCTGATCCCGCATGCGGCGCGCTTCAACGAGGATTCCAAGCGCTGGCGCTGGGAGGTCAACCTCGTCAGCTCGCGCCAGATCAACGCCTTCTGCATGCCGGGCGGCAAGATCGCGTTCTATACCGGCATCATCAGCACGCTGCAGCTCACCGATGACGAGGTCGCGGTCATCATGGGCCATGAGGTCGCGCATGCCCTGCTGGAGCACGGGCGCGCGCGCATGTCCGAGCAGGTGATCAAGAACGTCGGCGTAAGCGTGGCGGCCGCGCTGCTCAACCTCGGCCATGTCTCCACTTCGGTGCTCGCCCAGGCGACCGATCTCGCGGTCACGCTGCCCTTCTCCCGCCAGCACGAAACGGACGCCGACCTGGTCGGCATGGAGCTCGCCGCTCGCGCCGGCTTCGACCCGCGCGCTGCGGCCGAAGTCTGGCGGAAGATGGCGAAGCTCGGCTCGTCCAAATCCGCGCCGCCGCAGTTCCTCTCGACGCACCCGGCGCATGCCAGCCGGATCCGCGAGATCGAAGCCAACCTGCCGAAAGTGATGCCGCTCTACGAGTCGGCGCAGAAAGCCAAGGCGATGGCGCCGCGCTAGTGGGATTAAATGCGCCGCTCGGGTTACTTGCGGTTGTCGGTAAAGCGCGGCGCCTTGATCGCGGATTCGAATTCGCGCGCCAGCGTGCCGGTCTCGAGGATGACGATTTCCGGCGTCACCTCGAAAGTGTCCTTCACGCCGCGCAGGAGCTCGCCCGAGATCTTGTCCGCCGACGCGCCGCGCTTCACTTCGATCGACACGCGCAGCACATCGTTGTCGGCCACGGTGACCAAGTCGCACTTGAAGTCGTTGACCTCGAGGTTGCGGAAAACGAAGTCCTCGAACTCGGGGTGGTTGACGTTGACGCCGCGCACCTTGAAAAAGCCGGTCGTGCGATGCGTATGGCGGATTTTCGGGAACACCGAGAACGGCCCGGAATCGTCGTCGGCCTCCGAATAGACGACGAGGTCGCCCGAACTCCAGCGCAGGAAGGGCGTCACGTTGTTGGTCCAGAGCGGCGTGACCACCAGCGTGCCGGTCTCGCCCTCGTTCACCGGCTCGAAGGTGACCGGGTCGAGCACCTCGATGTAGTGCATGTCGGTCCAGATGCGGAACCCGCCCGGGCGCCCGTCCTCGCCGCCCATCATGCCGGCCTCGGTCATGCCGAAATTGTCGAACACCCGCGCACCCCAGCACCGAGAGATCTTCTCCCGCTTGGCCTCAGACAAGGGCTCGGCCGAGCACAGGATCGTCTTCACGCTGCCCTGCGAAATGTCGAGGCCCTTGGCGTCTGCGAGGTTGGCCAGATGCAACCCATAGCTCGACATCCCCATCCAGACCGTGGGCTTGAGGCTGCGGATCAGTTCGAGCTGCAGCGCCGAGGGTGTGCTGTTGCCGGCGCCGGCCCAGTTCACCGCGATATTCGCATCCGCAGCGCATCGCGCGAAGATCTGGCCTACCGGATGGATGCCCATTGGAAACGAAACATGCGCCGAGTCGCCGGGCTTGCAGCCGGCGATGTCCAGCGTGCGGCGGAACGAAAGCAAGCCAAAGCGGATGTCGGTGTGGCTGCGCGGGTAAAACAGCGGTTTGCCGGTCGAGCCGCCTGAGCGCCAGTACTCGGCGATGCCGCCCTCAGGCTTCACGCAGAACTGCGAATAGAACGCTTCATCCGAAAGCGCGCGCAGGGCGTCCTTGTCGAGGATCGGGATCTTGCGCCACTCGTCCGGGTCGTCGAGCTTCGACGGGTTCACGTGGTCGAGCTTGCCCTTGAAGAACGGCGCGCGCTTCGCTTGCGCAAACGCGACTACCTTGCGCTTCGACTGCAGCGCCGCGATTTCTTTTCTCGACTTCGGCAGCTGCAGGGGCATGCTCAGGCCTTCTTGTAGAGATAGATGCGCTCGCCGATCCAGCGCCGCGACGCCTCGTACGATTCGGGCGGTGCCGCGGCCTTTTCCGCGCGCTGCATGTCGTCGAGCCGTCCCTGCTTGGCCGGCGTGCTCTCGGGGATCTCGTCCAGCGCATCCTTGAGCAAAGCTGCGTAGTCTTCGCCGATCGGGCACACGTCGGCGCAACGACGGCAGCCGGTGATCGCGCCGGAGCCGCGCAGGATGCTCTGCCAGAGGTTGAACGAAGTTTCAGACCGCAGCAGTTCGCCCTTCTCCTTGGCCGTGCCCGCCTGCATGATCGCCTCGATCTGCCCGGTGAGCTTCTTGAACCCGTAAGGCGAGCGATAGGTGTCGCAGGTTTCCCAGTCGCGGTCCCAGTGCTTCACCGTGTCGCCCGGGCAGGCCTGCAGGCAGCGTCCGCAGGCGGGACCCAGGCACAGCGTTTCCTCGATGCGCTTGTCGCACTCGACGTCCACGGAGACCAGCACCGCGGTCAGCAGAACCCGGGGGCCGTATTCGGGCGTGAGCAGCTGCAGGTTCAGGCCGAGCGTGCCAAGGCCGGCCTCGACCGCCGCATGCGGCAGGGACAGCAGCGTGGATTGGTGCTCCTTCGGATCCCCCTGGTAGCGCCAGGGATCGACATGCGTAGGCGGCACGATCACCGCCGGATAGCCGCAGTCCTCCAGCCAGAGCACGAGCTCGAGCGAAGTCTCCTCCAACATCGTGAGGGAGAGCTCGTCGTTGTAGTACTTGTGCCGGTCGCCCCAGGGCAGGATGCGCGCAACGCCGTGGTTCAGCCGCCGGGCCAGCACGATCACGCGATCGCCGTCGAGCGCGGTGATGTCCGACGGCCGCTTCGGGTTTGCAGGATCGGGAGGATGCGCATTGAGTTCCGCGCCGTCGGCGATCCCGACCAGGTCGGCGCCAAGATCCCGCGCCTTCGCCTTGATCTCGGCCGCGGTGATTTTTTTCCTGAAGATCTCAGGCATCTTCGGCCGCTTTCCTTTCGGCTTCACGCTTGCGTTCTTCCTGCTCGCGCTTGAACTGCTGCATCTGCTTGGCGACCATGCCCTGGTAGCCCTCCGGCCCGACCCAGCGCTCGTTCCATTTCGAAAGGCCGGGCAGTTCCGCTTCGGGCGCGCCGGTCTCGTGGGCTACTCGCTTCGCTTTGTATTGCTTCGCTAGTGCCACCTTCTCAGGCGTTTTCTCGGGAATGACCTTCTGCTCGTCGGCAAGATACGCGTGGTAATCGTTGCCGACCGGGCACACCGCGAGGCAGCGCGGGCAATCGCCGAAGGAACCGACCACGCGCAGCAGTCCCTGCCAGAAACCGAAGAAATCCCGCGAGCGGAAAGCTTCCCGCGTCGTCTCCGGCTTCGCGAACATGCGCTCGAAAATTCCGACCATCGAGCCAAAGCCGAATTCCTGCGCCTCGGTCGCGCATTTTCGTTTGTCGATGCCCCATTGCAGCACCGCATCCGCCGGGCATGAATGCAGGCAGCGGCTGCAAGACTCGCCGATGCAGACCTGCTCCTTGATCGGCTCGTCCGCTTCGAGTTCCAACTCGGTGAGGATGCCGGTGAGATACACGCGCGGCCCGAACTCGGGCGTGAGGATGTTGACCTCCAGCCCCAGCGTGCCGAGGCCTGCCTCGACGCCGAGGTGCCGCGTCGACAGGCGCCCGTAGCTCGCGCGCTTGTAGGTCCACTCGGTTTCCTGCGCTGCGGTCACGAAAGTCGGATGGCCGCGGCGCTCGAGCTCTTCGGACAGCCGGAACGCGACCTTGTCCATCTTGCGCAGGATCAGCATGTCGAGGTACTGCACCGGCGTATTTGTCTTGCAGCGGAACGCGCCGGCGGGGATGCGCTGGACGATCACGATCACGCTCTTGCAGAACGGCGAGATGCGCTCCGGCGTCTGCGGCCAGCGCGGATCCGGCGGGAAGGCGTTTAGTGTTTTTGCGCTGGCGATGCCGACGAGGTCCGCCCCGAGCGCCTTCGCTCGAGCCTTCACCCACGCGGCGTCTATGTCCTGCATATGAGCCCATTCTATCCTCCCATCGCACTGAAGTAGAATGGGGTTTTCCGAGGGAGAACAACCATGCGCAATCAAATTGCCGCCCTGACTGTTTCGCTGCTGCTCGTCGGCCCGGCCGCCGCCGCCGACAAGGTCAAGATCGG
>JANMDK010000326.1:0-6782 GCA_031376265.1 Pseudomonadota bacterium
CCGATCTGGTCTTCGATGCCCGAGAGGTTCTGCCAGCCGAGGATGATGCCGGTGCGGCCCTCCTTCTTGGCGCGGGCAATGTCTGCGGTGGTGAAGACCTGCGTGATGAGATCCGCGTTGTCCGCGAAATGCCGCTTCCAGCGCGCGACGTTGTCCATACTGCCGCGGAAATTCTCCCATACCGAGCAGGTGCAATTGGCCGCGGTGAGTCCGCCTTTGCGCATGTCCTCGAAGACCTCGCGCGTGAAATTGGCGATGATCAGCCCGTCGACGACGATCGCGTTGTCATGCAGTTTTGCGCCCACTGATTCTCCATCCCTTCAGGTTTCCCCAAGCATACATTGCATAGCGAAACGGCTCCATCGAGCGGTTCGCCGCCAGCCGCGCTGCGTGAAGCTCTCCGGTATCCTGTGTCCTCTCCATGAATGAACTTCCAGCGCGAGCCCGGGTAGTCATCGTCGGCGGCGGCATCGTCGGCTGCAGCGTCGCGTACCACCTGGCCAAGCTCGGCTGGCGCGATGTGGTCTTGCTGGAAAAGAACTCGCTGACCAGCGGCACCACCTGGCACGCCGCGGGGCTCGTCGGCCAACTGCGTGCGACCTACAACCTCACGCAGCTCGCCAAGTACAGCACCGACCTCTTCCAGACGCTCGCCGCCGAAACCGGCCAGGAAACCGGCTTCCGCCAGAACGGCTCGATCTCGATTGCGACCAACGACGCACGCATGGAAGAGCTGCGGCGCGGCGCTTCCATGGCGCGCTGTTGCGGCCTTGAGGTCGAGGAAATCGGCGTCGGCGAAGCCGTGCGCCGCTGGCCGATGATGAGCCCCGAAGGCATCGTCGGTGCGGTGCTCCTGCCGCGGGATGGCCAGACCAGCCCGGTCGATACGACGCTGGCGCTCGCGAAAGGCGCCAAGGCAGGCGGCGTGCGGATCTTCGAGAACACCGACGTGACCGGCATCAAAACCGCACCCGGACGCGTCACCGGCGTGACTACGGCCAAAGGTGAGATCGAGGCCGAATATGTCGTCGACTGCGCCGGGATGTGGGGCTGGCAGGTCGGCCGCATGGCGGGCGTGAATGTGCCGCTGCACGCGGCTGAACACTTCTACCTTGTCACCGAAGCGATTCCCGGCCTGCCGCGCGACCTGCCGGTGTTGCGCTCCACAGACATCTGCACGTACTTCAAGGAGGACGCCGGCAAGCTGCTGCTCGGATTCTTCGAGCCTCACGGCAAGCCCTGGGGCATGGGCGGCATCCCAGAATCGGAGGGCTATATCCAACTGCCCGAGGACTGGGAGCACGTCCTGCCGTGGTTCGAGCTGGCGGCGCAACGCGTCCCTGCCCTGCGAGACACCGGCATCAAGCTTTTCTTCAACGGCCCGGAAAGCTTCACGCCGGACAACCGCTATATCCTCGGCGAGGCGCCCGAGTGCAGGAATTTTTATGTCGCTGCGGGCTTCAATTCGGTCGGCATCCAGTCCTCGGGCGGCGCGGGCAAGGCGGTGGCGGAATGGATCGTGCGCGGCCACGCGCCGATGGATCTCTGGGACGTCGACGTGCGACGCTTCCTGCCATTCCAGGGCAATCCGCAATTCCTGCATGACCGCACCAAGGAGGCGCTCGGCCTCCTCTACGACATGCACTGGCCGTTCCGCCAGTACGAGTCGGCGCGCGGCGTGCGGCGCTCGCCGCTTCACCGGCACCTGTCGGAAAAGAATGCGTGCTTTGGCGAGGTAGCCGGCTGGGAGCGCGCCAACTGGTTTGCACCCGCCGGCGTCGAGCCCAAATACGAGTACTCGTACGGCAGGCAGAACTGGTTCGAATACAGCGCCGCCGAGCATCGCGCGACGCGCGAAGGCGTCAGCGTCTTCGACCAGAGTTCATTCGGCAAATTCCTGCTGCAGGGCAAGGATGCGGAGGCGGTGCTCAACCGGATTTGCGCCAACGAAGTCGCCGTGGCGCCGGGACGCATCGTCTATACGCAATGGCTAAACGAGCGCGGCGGAATCGAAGCGGACCTCACCGTGACCAGGCTCACCGCCGACCAATACATGATCGTGACGGCGGCAGCCACGCAAGCTCGCGACTTCAAGTGGCTGGCCGACCATCTCCCGGAAGGGGCGCACGCGGTCGCCACCGACGTGACCTCAGCCTATGCAGTGCTCGGCGTGATGGGCCCGCGGTCGCGCGAGTTGCTCGCCAAGGTAAGCAAGTCGGTCGGCCTGTCGAACGCCGCCTTTCCTTTCGGCACTTCGCAGGAGATCGACTTCGGTTACGCCAAGGTGCGCGCCTCGCGCATTACCTACGTCGGCGAGCTGGGCTGGGAACTCTACGTGCCCACGGAATTCGCGGCCGGGGTCTACGAAGCCCTTATCGAGGCCGGCAAGGACTTCCCGTTGGTGCATGCCGGCTATCACGCGATGAATTCCCTTCGCATGGAGAAAGGCTACCGCCACTGGGGCCATGACATCGCGGACGAGGACACGCCGCTCGAAGCCGGCCTCGGCTTTGCGGTGGCCTTTGGGAAGAAAGCGGATTTCATTGGGCGCCCGGCGCTCGAGAAACAGAAGAACGAAGGCCTGCGCCGCCGCCTGGTCCTGTTCTCGCTCGACGATCCCGAGCCGCTGGTCTATCACAACGAGCCGATCTGGCGCGACGGCAAGCTGGTCGGGCGCGTGACTTCAGGCGCCTATGGTCACTCGCTCGGACGGTCGCTGGGCATGGGCTACGTCAAGGGCGATTCGGCGGTAACGCCGGAGTTCCTGTTGTCGGGCAATTACGAAATCGAAATCGCCTCGAAGCGCTTCAAGGCGAAGCCCTCGCTGAAACCGTTCTATGATCCCTCGAGCGAGCGCATCAAGGTTTGAATCCCCGGAGATGAACATGACGCGACTGTTATCCACGCTGGCCGCTACCGCGCTGGCCCTCGCTTTTTCGATGCCCGCCGTAGCACAGGACTATCCCTCGCGCCCGGTGCGGGTGATCGTGCCCTACCCGCCCGGCGGCCCCACGGACGTGATCGTGCGCGTCGTCGCCAACCGGCTCACCGAGTCGCTCGGCCAGCAGGTGATCGTAGAGAACCGCGCCGGCGCAAGCGGCATGATTGGCGCCGAGCTGGTGGCCAAGGCGCCGCCGGACGGCTATACGCTGCTGGTGAACCCCTCGATCCACGTGATCCTTCCGAGCCTGGTGCCGAAGATGGCCTACGACGCGATCAAGGATTTCACGCACATCACGCTCCTCGTCAGCGTGCCATTGTTCCTCGTGGTCAACAATTCGCTACCCGTGCGCAACGTGCAGGACCTGATTGCCTATGCGAAGGCGAACCCGGGCAAGTTGAATTTCGCCTCCGCGAGCAGCGGGTCTTCCTCGCAACTGGCCGGGGAGCAGTTCAAGCTTTTCGCGGGCGTGCAGATGCAGCACATCCCTTACAAGGGCAGCACCCCGGCGCTTACCGACGTGATGGGCGGCCAGGTGCAGATGATGTTCGACTCGACGCCCTCGGCGATGCCGTTCGTCAAGAGCGGCAAGCTGCGGGCGCTGGCCGTGACGACCGCAAAGCGCACCGGCGCCGCGCCGGACATTCCCTCGATGGCAGAATCGGGCCTCCCTGGTTTCGACCACAGCAACTGGTACGGCGTCTGGGGTCCGCCCGGGCTGCCGCGCGACGTCGTCAACAAGCTCTCGAGCGCCCTCGCCGCCACCATGCAGAAGAAGGACGTTCGCGACCGGCTGGTGGACCTCGGCGCCGATCCCGTGGACGGCGTATCGCCTGCGCAGTTCGAGGCCTATGCGCAGTCGGAATTGGCGAGGTTCGCCAAGATCGTCAAGCAGGCCGGAGTGAAAATGGAATGAAGACCGTCACCAAGAAGGAAGCCGCCACCGTCGCGTGGCGCCCGACCGTCGCCGGCAGCAACTATGCGGCATCGACCGGCCACTATCTTGCGACCGCAGCCGCAATGCGCGCGCTCGATGCCGGCGGGAACGCTGTCGACGCGGGCGTGACCGCGGCGATCGCGCTCACCGTGCTGCAGCCGGACGTCGTGTCGTTTGCCGGGGTCCTGCCAACGCTCATCTACCTGAAGGGCGAAAACCGCGTGGTAAGCCTCGAAGGCCTCGGCTACTGGCCGGCCTCGACCGACCTCGCGCGCTTGAAGGCCGAAGGCGGCGATGCAGTGCCGGAGGGGATCCTGCGCCAGATCGTCCCGGCCGCGCCCGCCACGCACGTCGAAGCCCTGCGCCGCTTCGGCACCATTTCGTATGAACAGGCCGCGACTGCGGCGATGCAGCTGGCGCGCGACGGCTACTACCTATACCCGATCCTGCGAGACAGCATCGAGTTGCATGCAACGGGCATCGACCGATACGCCGAGAACAAGTCCATCTTCCGTCCGGGCGGAAAGACGCCCGAAGTCGGCAGCCGGTTCAGGCAGGAGAATCTCTCCCGCACCATCGGCCGCATGATCGAGGCGGAGCGCCAGGCCGCTGGTGACCGCAAGGCCAAGCTACGCGCGGTGCACGACTGCTTCTACAAGGGCTCGATCGCGGAGGAAATTGCCGCGTTCCACAAGAAGCATCGCGGCTTCCTCACGCGCGAGGATCTCGCGGCTTTCGAGGTCCCGGTCGAGAAAAGCATCTCGACGACCTACAACGGCATCGAGGTCCATGCCTGCGACGTATGGTGCCAGGGCGTGGTGCTGTTGCAGACGCTCAAGGCGCTTGAGGGCATCGACCTTCGCGCGCTCGGGCACAACACGCCGAAGTACCTGCACGTGCTCGCGCAGGCGCTCGATTTGTCGTTTTCGGATCGCGAAGCCTACGTCGGCGATCCGAAGTTCATGAAAGTCCCCACGGCGCAGCTGCTCTCGGCCGAATACGCCGCAAAGCAAAGGGCGCGCATCGACCTCGATCGCGCCGCGAGGCGCATGCCCGATCCCGGCGAGATCGAAGGCATGGCGCGCCCGAGCCTCGCTTCGCTCATGCCCGGCAAAGGCAAGGCGCCCCCTGCGCCGGACACGATCTATTCCTGCGTGGCCGATTCGCAAGGCAACGTCTGGTCGGCCACGCCGTCGGACACGATGTACGACACGCCGATGATCGAAGGCCTCGGCATCAACATCTCGACGCGCGGCATGCAGAGCCGGTTCCTCGAGACCCATCCGTGCTCGGTCGCGCCGGGCAAGCGGCCGCGGCTCACGCCCTCCCCGGCGCTGGCGCTCAAGGACGGCAGTTTCCACATGGCGTGGGGCTCTCCCGGCGGCGACATCCAGGTCCAGTCGATGCTGCAGGTGTTCCTGAATGCCAACGTATTCGGGCTGCAGATGCAGCAAGCCATCGAGGCGCCGCGCGTAGGCACTTTCAACTTTCCCAATTCGTTTTCGCCGCACGCCTACCTTCCCGGCCGCCTCTGCGTCGAGAGCCGCTTCCCGGAAGCCGATGTCGCGGCGCTGGAGAAAATGGGTTACGACATCGAAATGTGGCAGGCGAAGTCGTGGAGCATGGGCTCGGTGTGCGCAATCCTGCGCGACGCAAACACCGGCCTGCTGCATGCCGGCGCCGACCCGCGCCGCGAAGCCTATGCGATGGCCTGGTAACCCGAGGACAAGATGAAGACACCCGCAGAATGCAAGGACATCCAGGACATCCGGGATGCAGTCAACGAATACGACCGGCAGATCATCGAGCTGCTCGGCAAGCGCACCCGCTACGTGCACGAGGCCGTGCGCTTCAAGAAAAGCGAGGACGACGTGCGCCGTCCCGGGCACATCCCCGACCTGATCGAGCAGCGCCGCAAGTGGGCGAAGGAATACGGCGTGGACGAGGATTTCGTCGCCGGGATCTACCAGACGCTGGTCGACCATTCGTTCGACGTTCAGGCGGACCTGCTGAAAGAAGTGCAGAAGCGCTAGCGGCTCGACGCGCTTCCCGAAGCGCCGCAGCGCTTCCGGCGGACCCGAAACCTGCATTTGATACTTGTCAATACGGTTGTATTGACAATCTTTCCCGGGTACGGCATCCTGCCCCGATGAAGACTGCGCAACTGCAAATCCGGGTCGCGCCTGCAGAGAAGGCGGCGATCGAACGCGCCGCGCGGCAAGCTGGACTCGGCATGTCGGCCTATGTACTGGGAAAGCTGCTTCCCGGCGAAGCCGCGCAGTGGCGCGGCCTTTTAAGGGACCTCCTGCGTTCCGATAACAAGCGGCTCGCGCTCGCGGCACTTAGCCGCTGGCTTTCGGAACGCTCCGCAGGGCAGTTCTCCACAGGAATCGTGGAAGCGCTTGAAAAGCCGCCTGCGGGGCTGTCGGACCAGGTCGAAAACACCGTTGCCGCGATGGTCGAACACGTTTGCGCCATCGCGGGGGAGAGGCCGCCAGCGTGGACGCAAGAGATCGCCCCCCTGGCGGAGCCCTCTTTCGGCAGCGAACTCCTCAGCTTGCGGCTGCACCTGCTGACGAACTCTCCCGCGGCCTTCAGGCGGCGCAACCTTTTCGTGGACACGGTGGTGGGAGGCCAGATCTGAGATGCCGGGGCTTTCGGCGAAGGAACTGCACCGCCTGTTCGGCCTGCTCAATGACGAACTCGCGGCAAGCGGCTGCAGCGGCGAACTCTACCTGGTGGGCGGAGCGGTGATGTGCCTCGCCCATGCGGCCAGGCCCTCCACTGAAGACGTGGACGCGGTCTTTCGGCCGGCCCGCGAGGTGCGGGAGGCGGCGGCGCGCGTCGCAGCGCGCTCCGGCTTTCCAGCCGATTGGCTGAACGACGCCGTGAAAGGTTTCCTGG
>JANMDK010000346.1:0-1729 GCA_031376265.1 Pseudomonadota bacterium
GCCCCTTTAAAGGAGTGCAAGTGACCTACCCCGACTGGAGCGAAATCAGCGGCGGGCATCGCATCAAGGGACGCGAGATCCCGATGCTCGCGCCGGACATGCCGACCTTCATGGGCGTTCCGCACGCGCGCACTGCAGCCGACCTCAAGGGCGCAGGTGCGGTCATCATCGGCGCGCCCTACGTGGCGAATGCCGGCGGACGCTATGCCGGCGTTCCGGCGAGCGAGTGGCTCGCCGGCCCCGAGCGCGTGCGCCAGCAATCGGCGCGCTACCCCACCGGCTATCTTCAGGATTTCGACCTCGACCTCTTCGAGCACATGAGGGTCGTCGACTTCGGCGACGCCGAGATCCCGCATGAATCCAACCTCAACCCGACGGCCGACAACATCCTGCGTGCGCAAGCCGCGGTCGAAGACAAGGTCAATGCGGCGCTCGACGCCGGCGCAATCCCGATCGTCATCGGCCAGAACTCGCCCTGTGGGTCGTACGCGATCGCCAAGCCGATCGCCGAGCGCACCAAGGGCAAAGTCGGCATGGTGAGCCTCGATACGCACTGGGACTCGGCGACCATCGACCGCCTCACGCAGGATCCACGCATCGCCGGCAGCGGCAGCTGGAAGCACAAGACCTACGAATTCCACCCGAATTTCAGTGTCCCGCACCTGGTCGAGATCGGCGAGCGCGGCATGCTCGAGCGGAAGGAACTGGTGCGCGGCTACCTCACCCGTGGCGCGCACTTCTATCCTATGTGGAAGGTGCGCACCGAACTGGGCATCGAAGGCCTCTGCAAGGAATTGCGCCACGCCTATGAAGGCAGCGACGCCGTCTACGCCCACTTCGACATGGACGTGATGGGCGGCGCCGGCCCCGCGCCGGGCGACTTGCTTGGGGAACTCGCCGAGCCGATCGGCATGACCGATTTCGAGGCAATCCGCATCGCGCACGAGGTCGGCAAGCGCGGCCTGGCCGGCATGTCGTTCATCTGCATCGCGCCGGGTTCCGCTGTGATCTACCGCACGATTGTTTACATGATCGCATTCCTCCTCGCCGGGCGCGTGCTGGCGACTAAAAGGTAAACGCCTCCCATGGACCTCAAATTCCTCAACGCCACCGTCATCACCTGCGACGACTCGCGCCAGATCCTGCGTAGCGCCGGCGTCGTAGTGCAGAACGGCCGCATCAAGGCTGTGGGCCCGAGCGGCGAAATTGCCGGCCTCTACCCCCACCTTCCGACCATCGAAGCGCGCGGCAAGGCGATCCTGCCCGGGATCATCAATGCGCATACCCACGTGCTGCTGCTGGCGTTGCGCGGCACCGTGGAAGACATGAGCGCGGAAGTGATCTACGGCTACATGACGCCGATTTCTTTCGCGATGACGCCGGATGAGCGCGAAGCGATCTCGCTGCTCGGCTGCCTCGAGGCGATCCGCTCCGGTACCACGACGCTTGTCGAGCCCTTCCGCCACGTAACGCACTACGCCGGCGCGATGGCCGGAACCGGCATGCGCCTGTATTTCAGCGAGAACTGCACGGACGTGCTGACGCTCAAGCTGCGCACCGGCGGCTACGAGTTCGACCAGTCGTGGGGCGAGCAATTCCTCGAGCGCGAGCGCGAGCTGATCGCGCGCTTCCATGACACGAGCGACGGCCGCGTGATGTGCCAGGTCGCCGCCCATGCGCCGGATAACTGCTCGCCGTGGATGCTGCGGCAGCTAAACGACCTGCACGA
>JANMDK010000398.1:0-22918 GCA_031376265.1 Pseudomonadota bacterium
CCCCCCGACCATCAGGATGGGTTCCTCGCCCGCCTGGCCTAGGCCTACTAGGACTATAACGCACAACACCCACATCGTCCCCTGATGCTCCCTCACGTCCCGCACGCGCGCATGTATGCGCGATGGAGTTTCGGCAACCTCGCCACCTTCCACCTCCTCGACGACCGCCAGTACCGTTCGCCGCAGGCCTGCCCGCGGCCGGCGCGCGGCGGATCGAACACCGTGGACGTCGCCGAGTGCCCGGCCATCGAAGATTCGGCACGCACGATGCTCGGCGCCACGCAGGAGAGATGGCTGGAGGCAAGCCTCGAATCCTCGCGCACCGCCTGGAACGTGCTCGCGCAGCAGACGACGATGGCGCAGCTCGACCAGAAGCCGGGCCCCGGGCGCCGCGCCTGGACCGACGGGTGGGACGGGTACCCCGCGGCGAGAAAGCGCCTGGTCGACTTCATCGCCGAGCGCCGCGTGGCCAATCCCGTCGTGATCGGCGGCGACGTGCATATGTTCTTCGTCAACGAGATCAAGCGCGACTTCGACAACCCGCGCTCTGCCGTCGTGGCCAGCGAGTTCGTCGGCACGGGGATCACGTCGCAGGCTTCCTTCACCGCCGAGATGCTCGATCGCCTCGCTCCTGACAACCCGCATGTAAAGCTCGCGGACAACCGCTATCGCGGCTACATGCGCATGGAAGTGACCCCGAAACGGATGATCGCCGACTTGCGCGGCATGGAGAACACCGCCTCCCGGGATTCGGCCTGCACCACCGCAGCCTCGTTCGTCGTGGAAGACGGCAAACCGGGACCGCAGAAAGCGTAGTACCCTCCGCAAAAATAAGGAGGGGCAATGAACAAGATGAAACTCGCGGCCGCGCTCAGCGGCCTGGCGATGCTCTGCGCAGGCTCCGCATTGGCGCAAGCCTGGCCGACCAAGCCGATCCGCCTCATGGTGCCTTTCCCGCCCGGCGGCTCGACCGACATCGTCGCGCGCATCGTCGCGCAGAAGCTCGGCGAGCGCCTCGGCCAGCCGCTGGTGATCGAGAACCGCGGCGGCGGCGGCGGGACCATCGGCATGGCGGCCACGGCCAAGACGGCGCCGGACGGCTACAACATCGCCGTTGCCTCGACCAGCACGCACGTTGTCGCGCCGGGCGTGTACCCGAAGCTCGAATACGACCCGATCAAGGATTTCTCGCCGATCGGCCTCATGGCGGTTTCGCCCTACCTGCTGGTGGTGAATCCAGCCGTGCCGGCGAAATCACTCAAGGAGCTCGTCGATCTCGCAAGATCGAAGCCCGGCAAGCTCAACTACGCCTCGGCCGGCATCGGCTCCACGACCCACCTCGCGATGGAAATGCTGAAGTCGGTCTCAAACACCTACATGCTGCATATCCCCTACAACGGCAACGGCCCTGCGGGCACCGCAGTCGTCGCCGGGCAGGTCGAGATGCTCTTCGGCAGCCTGCCGGCGCTGCTGCCGCATGCGAAGTCAGGACGAGTGCGCGCGCTCGCGGTCGGCACGCCGAAGCGCTCGCCCTCGCTGCCCGATGTGCCGACGGTGGCCGAGTCCGGGTACCCGGGATTCGACGCCTCGCTCTGGCTCGCGCTGGTGGCGCCTGCGGGAACACCGCAGCCGGTCATCGAGCGGCTCAACAAGGAGCTTGCCGCGATCATTGCTTCGCCGGATGCGCGCGAGGCGCTCGACAAGGCAGGCGCCGAGCCGTTGAGCGGCACGCCCGCCGACCTCTCCGCCATGATCCGCGACGGGATCCCCAAGTACCTGAAGGTCATCAAGGCCGCGGGCGTCAAGCCCGAGTAGGCACCACTACTCGATCTTCGCGCCCGACTCGCGGATCACGCGGCCCCACTTCTCGCGGTCGCCGCGGATCTGCGCGGCCATCTGCTCGGGCGTGCTGCCGCGGATGATGCCGCCCTGGCGCGAAATGATGTCCTTCACCTCCTGCGAGTCGAGGCCCTTCTGCACGTCGGCGTTCAGCTTCGCGACAATGTCGCGCGACGTGCCGACGGGCGCCATGATGCCGAACCAGCTGTCGGCCGCAAACCCCGTGAGCCCCGCCTCGGACAGCGTCGGCAAGTCCGGCAGCACCGGCGAGCGCTGGGAAGACGCGACCGCGATGCCCCGCAGTTTTCCCGACCGGACCTGCGGCAGCGACGAGGGGATGCTGTCGAAGAGCAGCGACACCGTGCCGGCGAGGATGTCGATCATCGCCGGCGCGCTGCCCTTGTACGGGATGTGGTTGGCGCTGAAGCCGCCCATCGATTTCATCAGCTCGTACTCGAGGTGCGAGAGCGTGCCGTTGCCTTGCGAGGCGAAGTTGGCCTTGCCGCCCTGCGACTTGAGCCACGCGATCGCCTCCGCAAGGTTCTTCGCCGGCACCGAAGGATGCGCGACGAGGATATGCGGCACGTTGGCGACAAGGCTCACCGGCACTAGATCCTTCTCGATGTCGTAGCCGAGCTTGGCGTAGAGGCTCATGCTCACCGCGTGCGTGGTCACTGCAGCCATGAACAGCGTGTAGCCGTCCGGTGCGGCCTTGGCCGCGGCTTCGGCGCCGATGTTGCCGCCGGCGCCCGGCTTGTTCTCGGCGACGACCGCCTGACCCCAGGTCTCCGAGAGCTTCTTGCCGAGCGCGCGGGTGAGCAGGTCGGCGGCGCCCGAAGGCGGGAACGGCACGATGATATGCACCGCCTTGGCGGGATAGGTTTGCGCCGCGAGCGGCAGCGCGACGGCGGCAATCACTGCAGCGAGGACGCTGCGAAACAAGGCAGGCATGGACGGGTTCCCTCTGGTAGTGGTCGATCGTTTATCGATCAAGCGTAGCCGAGTTACGGCTATCCTGTCAGGCACTTTTCACCTATGGCAAGCGAGGAGTAGCGAATGGAGTTCGTCATCCGCAACGCACGGCTCAAAGCTGGTGCACCGACGCTCGATATCGGCATCGAAAAGGGGCGCATCGCGGCGATCGAGCGGTCGCTGCCGGTGCACCTGCCGGGGTACGACGCCAAGGGCTGCCTCGCCTGCGCCGGCCTGGTGGAAACGCATATCCACATCGACAAGTCGCGCATCATCGACCGCTGCGCGCCGCAGCCGCGGGCGACCTATTCGCCGGTGAAAGGCGTCGCGCCGATCAAGGACACGATGACGCTCGAGGATACGTACAAGCGCGCCGAGAAGACGCTGCAGGAATCGATCCTGCACGGCACGACGCGAATGCGCGCCCAGACCGAGGTCGACCCCGCCATCGGGATGCGCGGCTTCGACGCCGTCGAACAGCTCGCCAGGGACTACAAGTGGGCGATCGACCTCCAGATTTGCGTCTTTCCGCAGGAAGGCCTCACCAATTATCCCGGCACCGATGAAATGCTGGTCGACAGCCTGAAGCGCGGCGCCAAAGTGATCGGCGGCGCGCCACGCTACGACACCGACGGTCCGGCGCAAATCGAGCGCATCTTCGAGCTCGCGCGCGAGTACGACTGCGACATCGACATCCACCTCGACGTCGGGCCTACGCCGGAAGGGATGTACGTGCACCAGGTGCGCGAACTCACCGAGAAGTACAAGCGCGGCGGTCGCGTGGTGGTCGGGCACATGGCGAAGCTTTCGCTCCTGCCGCCGGCCGAGGTGGCGAAGATCGCGAAGCAGCTCGCCGATGCCGGCGTCGGCGTCACGGTGCTGCCGGCGACCGACCTTTTCCTCATGGGCCGCGACCAGGACCACAACGTGCGCCGCGGCGTGGCCGATGCAAACCTGCTGTGCGAGCACGGCGTCAATTGCTCGCTCTCCTCGAACAACATCCTCAACCCGGCGACGCCGTTCGGCGATTGCTCGCTGATCCGCATGGCCAACCTCTACGCCAATGTGGTGCAGCTCGATCGGCCCGAGCAGATCGCGGAGTGCTTCGACATGCTCACGGAACGCTCGGCGAAACTGCTGAACCTCAAGGATTATGGGTTGAAGGTGGGCAATCCGGGGGACGTGGTGATCCTCAACGCGGAATCACCGCTGCAGGCCGTCTCCGAAGTTTCGCAGACGCTCGCGGCCTTCAAGCACGGCAAGCAGACGGTGCGCTGGAGCGCGCCGGAGCTGCTGGAACCGCAATGAAGTGCCAAAAGTGGCGTAATAATTGATTTTCGGTTTAGATACGCCAGATTTGGCAGTTCCAGTAAGTGCCAAATATGGCGGTAATCTTGCATAAATAGATTTTATACGCCATATTCGGCGTATGCCTTCCGAAAGCATAGTTGCAGAAATTAAAGCGGCTCGTCGCTCCAAACGGCTGACCCAAGCCGACGTGGCGAAGATGGCGGGCATTCCTCTGCGCACTTATCAGCGTCTGGAATCGAGCGACCGGGGCTCGAAGCTCGATACGCTGCTACGGACCCTCGACGCGCTCGGTCTGAGTTTGAGGACGGGTTCGAAGCGCCGCCCCGCGCTCGACGAACTGAACGAACTCTATGGCAACGAATAAAACCGCCGCAGGCGTTCCGCGCATAAAAACCCTGCATGTTTCGACGACGCAAGGATTCGCCGGCCTGCTTTCGAAGAACGGCCAACACGTCTTCAGCTATGCCTCCAATGTGGCCGAATCGGGCGAGGAAGAGCACGGCATTTCCCTGACGATGCCGGTTCGAACCGAGTCCTACAAGACGACACCAATACTCCCCGTCTTCCAAACCTTCCTGCCGGAGGGATTCCTGGCCGACCGCATTGTCGAAAAGTTCTCGAAATCGCTGCGCGTCGACGACATGGCGCTGCTGGCACTCTCTGGCGTCAACGCCATCGGCAGAGTTCGCGTCAGCCAGACTCCCGACAAAGAACCGGGAAGCGGGGGCTTCGAAAGCCTTAAGGAAATTCTCGGAACAACCGCGTCGAAGGAACTGTTCGAGGACCTGTGCGATCGATACCTGATCGCCTCCGGTATCGCGGGCGTGCAGCCGAAGGTAATGCTCGAAGCCCACGACGACATGGTGGCGCGCTCAAATAGACAACCCGCGCGGTCGGCCCACGGTTTGAAAGCAGGCATCGGCGAGAAATCCACGCTGCGCGGGAGGAGCCTCATCATCAAAGCGAGCAGCGGCGACTATCCACATCTTGTCGAAAATGAATTTCATTGCCTGTCGATCGCCCGCAACCTCGACCTCCCTGTCCCGGAGTTCTGGCTGTCCGAAGACCGAAACCGGCTTGCAATAGAGCGATTTGACGTTCACATCGACGCCGACGGCAAAAGCGGGGACTTCCTGGGTTTCGAGGACATGGTGTCCCTCCAAGGCAAGGTGAATGAACGCAAATACGAGGGTTCGTACGAGAACGTTGCCTTGGCCATCCGCCAGAACGCGTCTCCGGCGTTGACGCAACAGTCGCTAAACGAATTCTTCTCTTCCCTGGTGCTCAGCATGGTGGTGAAAAATGGCGACGCTCACCTGAAGAATTTCGGCCTGCTGTATACACATCCGCAATCAGATGACTGCAGGCTATCGCCCATTTACGACATCGTCTGCACCACGGTCTATCTGCCGAAGGATTTGCCGGCGCTGTCTATGGCTAAACGAAAAGAGTGGCCAACGAGACAAGTGCTCGCCGAATTCGGCCGGGATGCCTGCCGGGTCCACGACGCGGACGCGACGATTGACCGCATCGTGGGCGTCGCAGCCGGATATCAACCGAAATCGGACGAGTCAGGAATATGGAAAGGGATGAAAGTCGAAATCGACTCGGCGGCGCGAAGCCTGGCGAAGAAAAAGGCATAGCTCTTCATCCCCAGAAGAGCCCGCATCAGAAACGCGCACCGAAGCTCAACCTGACCATGTCGTGCCCGCTGAAATTGGCGTTCGGGTCATAGACGACGCGCCCGAACCACGGCGAATGGTCATAGGTCACGCCCAACCCGGTGCGGACCACGCGTTCACCCCCATCGCCCAGCGGCCCGCGTCTCTGGGCCACATCGACGGTCCAGCGCCGCGCCGCGTCGCCCGAAGTGCGCAGCACCGCATGGAGCACCGTCTGGCCGGTGCCGAGACGATCGTCGTGGATGGCATAGAAGCTGGCGCGCATCGAGCGCGGCAGGTCTGCGACCACGCCCACGGTCACCATGTCGTTCGGGTCGAAGTTGAGGTTGTAGTACGGCTTGAGGTTGGTGCGCCCGAAGCCAACCAACGGCCTGATGCCGCCGCCGCCGATCTCCGCCTGCGTCGCATAGCCAAGGAAACCGTGGGTCGCGGCCTGGCCCGACAGCAGCAGCTTGCCCCAGCCGAACGAAAGCGTTTGCTCGAGGCCTCCCCGGGTCTGCTCGAACTCGCGTGCGCGCTTGTACTGGCCGAGCCAGAAAACGGTCGCGTTGTGGGTGCCGCGCAGGTTGAGGTCGATGCCGTCGCGCTCCTGCTGCGCGATGTGGTGGGTATAGGTCAGCTTCCAGTCGACGGGGAACAAGGGTTCGTCCGCGGCGCGTGCGTCTGCCGCCGCGAAAAGCATCGTTACCGAGGCCAGAAGCGCTGGAAATAGACCCAAGGCATGCCTCATAATGTACCGGTACCAGTACACGAACTACCCGGAGAGCCAATAACCACGCGGCTCTCGAAAAAAGAAAGTTACAAAATCCGGCCTACCTGCAGCGCAAGTTCGCTCCCGGCTCCGGCAACGCCTGGCTGCAGTCCTGCTCCCTCACCCTGCGGTTGGCGTCCATTGCCGGGGGGATTCGCGAATCGTCCGTATGCGTACCTCGCCCCACCAGCCAGCCGAGCCCGATTGCGCCCAGGAGCGAGCCAACCCCCGGCACATCGCCGAACCGCATGCCGACGCCACCAGAGGAGAACGACCCGCCGCCCGGCCCCACCGTGGGTGCAGTGGCCGATTTGCCTGAAGCGCCAACCTGCAGGCCGAGGTTGGCATTGCAGCCACAGAGGGTGGCGAAGGCAAGTGCGAGGGCGACCAGCTTCATGCGACTAGTCTCGCGCCGCGCGGCGCAGGCGGTCAAGCACGGCGCGCCACTCGGGTGTGTCCGGCGGCGATTCGATGAGGATCACCTCCGCGCCGGTCGCGTCGAGGTCGCGTAGTGCCGCGTAGAGCGACTGCGCGTAAAGCGCCGGATCACGCGGCTGGCGGATCCAGAAATCCACGCGCTCGTCGGGCACGCCGAACGCGAGCACCGCGGCCTTCGTGCCGAGGCGCGCGATCTGCGCTTCGAGCTCAGGCAATGCAACGAGCCGCGCAGGCGTGCGCGGCGCGTAGTGCGAGGCGAGGCTTCCCGAAACGCGTGGCGCTTCCGCATCCGGCGAAGCTACCTTAGTGCCAAGCGCCTCCTCGAGTTGCCGGATCGAAATCCCGCCCGGCCGCAGCAGCACCGGCATGCCGCGCGACAGGTCCACGATCGTCGACTCGATGCCCACGCCGCAGGGGCCGCCATCGAGGATCAGGTCGACGTCGTCATCGAGATCTTCGCGCACGTGCTGCGCGGTGGTCGGCGAGACGCGGCCAAAGCGGTTTGCCGAAGGCGCCGCCAGCCCGCCGCCAAAGGCCTTGAGCAGCTCGTGCGCAAGGGGATGCACCGGCACGCGCAATCCGACGGTGTCCTGCCTGCCAGTGACGAAGTCGCCTACATGCGCCGCGCGCCTGAGGATCATCGTGAGCGGCCCGGGCCAGAATTTGTCGGCGAGCTTGCGCGCGGCCTCGGGCACTTCGCTCGCCCAGGTGAAGGCCGTCTCGGCGTCCGCGAAATGCACGATCACCGGGTGATCCCCGGGGCGACCTTTAACCGCGTACAGGCGAGCCATCGCCTCGCCGGAGGACGCGTCGGCGCCGAGCCCGTAAACCGTCTCGGTGGGAAATGCGACCAGGCTGCCTGCCCGCAGCAGGCGCGCGGCCTTTTCGGTGTCGCTGCTGGCGGCTTTAGCCATCGGCGACGCCGAGCGCAGCGCGCAAGGCAAGCGCCCGGTCGACCGCCGCATCTCGAGAAGCGTCGAGCACCGTGAAATGTCCCATCTTCCGGCCGACGCGCGGCTCGATCTTGCCGTACAGGTGAAGGCGCGCGCCTGGGGTGCCGAGCACTTGGGTCCAGTCCGGCGCCTGGCCGCCCTTTTCCCAGATGTCGCCCAGCAGGTTCACCATCACCGCCGGCGTCAACGCGCGCGCGTCGGTGAGCGGCAGGCCGCACAGGGCGCGCAACTGCTGCTCGAACTGGTCTCCGGGACACGCATCGATCGTGTAGTGCCCGCTGTTGTGCGGGCGCGGCGCCATCTCGTTGAGGAGCAACCGCCCGCCGGAAACGAAGAACTCGACGCCGAGCGTGCCGACGTACCCCAGCCGCTCGGCGAGCGTGGACGCGATCTGCACTGCCTGGGCCGCGAGCGCGTCCGGCACGCGTGCCGGCGCGATAGACACATCGAGGATGCCGTTGGTGTGAAGGTTCTCGGCCACCGGGAAAGCGCGCACCTCGCCGTCAGCGGCGCGTGCCAGCACGACGGAGACCTCGAGATCCAGCGACACCAGCGCCTCGAGCACGCAAGGCACGCTTCCCAGGCCTTCCCACGCAGCGATCGCCTCCGCGCGGTCGGCGACGCGAACCTGTCCCTTGCCGTCGTAGCCCAGACGGGCCCGCTTGAGGATGCCGGGAAACTCGCCCGCCCCTTCGAAATCGCTCTTCGATGCGATCGCGCGGAACGGGCCCACCGGCAGCCCGTTGTCCCGGAAAAACCCTTTCTCTCGAATGCGGTCCTGGGCGATCGCCACGCAGTCGGCCGAAGGCGCCACCCGCAGGCTCAACGCCAGGTGCGCGAGGCTGGACGCAGGGACGTTCTCGAATTCGGTACTGACCGCCGCGCAGGTGGCAGCGATCTCGGCCAGCGCCTTGGGATCCTCGAACTCGGCGATCAGGTGCCGGTCGGCCATGCACGCCGCGGGGCTTTCGGGATCGGGATCCAGCACCGTGACGCGGTAGCCGAGCTTGCGCGCCGCGATGACGAAGTAGCGCCCGAGCTGCCCGCCGCCCAGCATGCCGAGCATGGCCGGCGGCAGTATCGGCGCGAGCCGGGTCATTCAGGGCTGGTTCGGTAACCGCATTCCGGCGACGCGCTTGGCCTCGGCCTTGCGAAAGGCGTCGAGCCGGGCGGAAAGTTTCGCGTCCGAGGACGCGAGGATGGCCACCGCGTACAGCCCGGCGTTGGCTGCGCCGGCCGCGCCGATCGCAAAAGTAGCGACCGGGATGCCCTTGGGCATCTGCACGATGGACAGCAGGGAATCCTGGCCCGACAAGTGGCGGCTCGCGACAGGCACGCCGAGCACCGGCAGCGTCGTCTTGGCCGCGATCATGCCCGGCAAATGGGCAGCGCCGCCTGCGCCGGCGATGATGGCCCGCAGGCCGCGCTTTCGCGCTGACGAGGCGTAACTGAACATTGCATCCGGCGTGCGATGCGCCGACACCACCTTGGCCTCATAGGGAATGCCGAACTTCGCGAGCATCTCGCAGGCGTTCCTCATGGTCTCCCAGTCGCTGTCGGAGCCCATGACCACGCCGATCACGGGATTGGCTTTGCGTGCGCGAGCTGCCATCAGGAATCCTTTTGCAGGGTCGTGCCGGTGAGGCGCTGCAGCGCCTCGCGGTACTTCTCCGAGGTCTTCGCCAGCACCTCTGCCGGCAGCTTCGGCGCCGGCGGCTTCTTGTCCCAGGTTAGCGTCTCGAGGTAGTCGCGCACGAACTGCTTGTCGAAGGAAGGCGGGCTGATGCCGACCTTGTAATCGCTTGCAGGCCAGAAGCGCGAGGAATCGGCGGTGAGTATTTCGTCGATCAGCACGAGGTCGCCCTTCTCGTCCAGGCCGAACTCGAACTTGGTGTCGGCGATGATGATGCCCTTGGTCGCCGCATAGTCGGCGGCTTCCTTGTAAAGCCTGAGGCTGACCTCGCGCACTTTGCCGGCGAGCTCCGCACCGATCGTTTTCGACACCTGCTCGAACGAGATGTTCTCGTCGTGCTCGCCCATCTCGGCCTTGGTCGCCGGCGTGAAGATCGGCTCAGGCAACTTGGCCGCCTGCTGCAGGCCCTTGGGCAGCTGGATGCCGCAGACCGCGCCCGTCTGCTGGTAGTCCTTCCAGCCGGAGCCGATGAGGTAGCCGCGCACCACCGCCTCGACCGGCAGGGGCTTCAGCTTCTTCACCACGATGGAACGGCCGCGCACCTGCGATTTTTCGTCCGCTCCGGTCACCACGGACTCCGGGTCGATGCCGGTCAGATGGTTCGGCACCACATGGGAGAGTTTGCCAAACCAGAAATTCGCCATGGCCGTGAGCACCCGCCCCTTGTCGGGAATCGGGTCGCCCAGCACGACGTCGAACGCCGAAAGCCGGTCGGAGGTCACGAGAAGCATCTTGTCCGCGCCGACGGCATAGATGTCGCGCACCTTGCCGCTGGCAATCTTCGGCAGGCTTTTCAGGCTCGATGCGTACAGGGGCTGGCCCATCAGGCCGGCTTCTCCAGGTCCTTGTTCCACTTGCCGGTGGCGGCCAGGCCGTTCATGCGCGCGCGGTGCGCGAAGGCCTTCTGGGCGGCGCCCACATTGGCCGCTTTGCCGCTCCAGGTCTTGAGCGCCTCGTTCTGCAGGGCGCGCGAGTACGAGAAGGTCAGCGGCCAGGGGGCGCCTATGCGGTTCATCGCATCGAGGTGGGCCGTAGCCAAAAGGTCCGACTGGCCGCCCGAAAGGAACACCACGCCCGGCAGGGCCGCGGGCACGGTGCGCTTCAGCACCCGTAGCGTGCGCTCCGCGACCTCTTCCACGGGCGCCTGGCGCTTGTTGGCGTTGCCGGAGACGACCATGCTGGCCTTCAGTATGGTGTGTTCCGCAGACACGTTGTACGCGGACAGCGCGGCGAAGGTCGCGCGCAGGGTGGCCTCGGTCACCTCTTCGCAGCGCTCGATCGAGTGGCTGCCGTCGAGCAGCACCTCCGGCTCGATCATCGGCACGATGGAAGCCGCCTGGCAGGCCGCGGCGTAGCGGGCGAGCGCGTGGGCATTGGCGTAGATGCAGGTGTGCGAGGGCATGCCATCACCGATCGTAATGACGGCGCGCCATTTTGCGAAACGGGCGCCGAGCTTGAAGTACTCGGCCAGGCGCTTGTCGAGGCCGTCGAGGCCCTCGGTCACTTTCTCGCCGCCCTTGGTGAGCGGGATGTTGACCGTGCCCTTGTCGACCTTGATGCCCGGGATCACGCCCAGTTTTTGCAGCATCGCCGGGAAAGGGGTGCCCGAGGCATCGCTCTGGCGCAGGGTCTCGTCGTGGAGGATCACGCCGGAGATGTACTTGTTGGCCTCCGGCGTGGAGAACAGCAGGCCCCGGTAGGCGCGGCGGTTCTCCTCGGTGCACTCGACCCTGACCGAATCGAACCGCTTCTCGCAGGTGCCGGCCGACTCGTCGGCGGCAAGGACGCCCTTGCCTGCGGCCACCATGCCGGCAGCGGTTTTGGAAAGCAGCGATGTATCCATAGAAGTAATGACCCTCGGGAGGAATGACCGGACGGTGTAGCGCAGGAAGGGGCGAATTTTACCCGCAGACCCCCGCGCCGGTCACGCGGACCGGGCGTTTCTGGGTGATAATCCGCCCCCTTGAAAGCCCGCCAGGCCGGCCCTAGCTAGAGCGCGCCGGCAGACGCGGCCACGAAAATCACAGGGCACACCCCGATGATCCTGATACAGAACCTGACGAAGGCGTTCGGGCCGAAAAAGGCTGTGGACGACCTTTCCTTTGCGGTAGAGCGGGGCGAGGTGCTCGGCTTCCTCGGCCCCAACGGCGCCGGCAAGTCCACCACCATGCGCATGATCACCGGGTTCCTGCCGCCGACGGCGGGCCGGATCTCGATCGGCGGCCACGACGTCGTCGAGGACGCGCTTGCGGCCAAGCGGCTGGTCGGCTACCTGCCGGAGAACGCGGCCTCGTACCCCGACATGTCGGTCGAAGGCTTCCTCGGCTTCACGGCGGAGCTGCGCGGCCTGTACGGGGAGGCTAAGAAGAAGGCGGTCCATCGCGTGGTCGACCTCTGCTTCCTCGAGTCGGTGCTGCACCAGCAGATCGACACGCTTTCCAAGGGCTACCGTCACCGGACGTGCCTCGCGCAGTCGCTGATCCACGACCCGGAAGTCCTCATCATGGACGAGCCCACCGACGGCCTCGACCCGAACCAGAAGCACGAGGTGCGCAACCTCATCCGCGAGATGGGCAAGACCAAGGCGGTAATCTTTTCGACCCACATATTGGAAGAGGTTGACGCGGCCTGCACGCGCGCAATCATCATCGACCGCGGCCGCATCGTGGCCAACGGCACGCCGGAAGAACTGCGCAACATGTCCGAACTGGCCGGCGCCGTAACGATCGCCGCGCAAAATGCCGACGCAGCCAAGCTCTCCGCCCTGCCCGAAGCTGCTCGCGTCGAGGCCGTCAACGGTTCGCTCCGCGTCTATCCCAAGGACAAGAATGCCCCGGTGGCGCTGGCCCGCTCGGTCATGGACCTGGCCGCCCGCGAAGGCTGGCGAGTCGACGCCCTGCACACCGAGGAAGGCCAGCTCGACGAGGTCTTCCGCCGCATCACGCTTCCCGACACGGTGAAGAAATGAACGCATCTATTCGACCGAATTCCTCCGTCGCAAACATCAAGGCGATCGCCAAGCGCGAGCTGTCTTCCTATTTCACCTCGCCGGTCGCTTATGTGTTCCTCGTGATCTTCCTGCTGCTCGCCGGGTTCTTCACTTTCACGGTGGGCAACTTCTTCGAGCGCGGCGAGGCGAGCCTCTCGGCCTTTTTTGCCTGGCACCCGTGGATCTACCTCGTGCTGGTGCCGGCCGTCGGCATGCGCGTGTGGTCGGAGGAGCGCCGCTCTGGAACGATGGAGCTGCTGCTCACGATGCCGGTCAATGCCTGGGAAGCCATTGTCGCCAAGTTCCTCGCGTCTTGGGCCTTCCTCGCGATCGCGCTGGCGCTGACTTTCCCGATCGTCATCACGGCCAACGTGCTCGGCGCGCCGGACAACGGCATGATCTTCGCCGGCTACCTCGGCAGCCTGTTCCTTTCGGGCGCGTACCTCGCGATCACCTGCATGACCTCGGCGCTGACGCGCAACCAGGTCGTGGCTTTCATTTTGTCTGTAGTGCTGTGCCTCTTCCTGATCCTCGCGGGGTTCAACCCGGTCACGGACATGATGACGCGCTGGGCCAACCCGGCGCTGGTCGAGATCGTGGCCGCCTTCTCGGTGATCACGCACTTCGACGGCTTCCAGAAAGGCGTGATCGACATCCGCGACCTTTTCTTCTTCCTCTCGGTGATCGGGTTCGCGCTCTTTGCGACTTCCGTGATCATCCGCAACCACCGGGCGGGCTGACCTCATGAAAAAATACGAAACCGTCCTGTTCTCGGCCGTGGGCCTCGCGGTCCTGTTCATCCTCCTGGTGGCGGTCAACTACCTCGCCTCGGGCGTCCCGGCGCGCGCCGACTTCACCGACGGCAAGCTCTACACGCTCTCGGAGGGCACCAAGAAAGTCCTGCAGAAGCTCGACGGGCCGGTCAAGGTGCGCCTGTATGTCTCGCCAAACGACAGCAACGCGATCCCCGTTCAACTGCGCAGCTTCGCGCAGCGCGTCGAAGACCTGATCCGCGAGTTCAAGGCTGTCGCCGGCCCGAACCTGATCATCGAAAAGTACAACCCCAAGCCCGACTCGGACGAGGAAGACGCCGCGCAGCTCGACGGCGTCGAGCCGCAGACGCTCTTCTCCGGTGAGCAGTTCTACCTCGGCCTCTCGGTGAGCCGCCTGGACAGGAAGCAGGCAATCTCGAACATCTCGCAGCAGCGCGAGCGCTTGCTCGAGTACGACCTGATCCGCGCAATCTCCCGCGTGGCCAACGCAGAGCGCCCGACCATCGGCGTGATGAGCGCGGTGCCGGTGCTCGGCGAGGCGATGAACCCGATGACGCGCCAGGGCAGCGAGGCCTGGGTGCTGGCGAGCGAGCTCAAGCGCGACTTCAACGTGAAAGTCGTGCCGATGTCGGCCGAGGCAATCGACAAGGACATCAATGTGCTGCTGGTGATCCAGCCGCGCGACATCATGGAGTCGGCCGAGTACGCGCTAGACCAGTTCGTCCTGCGCGGCGGCAAGCTGATCGCATTCGTCGATCCGTACATGTTCTTCGACCAGCAGCCGAACCCCATGATGCCGAACATGCCGGGCCAGCCGGGCTCTTCTTCGCTGCCGCGCCTGTTCAAGGCCTGGGGCGTGAACATGGACCAAGGCAAGGTGATCGCAGACGTAACCTACGCGTCCGGCGCCGGCCAGCGCTACACGCCCACGGTGATGACGCTCAACAAGACCGCGTTCAACAAGGACGACGTGGCCACCAGCCAGATCGACACCATGCTGCTCGCTTTCTCCGGCGTGTTCGACGTCTCAAAGCCCGCCGAGGGCCTCAAGGTCACCGAGCTCGCGCGCACCTCGCCGAATTCGATGCTGATCGACAACATCGTGGCCTCGGTTTCTGGCGACGCGGCAATGAAAGGCTTTGCGCCTGACAACAAGGCCAAGCCGCTGGCGATGCGCCTCAGCGGCAAGTTCAAGACCGCGTTCCCCGAGGGCAAGCCAGTGCCGTTCAACCAGGACAAGGATAAAAAACCCGCTGCCGATCCGGTGCCGCAACTCAAGGAAGGCTCGGCCGACAACTCGGTGGTGCTGGTGGCGGATGCCGACATGCTCGCCGACGGCGCGGCGGTCGAGGTGCAGAACATCCTCGGCCAGCGCGTGGTGGTGCCTTCCAACGGCAACCTGGCTTTCGTGCAGGGCATGATCGAGCAGCTCGCCTCGGGCGACGACCTCATGAGCCTGCGCACGCGCGCCTCGAGCTTCCGGCCGCTCACCGTGGTGCGCGAAATGGAAGCCAACGCGCAGAAGCAGTACTTCGGCAAGATCAAGGAGCTCGAAGAGGAGCTGCAGCAGACCACCGAGAAAATGCAGAAGCTTCAGAAGCAAACCGGCGGCGCCAAGTCGGCGCAGATCATGTCGCCGGAGCAGCAGGCCGAGCTCGACCGCTTCAAGAAGCGCGTGATCGAGACGCGGCAAGTGCTCAAGGACCTGCGCAAGACCTTGCGCCAGGACGCCGAGGCGCTGCAGTTCTGGACCAAGGTGGTGAACATCGCGCTGATGCCGTTGCTCGTGGCGGTCTTTGGGCTGGGCTTTGCGCTGCTGCGGCGGCGCCGGGCGTCGGCGACGGCCGCCGCTGCCAACGGAGTCCCGGCATGAACAAGCAATTCCTCGCGATCCTCGGCATCCTGCTGGTCGTCATCGGCGGCGCTGCGCTCATGGTTTTCCGGCAGGGCGAGACGCAGAAGCCCGCGGTGACCTCGCAGCTCGGCCAGCCTTTGCTCAAGGGCCTCAAGGCCAGCGAAGTCGCCAGCATCACGATCCGCGAGCCCAAGCAGACGCTGACGGTCATCAAGAAAGACAACCGCTGGACGCTCGCGGAGAAGAACAGCTTTCCGGCCGACCTCGACAAGGTCACGGACATCGTCGTCAAGGGCATCGAGCTCAAGGCCGGGCAGGTCGAGCCGGTCGGCGAAAAAGACCGTGCGCGCCTCAACCTCGCGGAGCCCGGCAAGGAAGGCGCCGCAACGCTGGTCACCTACAAGGCCGCGGATGGCAAGGTGCTTGGCGAGCTGCTCGTCGGCAAGAAATACTTCAAGAAAGATACCGACGCCGAAAACCCGCGCGCGCCTGGCGACGGGCGCTTCGTCATGCTGCCCTCCGACCCCAAGCAGGTGTACATCGTCTCGGATCCGCTTCGCGTCGCGACAGCGGCGCCCGGGGAGTGGATCTCGAAAGAAGGCTTCGCGATCGAGAAAGTGAAGGTGCTCGAGGTGAAGCCGGCCGAAGGCAGCGAGGGCTACCGCATCGAGCGCGTCACCGACGGCATCGACTGGAAACTGGACAAGGCCACGCCGACGCAGAAGCTCGACGTGTCGCGCGCCAATGCGGCGTCCTACAGCCTGTCGAAGATCGAGATCGAGGACCTCGCCGCGCCCGACGCGAACACGGGCCTCGACAAGCCCACGGTCGTCACCGCCACGACTTTCGACGGCCTGACCTACACGCTGCGCATCGGCAACGTCGAAAAGGACAAGGTGTTCGTCAAGGTCGAGGTCGAGGGCACCCCGGTGCGCGAATCCACGCCGCCGAAGAACGAGAAGGCGGACGAAAAAGCCGAGGACAAGGCCAAGCGCGAGAAGGCCGCGGCCGACGAGAAGCACAAGCTCGAGGAGCGCGTCGCGCGCGAGAAGACCTTCAAGGACTTCGTGCTGGTGGTGTCGGCGAAGAAGCTCGCCGATACGCTTAAAAAACGCGCCGATCTGCTCGACAGGAAGCCCGACGACAAGGCGGGCGCAAAAAAGAAGTAGGCCCGCCGCGCAAGGCGCCCGCGCCGCGTCAGGCGCGCCCGAGCACGAAGTAGAAGGTCGCTCCCCGCCCTTCCTCGCCCTCGGCCCAGATGCGGCCGCCGTGGCGTTCCAGGATGCGATGCACGATGGCCAGGCCTATGCCGGTGCCCTCGAATTCGTCCGCGCCGTGCGCGCGCTCGAAAGCGCCGAAGAGCTTCTTGGCGAACTGCATGTCGAAGCCGGCGCCGTTGTCGCGCACGAACCAGCAGTGCCGGTTTGCGTCCCAGCCCACGCGCACCTGGGGCGACTCGGCGCGAGCCGAGAACTTGAGCGCGTTGCTGACCAGGTTGGCGAACACCTGGCGCACCAGCGTGGGATCGCCGCTGCCCGGGGGCAGGTGCTCGACCGTGACACCGGTGCCGGAGTACTCCGGCTGCAGGTCCGCCACCACCGAGCGCGCGATTGCCGCCATGTCCAGGGGCTCGCGCCGCAGGGCCGTGCGGTTGACCCTCGCCAGGCTGAGGAGCGCATCGACGAGGTTGCTCATGAGCGCGGCATTGCGCTCGATGGCTTTGTAGCGGCGCTCGCGGTCGCTGGAAACCGGCGCGGGCTCGCTCAGCATGAGGAGCTTGGCATGGCTGCCGATGGCCCGGATCGGCGCGCGCAGGTCGTGGGACACCGAGTAGCTGAACGACTGGAGGTCGCGGTTCGCCACCTCGAGTTCGGCGGTGCGCGCCTTTACGCGCGCCTCGAGGTCCTCGTTGACCCGCAGGGCGTCGGCCTCGGCGCGCTTGCGCTCAGTCACGTCAGACAGGGTCGTGACGGCGCCGATGATGTGCGTGCCCGTGGCGTCGAACTGCGGCTGCGCATTGAGCGAAAGCCAGAGTACGCTCCCGTCTGGCTTGGTATGGCTCAGCACGACGTTCGATTGCGGCTGGCCGGTGTGCATCGCCAGCCACGAAGGACGCTCCTCATCCTGGAGCAGGCTTCCGTCTTCCCGGCGCACCACCCAGCCGGGCCCCGCGTAGTTGCGGCCGCGCAACTCCTCCAGCGACTGTCCGAGGATGCGCTCGGCGGCCGCGTTGCAGTCGATGATCCTGCCCTCGATGTCACGCATGAGGACGCCCTCAGCGAGAGCCGCGACCATCGACCGGTAGCGCGTCTCGCTCGCCCGCAGCGCCTGCTCGTCGAGCAGCCGCTGGCTGATGTCGCGCGCGACCGAGACGATCACGTGGCCGTGCGAGGAAGGCACCGCGCGCCTGAGCGACTCGACCGGCAGCGTCGAGCCGTCCTTGCAGCGATAGGTGCCGGTGGTGGCAGTCGGGCTGAGGTCGCCTTCGATGAGGCGCTGGTAGGCGCCGCGCAACGCTTCGCTTGTCGCCGAGAAAATGTCCAGCGGCCCAATCGCGAGCAGTTCCTCGCGGCTGTAGCCCAGGGCATTCACCGCCGCCTCGTTCGCATCGACGTAGCGCAGTTCCACCGGGTCGATCAGCAGCACGAGGTCGGCCGAGACGTCCATGGCCGCGCGAAAGCGCAGCATGTTCTCCTCAGCGAGTTCCTGGTTGTTTTCGTTCCTGCCGTTGCTCATGTGCTTCCTCCGGAGTCGGTTATCGGAGAATTCCGGTCCGACTGTAGGCCTGGATTTCCACCGACTCGTGCGCGTCGGCAAGCCACACCTGAGCGTCCTGGATCGTGCAATTGAGCTGCATGCTGCGCTTGGCCAGCCGCGCGAGCCCCCGGGTCGCCTCCTGCGGCAGGTCGACCACCTCGAGGTTGCCGGAGCGCGCGAGCGATTCCTCCGACTGCTTCCACCACAAATCGGCGCCACGTCCGTAGCTGTAGACGAGCACCCGCCCGGCGCGGCCGCAGGCGCGTCGGATGCGCTTCTCGTCGGGCAGGCCGACGTCGATCCACAGGTCGATCGAGCCCGTGAGGTCCTTGAGCCAAAGGTCCGGCTCGTCGCCATTGCCGATGCTCGAGCCGAATTCCAGCCTTTCGTGCGCATTCAGGGCGAAAGCCAGCAGCCGCACCATCATGCGCTCGTCGTTCTCCGACGGGTGGCGGGCCAGGGTCAGCGCATGGGTCCCGTAGTAATTGCGCTCCATGTCGGCGACCTGCACCTCGGCGCGGAAAATGGTCGCTTTGAGGGCCATGCGGGGATTGTAGGGGGTAAGATGATCCTCGACGCCAAACTGGACAGCAGTCGAATGCACTACGTAAAGGCAGGCCAGGGAAATCCACCGATCGCCTTCGTGCACGGGTTCGCCTGCACGCACGAGGACTGGCAGTCCCAGATGGACCATTTCAAGCCGACGCACTCGGTCGTGGCCTGTGACCTGCGCGGCCACGGCGAGACCCCCGGCGATTCGCACGACTGCTCGATCGAGACCTATGGCGCCGATGTCGCCGCGCTGCTCACCGAGCTCAAGTTCCCGCCCTCGATCCTGGTCGGCCACAGCATGGGCTGCCGAGCGGTCCTGCAGGCCTACCTGTACGCGCCGGAGAACGTCGCCGGCATCGTGCTCATCGACGGCAGCCGGCTCGGCTTCGGCGACCCCACGGTGGCCGAGCGGGTCATGAACGAGCAGCTGCGCGCAACCGGATATGGCGTGTTTGCGCGGCGCCTCTTCGACGAGATGTTCGTCGTCTCGAGCGACCCAAAGCTTAAAACCCAGATCATGGACCGCGCCCTCCAATTACGCTCGGAGATAGGCGGCACCCTTTTCCCGCGCATGGTCGGGTGGGACGCGCGGCGCATGGAGGCGGCGCTTGCGGCGGTGCGCGTGCCGCTCATGATCATCCAGAGCACCACGATGAATGCGGAGCGCATCCGCGTCTCGCTCTCGCAGACGCAGAGCTCGCCGTGGCTGGATCTCGTCAAGTCCCGCGCCCCGGGCGCGCGCATCGAGATCATCTCCGGCGTCGGCCACTTCCCACATGTCGAAGCGCCGGAGAAGGTCAACGCGCTGATCGCCGACTTCGCAAAATAATCAGGGACAGACCACGTTTGATTTAAACGTGGTCTGTCCCTGATTATTTTTTGCGGGGCAGCGGGGCGGGATTCGGCACCGATTCGACGTGCGTGAAAGCGCCGCCCTGGTAGAGTGCCCCGACGGGGTGCTCTTTTTCTTTGCGCGCCAGGATTCCCTTCGCATAGCTCTCGCTGTCGTCCTGCGGCCTGTAGCCGAGCCGATAAGCGTTCGAGTTGTCGTACCACGAGCGCTTGTTGCCCGAGACGCCGTAGACGATCTCGAACCTGATGTCCGGGTGGTCGATGCCGATTGACACGAGTTGCGCGAGGTCGCGCGGGGTGAAGACGATCGAGAGGCGCCGCTTGTCGATCGGCTTTTCGTTCACGTTTCCGATGCGCATGAGGAAAACTTCCATGCCGTATTTGTCGGCGTAGAGGCTGCCGAGCGCCTCGCCGAACACCTTGGATACGCCGTAGCGGCCATCGGGCTTGATGTAGACGGTGTGGTCGATCTTCTTGGTCCGTGGATAGAAGCCGACGGCATGGTTGCTCGTCGCAAACAGGATGCGCTTCACGCCGTTCTTTCTCGCCGCCTCGAAGACGTTGTAGCAGCCGATGATGTTGGCCTGCAGGATCGCGTCCCACGGCCCTTCGACCGAGTAGCCGCCCAGGTGCACGATCGCATCCACGCCCTTGGTAATGCGCATCGCGTCGGCCATCTTCGAGATGTCCGCCTTCGCGAAGGTCTCCCCCTTGGCCTTGCCCTTGAGAGCGCGAAGATCCGAGAGCCGCAGCTTGTATTTGCCAGCGAGTTCGCGGCGAAGGTGCGTGCCGACGTCGCCCGAGGCGCCGGTGATCAGGACGGTTTTCATTTGCGTGCCGCGGCCTTGCGGCGCTTGCCAGGCTTCTGCGCGCTGCCCGTGTCGTCAACCAGGCCGCGCCACGCCCCCTTGCCGGTAAAGATCTTCGCCGCCTGCGCTTCGAGCTTGTCCAGCGTCGCGTTGAAGCGCGCCAGCTCCTCCGGGGCAAGCACGCTCAGGAATCGCTCCTCGATCGCGCGGCGTACCTGCTCGATCTCTGCATGCACCCGGCGGCCGCGGGCCGTCAGGCGCAGGACGATGCGGCGGCGGTCCTCTGCGTCGACTTTGCGCGCGACCAGGCCCCTGGATACGAGCCGGTCGACCGCGCGCGTCACCTTGTCGGCGTCGACGCTGGTGCGCTCGGCGATGCTGCTGGGATGGATCGGCTCGTAGCGTCCGATCAATGAAAGCGTTCGCCAGCCGCCGACGGTCAGCCCGAGCTGCCGGTAGAGATCGCCAAGGCAGCGCGTGGTCTGCGCCGACAGGATCGAGAAGCGATACGCGAGCCGATGCTCGAGGCTGAGGCTGCTGGTTTTCATGGGTCTCCGGCGGGAATTTTTTTGGGGCAGCCTACACCATCCCCGTGCGGGAGTCCCCGAATTTCCCCGCCGGGATTCCCGCTATTCCTGCTTGAGGCCGGCCTTCTGGACTACCTGGCGCCAGCGGGGAATTTCGACCGCCATGAAGCGCGCGATTTCCTCCGACGTGCCGGGCGAGGTCTCCATGCTCTGCTTGCCGAATTCCGCACGCACCGCGGGATCGCGCAGCGTCTGGCCGAGCGCGCTGTTGAGCCTGGCGACGACGTCCGGCGGCGTGCCGGCGGGCGCGACGATCGCCCAGAAGAACACCGTCTCAACGCCGGGGAACCCCATCTCGGCAAAGGTCGGCACGTTCGGCAGCCCGGGCAAGCGGGCCGGGCCGGCAACCGCCAGCGGCTTGGCCTGGCCGCGGAACATGTAGGGGCCCGGCATGCTGTCGAAGAGCATGTCGATGTCGCCCGCGATCACGGCCGTCCAGGCTGGCGCGCCGCCTTTGTAAGGCACATGGACGATGTCGATATGCGCCGCCTGCTTGAACATCTCCAGCGCGAGATGATGGACGCTTCCGTTGCCGGCGGAACCGGAATTCAGCTTGCCGGGATTCTTCCGGGCCAGCTCGACCAGTTCCCTGACGTCGTTGACCGGAAGCGAGTTCTTCACCGTCAGGATGAACGGCCCGCGAGTCACCTCGATGACCGGCACGAACGATTTGAGGGGGTCGTAAGGGACCGACTTGTAGGTCGCCGGGGAAACCGCCAGCGCGCTCGTCGTCCCGAGCAGGATCGTGTACCCGTCGGGCGCGGCCTTCGCGACGTACCCCGAGCCGATGGTGCCGCCGGCGCCGACCTTGTTCTCCACCACCACGCTCTGGCCGAGGTACTGAGTCATGCCCTGTGCAACCTGCCGCGCGACCGCATCCACCGAGCCGCCCGGCGGGAACGGCACGATCATCGTCACCGGCTTCGAAGGAAACGCCTGCGCCAGCGCATGCCCCGTAACCGCCAGGGCCAACGAGGCGAACAGCACCCGAATCGAATTCGACATCGAACGCATTTCAATTCTCCTTGGGTTGCGCCGCCGCCGTCCCTTTCCTCAGGGTGGTCGGCAGGACTACGTCGCGGCCCTGCGGCCCCATGGCGCTGTGGCCGCCGTCGACGCGCAGGCAGGTGCCGGTCACGAAACCGGCGTGCTCCGAGCACAGGAACAACACCGCATCGCAGACCTCTTCCATCTTCCCCACGCGGCCGAGCATGTGCAGCCGGTTGCCCCAGTACGCGTACTGCTCCTGCGTTTCCTTCGGCGCGGTCGCCTGCCAGGGCTTGGCCGTCCAGCCGGGCATCACCGCATTGACTCGGATGCGGTCAACCGCGAGATCCATCGCCTGGCTGCGCGTGACCTGCTCGATGGCCGCCTTGGTGGCCGGGTAGACCCAGCGCGAGGGCAGGCCCACATGCGCCGCCTCGCTGCTGAAATTCACGATCGCCGGCCACGACGATTTGGCGAGATACGGCCGTGCCTTCTGCATCAGCACGATGCCGCCGAAGAGGTTGACGTCGAATCCAGCGATCCACGCCGCGCGATCCGCCTCGCCGCCCTTGTCCGCATAAGTGCAGGCGGAGTTGACGAGGAAATCGATGCCGCCGAATTTCTCCACCGCGAACGCCACGAGCGCTTCGATGTCCGCGTCGCTGCGCAGGTCGGTGCGCTTGAAGGCGCAGTTTGCGCCGACCTCCTTTGCAAGCGATGCGCCCAGCTCTTCCGAAATATCGGCCGAGACGACTTTCGCGCCGGCTGCGACGAAAGCGCGCACCAGGCCCGCGCCGATGCCATTGGCGCCGCCCGTTACGATGGCCACGCGGCCGCTGATGCCTTTCATTGGGTATGCCTCTGGTTCAAACGATGATCGACAGGCGCCCCTGCGGACGCAGCGCCTCCATGTCGAGAATATCGATTGCCACGACCTGGCCGCGCCCCTCGATCGCCTTCACGCGCTGCACGGCGACCTGCGTCCAGCCGCCCGGCGCGGCCCCGAGATCGACGACGCGCTGGCCCGCCTTCAACACCTTGTAGCGCTCGTCGACCTCGAGCAGCTTGAACGCCGCGCGCGAGCGCCAGCCGTCCGCCTTGGCGCGCGCCACATAGGG
>JANMDK010000056.1:0-12949 GCA_031376265.1 Pseudomonadota bacterium
CGGCGAACGCCTCCGGCGACTTGGAGCCGTCGAGGTCGGTTCCCTCTTTCGCAAGGATCGCTTTCACGTCCGCGCGCTTGAGCACTTCGGTCGTCGCGGTGAAAAGCTTCCTGATGATCTCCGGCGGCGTCGCGGCCGGCACGAAGAAGCCGTACCAGAACGTGAGGTCGTAGCCCGGCAGCCCGGCGGCCTCCATGCCCGGCAAACCCGGCATCGAAGGCGAGGCCGCGCGCGTCGTGACCGCGAGGCCTCGCAACCTCCCGGCCTGCACCAGCGGCAGCACCGACGGCGGCGTCGCGAACGAAACCTGGATGTCGCCTGCGAGCAGCGCCTGCACCGCAGGGCCGCCGCCCTTGTAAGGCACATGGACCATCTCGACCCCGGCGATGCGCGAGAACAGCACCGCGCCCAGGTGCGGCGCCGAGCCGTTGCCGGAGGACCCGTAATTGAGCTTGCCCGGCATCTTTTTCGCGTAGGCGATCAGCTCCCTGACGCTCTTTGCCGGCACCGAGGGATGCACCGCGACCACGAGCGGCGAGCTGGTCACTTTGGTCACCGGCGCGAAGTCTCGCTCGGGCACGTAGCCGAGGTCCTTGTTGATCGCCGGGTTCACCGACTGGGAAGAAGGGCTCGCGATCAGCATCGTGTAGCCGTCGGGCGGCGCCTTGGCCACCAGCTCGGCCGCGAGGCTCGAGCCGTTGCCCGGGCGGTTGTCGATGACGATCGATTGGCCCAGCAGGCGGCCGAGCGGATCGCCTATGGTGCGCGACACGGCATCGGCGGCTCCGCCCGGCGCGAACCCCAACACGAGGCGGATCGGCTTCGCGGGGTACTGGGCAAGCACCGGCGCGGGAAAAAGCAGGAGCGCCAGCAAAACGGGAATGGCTCGCATAGAATGACGATATCGGTTCAGTGACCTTCAACGAAGAGCGGAGACTATACACAATGACCCATCGCGCACGGCCGCCCTTCAGGGCCGATCACGTCGGGAGCTTCCTGCGTCCGAAGGAACTGCACGAGGCCCGCGCCCGGCGCAAGAAAGGCGAGATCGACGCGCCCGCCCTCCGCGCCGTGGAGGACAAGGCGATCCGCGAAGTGGTCAGGCTGCAGGAGGACTGGGGCCTGCACGGCATCACCGATGGCGAATTCCGCCGCACCTTCTTCCATATCGACTTCCTCGAGCAGCTCGCCGGCGTGGAGGTGCGCGAGGGCATGGCCATCAAGTTCCGCGGCGCGGGCAGCGAAGTCAATTTCGCGCCGCCGGTGCTGCACGTGACCGGCAAGCTCAGGCACGTGAAGCCGATCCAGCTCGCCGATTTCAACTTCCTCAAGTCGGTCACCACGCGCACGCCGAAGGTCACGATCCCCTCGCCCACCATGCTGCATTTCCGCGGCGGCCGCGGCGCGATCTCGCGCGAGGCCTACCCGGACATGGAGGACTTCTTCGCCGACGTGGCCCAGTGCTATCGCGACGAGATCAAGTCCCTCGCCGATGCGGGCTGCACCTACCTGCAGCTCGACGACACGAACCTCGCGTACCTCTGCGACCCGAAGATGCGCGAAGGCGCGCGCCAGCGCGGCGACGACCCGGACGAGCTGCCGCGCCGCTATGCGCGCCTCATCAACGCCTGCATCGCCGAGCGCCCCTCAAGCATGCATGTGTGCATCCACCTGTGCCGAGGCAATTTCCAGAGCGCCTGGGCGGCCGAAGGCGGGTACGAGCCGGTCGCCAAGGCGCTCTTCCAGGAGCTCAAGGTCGACGGCTACTTCCTCGAGTACGACGACGCGCGCTCCGGCGGGTTCAGCCCCTTGCGCTTCGTGCCGGAGGGCAAGGTCATCGTGCTGGGCATCGTCTCGAGCAAGCTGGCGAAGCTCGAGCCCGCGGCCGAGCTCAAGGCGCGCATCGATGATGCCGCGCACTACGTGCCGCTGGACAACCTGTGCCTCTCGCCGCAATGCGGCTTCTCGAGCACCGACCACGGCAACGACGTTACGGCGGACGACCAAGCGGCGAAAATGAAGCACGTCGTCGCCACCGCGCAAGAAGTCTGGGGAGAAGCTTGATAGACTTGAAGGTGTCCGCAAGACCAAAAAGATAAGGCGGCAAATGGAAGCGGTTGCCCAGCTGCCCGAGAAGCAAAGAGCGCCAAGCATCGAGCTCGAGGAACTGCGCGGCATTTCCCGCACCGTGGCCGAGATCGAATGGCTGCTGCTGATCCTCGTCCTGCTCTACCTTGCCTTCGGCGGGCCGGCCAAGGAAGACGAAGTGGCGATCACCGCCGCGTTGTTCTTCTACGCTGCGTTCGTGATGACTTTCCGTTACGCCAACTTCTACCAGCGCGAGACCCGCTGGAAGATCGCCATCGAGACCTGGGCGATGATCGTCTTCATCACCTGGTCCTTGTGGTTCACCGGCAAGCTGCAGAGCCCGCTGCTCAATACCTACATGCTGGCGGTGATTACGAGCGCGCTTACGCTGGGCAAGGTGACGACGCTGATCGAGGTGGTCCTCATCGCCGCCTGCCACCTGCTGCTCGGCGATGCCGACCCGACACAGACGCTCTTTACGCTGCGCGGCGTTGGGGCACTCGCGGCGCAGCTCGCGCCGGTGATCCTGGTGGCCTACGTGACGACGATGTTCTCGGCGGACATCCGCTACGGCCTCAACAAGACCAAGCTACTTTCCGAAACCGACGAGCTCACCAGCCTCTACAACATGCGCGGCTTCGCCATCGTGTCCGACAGGCTCTTTGGCCAGGCGACGCGCTACAAGCGCGCCATCAGCGTGCTCATGGTGGACTCGGACAACCTCAAGGAAGTCAACGACAAGCACGGCCACGAGGCCGGCAACCGGCTGCTGCGCCAGCTGGCGGAGTGCATCCAGGCGGAGCTTCGCTACACCGACGTGCCGGCGCGCTACGGCGGCGACGAATTCGTGGTGCTATTGCCCGAAACGCCCTCGCAGGGCGCGGCCGACGTGGCCGAGCGGGTCCGCGATTCGATGGCCGGCAAGCCCCTGGTGTTCGATGGCAAGTCGATCCGCTCGACGGTGAGCGTTGGCGTCGCAAGCTTCCCGGAGGACGGCCACACGATGGACGCGCTGGTCGCCCGAGCCGACCGCGCGCTCTACAAGGCCAAGCACAACGGCCGCAACTGCGTCGTGTGCTTTAAGCCGGACTAGGCGTTCAGGGCTTCCAGGGCTCGTTGTAGTTTTCGGCGCCCTCGCGGCGGATGTCCGAAAGCCAGTCGCCTTCGTAAGGCCAGGCATCTGGCGCCGCAGGATTCGGCCCCTGCCAGAAGCGCGCCAGCGGCCCTTCTCCCACCTGCTCCAGAGACCACGCCTGCCGGCGGAAGGTCCAGCTGTCCGGCACGAGCCGATGCGCCTCGCGGAAATGCTTCACCGCCTCTTCGTGGTGCCCGTCGATCTCGAGCTGGGTGGCGAGTTGGAAGTGGGCATGGCCGAGCGCCTTGCCGTTGTCGCGCGGTCGCGAGCGGGCGATCACCTCGTCGGGCGGGAGCGCGAACTTGCTCGCGGCGCCTTTCTCGACCCAATCGCGCAAGGCTGCGTGATAGGACTGCGGATCCTTCCTGATCTTGGCGGCCTCGGCCATTATGTCCTTGAAGCGCTGCGGCGCCTCGGCCGGCAGGTTGAGCCTCGGCGGCGAGGGAGTCGTCGCCTGCGGCGCCGAGGGCGTGGCCTGCGGCGGCGCGGGCGCAGGCTCCGCCGGACGCACGATCGTGCCCTCCTCGTCGATCCACACGCTGCTCGGGATGTTGGTGACTCCAAACAACTCGGCCAGCACATGGTGCCGGTCGATCAGCGAAGGATGCTCGGGTTTCGCAGCCTCGATGAAGGCGCGGCAGCCGGCATCGCCCTTGGAGTCCAGGCCGACGGTGACCAGCTCGAAGCCCTTGGGGTGAAGCTCTTTGCGGAGGGCCTGCCACACGGGCAGGTCGCGGGAGCAGCCTCAATACGGTGCCCAGGCATAGAGCAGCACCTTTTGGCCGAGCAGGCTCGAGAGGCGGAATTCCTTGCCGTCGAGATCTGGCAACCGGAGGTCCGCGGCCTTTGCGGTCGCGAGCGCGCGTGAGCCGATCGATGCCGGCCCGAGCGCCCAGAGCTTGAAACCCGGCGCTGCGACGAAAGGCATGCCGAGATCTTTTGCCACGCGCGCCACATCGACCGTATCGCCCGCAGGCTGCGAGAGAGGCACGCAGACCTCGCCCTGGCACGCGCCTTCGGGCTTGAGCTGCCAGCCGGTGCCGGCCTCGAATTCGCTTCTGGGAATGGTCTCGGAACGCAGCAGCATGGCGGACTCCTAATCGCTAATAGGGGACAGACCACGTTTGAAATCGGGGACAGACCACGTTTTTCATGGGCGCGAAGCTTGCCAAAAACGTGGCCTGTCCCCGATTTCTTGGTCTGTCCCCATCCTAGCGCTTTCCGGTACTGAGGGCGACGATGGCGCCGACGACGATGGACGCGCCGAAGATCTGCAGCGGCGCCATGGTCTGGCCGAGCAGCATCCAGCCCATCACCAGCACCGCCACCGGCTCGAAATTGAGCGCCGCCGAGTTGTTGACGATGCCGATCCTCGGCAAGACCACGAAGAGCGAGGTGACCGCCGCGCTATAGCACAGGCCTACCAGCACCAGCGCCACCCACCCGGTCGTGTCCGACGGCGGCGCAAGCGAGTTCGTGGCCAGCGCCAGGGCGAGCATGACGAGCGCAATCGTCCCGGTCGCAAGGAAGGTGCGCAGCCGCCCGTCGACTTCCTTGAGCCAGCGCGTCGTCAGGTAAAGCGCGGCGGCGAAAGACAGCGAGGCGCCGGTGGCATAGAGCACGCCGACGCCGATCTCGTCCCAGCGCCCGGCGAAGCTCGCAGCGCCAACCCCGCTCCACCCGCCGACATCGAGCGCCAGCGCAAGGCCCCCGAGCGCCACCGGCATCGCGATCATCGCCCGCAAGGAGGGGCGTTCGCCCTCGACGAACCACGCGGTGATCGCAATCACGATCGGGTAAGTATTGAAGGCGAGCAGCGCCAGCGCCACCGGGATCTTCGCCACCGCCGAGAAGATGCAGTAGCTCTGGACCAGCAGGAAGAGGCCGATCACGATGCCGCGCGCGCGCGTGGTGCGCGCCAGGGTAAACGACACCCGGTTCGCCGCAAGCAGCACGAAGACGAAGAGGCAGGCGCAAACCGCGCGGAAAGTGACCGCGGTGATCACATTCGAGCCATGCTCGAAGGCAAAGCGCGCCGCAACGTGGTTGCTGCCGAAGACGACTGAGATGCACAGCAGGAGCGCGATGCCCGCCCAGCGCGGAATCGGCGCGGTTTTTACGGCGGACTGAGGCGAACTGCTCATTCGTCGAAGCGTAGCAGAGGGGTCGCGTTGCGCCGCCCGCAGGTTCACATCTGGGTCACAGCCAATCGGCGCAGCCGACGTAAAATCCCCCGAATGGGACAGTTCGGAATCGGCCAGAGCGTCACCCGCCTCGAGGATGCGCGCCTGCTGCGCGGCCAGGGGCGCTACATCAACGACATCCACCGCCCGGGGCAGGCGCACCTCGTGTACGTGCGCTCGCCGCACGCACATGCTGACATCCGCGCGATTGACCTTTCGGCCGCAGCTGCGGCGCCGGGCGTAATAGGCGTCTACACGCATGCCGACCTGCTCAGAGATGGCATAGGCACTATTCCCGTCACGCTCAAGCGCAATCGGCCGGACGGCTCCCCGATGTTCACCAAGGCGAGCCGCGGCCTCGCCGAAGGGCGCGTGCGCCACGTGGGTGACCCCGTCGTCGCGGTGGTGGCCGAAACCTTGATGCAGGCGCGCGACGCCGCCGAACTGGTCGTAGTCGAGTACGAAGACAGGCCTTCGGTAACGCGCACTGCGGAAGCCGCGAACCCAGGCGCGCCCGACGTCTGGGACGAGTGCCCCGGCAATGTGTGCAACGTCTTCGAGGTCGGCAACAAAGCCGCCACCGACGCCGCTTTCGCCAAGGCGGCGCACGTCGTCAAGGGCTCCTACGCCATCACCCGCGTGCATGCCCAGTACATCGAGCCGCGCGGCGCGCTGGGCGAGTACGACGCCGGCGAGGATCGCTACACGCTGCATTGCGACTCGCAGTACCCGCACCGCATCCGCGAGGCGCTCGCGCGCAACGTTTTCAATCTCCCGGAGCACCGCATCCGCGTCGTATCGAACAATGTCGGCGGCGCCTTCGGCACCAAGGGCTGGGCGTATACCGAGCTCCGGCTGGTGCTCTGGCTCGCAAAAAAACTCGGTCGCCCGGTCAAGTGGGGCTGCGATCGCAGCGAGGCCCTGCTTGCGGACGAGCATGCGCGCGACTGCGTGAGCGAGGCGGAGCTGGCGCTCGATGCGAATCACAAGTTCATCGGCCTCAGGGTGCGCAACACCTCCAACCTCGGCGCCTATGTCTCGTCGGATCGCCAGCTGGCGCCGACCTTCAACAACCTCGGGTCGCTGGTCGGCGTCTACGGCATCCCCGCCGCGCATGTGCGAGTGGATGGCGTCTTCACGAACACCAATTCGACCGCCCCCTACCGCGGCGCCGGCCGCCCGGAAGCGATCTACGTGATCGAGCGGATCATCGAGGACGCGGCCGCGCAGCTCGGTATCGATCGAATCGAGCTTCGCCGCCGCAACCTGCTGCCCGCCTCGGCGATGCCCTACAAGACCGCCCTGACCTTCACCTACGACTGCGGCGAGTTCGAGCAGAACCTCGACCAGGCGCTGGCGCTCGGCGACCACGCGGGGTTCGAGGCGCGCCGCAAGGAAGCGGCCGGCCGCGGCAAGCTTCGCGGCATCGGCATCGTCAACGCCATCGAGCGCGCCGGCGCGCCCGGCATGGAGTACGCGGAGATCCGCTTCGAGCCCGGGGGCACGGCCACGGTGCTCATGGGCAGCAAAGACCAGGGCCAGAGCCACGCCACGACCTTCACGCAGATCGCCTGCGAAAAACTCGGCCTCGCGCCGGAGGATTTCCATTACATCGAAGGCGACACCGACAGCGTCGCCTACGGCACCGGCACGTTCGGCAGCCGCTCGGCGGCCATCGGCGGCAGCGCGCTGGCCGCCGCGGCCGACAAGATCATCGCCCAGGGCCGGCGCATCGCCGCTCACCTGCTGGAAGCCGGCGAGCGCGACGTGTCTTTCGCCGACGGCCGCTTCACCATCGACGGCACCGACCGCGGCATCGGCCTCAAGGAAGTCGCTCGCGCTTCGTTCGTGCAGGGGAAGCTGCCGCCGGACATCGACCCCGGCCTGATAGAGAACGGCACCTTCACGCCGCAGGCCGAGACTTTCCCGAACAGCTGCCATGTGTGCGAGGTCGAGATCGACCCGGACACCGGCGTGGTGGCGCTCGCGAACTACGCAGTGGTCGACGACGTGGGGACGGTCATCAATCCCCTCACGCTCAAGGGGCAGGTGCACGGCGGCCTGGTGCAGGGCATCGGCCAGATCCTCATGGAGAACGTGGCCTACGACGCCGAGTCCGGCCAGCTGCTCTCCGGCACCTTCATGGACTACGCAATGCCGAGGGCTTCGGACGTCTGCTATTTCGAAGTCGGCAGCAACCCGGTGCCGACCAAGCGCAACCCGTTGGGCGTCAAGGGCGCGGGCGAAGCCGGCACCGTGGGCGCGCTGGCCTCGGTCATGAATGCGATCCTCGATGCGCTGAAGCCTTTGGGCATTAAAGACCTCGAGATGCCGGCCACCAGCGAGCGCGTCTGGCGCGCGATCCAGTCAGCCAAGCAGGGTTGAATGTACCGGTAACGATACAAAAATGACTGGAGAACAGCGCCGGTATTGGCTCTCCTTAAACAAATGTTGTGAAATTGTATCCCTGACCCAGCGGAGCCCCCAGATGCAGCCACGCGAGCGAGTCCCCTTCTCGGCCATCGTCGACCGCCCCCCGATGAAGCTCCCCGGCGGCGCGCGCGTCGTCGTGTGGACCATCGTCAACCTCGAGGTCTGGGACATCGGCAAGCCAATGGCGCGGCAGGTGCTGCCGGCGCCAACCGGCGCGGTGCTGATCCCGGATGTGCCGAACTGGAGCTGGCACGAATACGGCATGCGCGTCGGCTTCTGGCGCTTCAAGGCGCTGTTCGACAAGCTCGGCTTCCGGCCGACGCTGTCGATCAACGCCCGCGTCTGCCTCGACTACCCGCGCGTCGCACAGGCCTGCAAGGACGCCGGCTGGGAGTTCATGGGCCACAGCTTCGAGCAGGGCCCGATCCACAAGGAAGAGAACCAGCAGGCGATGATCGAGCGGTCCCTGGATACGCTTGAAAAATTCACCGGCAAGCGCCCGGTCGGCTGGCTCGGGCCCGGTCTCACGCAGACTTTCGAGACGCCCGAACTCCTTGCCGCGGCCGGCATCCAGTACATCGGCGATTGGGTCTACGACGACGAGCCGACCACGATCCACACCGCCAAGGGGCCTTTAGTCACCTTGCCTTACTCCGTCGAGAACAACGACATTCCGATGATGATCGTCCAGCACCACGAAGCCGCGTACTTCACGCGCAAAGTGATCGACACTTTCGACCGTTATTACGAGGAAGGCGCCAAGCGCCCCAAGATCCTCGCCATCGCGATCCACCCGTACATCAGCGGCCAACCTTTCCGCATCAAGTACCTCGAGGAGGTTTACGCGCGCATCAGCAAGATGCCCGGCGTGCTGCACTGGAACGGCGAGCAGATCCTCGAGTGGTACCGGACGCAGACCGGGGCCTGAGCCAAGGCCCAGCGGCCCAAGGCACTCACGGAGCGGCGCCTGCGCAGGCGCTCTTCACCTGCTCGCGGATGATCTCCGCGAGCCGCAACGTCGCCGGCCCCGCATGCTCGCGGTCGGCAAAGACCAAGTAGAGCTGCGCGAAACGTTCCCCGCCGCCGCGCACCGGCAATTCCTTCAGCGTGCCCGCGGCGAACTGGTCGCGCAGCTTCTCTTCGGGCAGCCACGCATAACCGTACCCCGAGCGCGCGGCCTCGATCGAGGTCGCCATGTTGCTCACCGTCCAGCGCTGTGTGGACTCTACGGAAGGGCGCGTGTCTCGCTTCCCTCCGGTCTCGCGCACGACGAGCTGGCGGTGCTTGCGCAGGTCTTGCATCGTGAGCCTGCGGCCGAGTTGGTGCAGCGGATGGTCCGGGTGCGCCACCGGGATAAAGCGGATCGGCATCAGCGCTTCACCCAGGAATCCCGGCGGTACAGCCCCTGCAATTGCCAGGTCCGCTTCGTTGTTCTGAAATGCTTCGGTAGCACCGCTGATCACCGAATCCACCGCCTCGATCCGCGTATGCGGGCTTTCAGCGCCCAGCAGGTCGAGGCAGCGAAGCAGCAGAAAGGTCGGAAAGATCACTTCGACCATGATGCGGATCTCCGCCTCCCACCCGGCTGAAAACTTGCGCGCCGCTTCTTCCAGTCCGCCGGCTTCGTCGAGCAGGTAGCGCGCACGCCGATAAAGCAACTCGCCGGTCGGCGTCAGTCGCGCCTTGCGCCCCTCGATCGCGAACACCTTTACGCCGAGCACCGACTCCATTTTCTGCACGGCATAGGTCACCGCCGACTGGGTCTTGTGCATCTGCGCCGCGGCCTGCGCATAGCCGCCGGCATCGACGACGGCCACGAGGGCGCGCCATTGCTCGAGCGTGATGTGGGGGGCGGCTGACATATCAGTAAATACGATTCATATAGTCTAAATATTGCACTTTTTTATCGAATTGGTAAATGTTCAAATGGGTCATCGAAACGCAACCCAAGGACCCGATCATGAAAACCCTCCTCCAGATCAACAGCAGCTTGTTCTCCGATGGCGGCCAATCCAGCCAGCTCGCCCAGCGCTTCGTCGCCGCCTGGCGCGAGACAGAGCCGACCGGGCGCGTCATCGTGCGCGACCTCTCGAAGACGCCGGTGCCGCACCTCGACGCGGCAACCTTTGGCGCCTTCCTCGCGAAGCCCGAAGAGCGCACCGCGGAGCAACAGACTGCGGCGGCCTATTCGGATTCGCTGGTCGAAGAGTTGAAGTCCGCAGATGTGGTCGTGCTGGGCCTGCCGCTCTACAACTTCGGCCTGCCCTCGACGCTCAAGGCTTACTTCGACCAGCTCGGGCGCGCCGGTGTCACGTTCCGCTATACGGCCGAAGGCCCGGTGGGACTGCTGACCGGAAAGAAGGCCTACGTGTTCGCGACGCGCGGCGGGCTTTACAAGGGCACGCCGAAGGACACGCAGACCGCCTACGTGCGCGACTTCCTCGCCTTTATCGGGATCTCCGATGTGGAGTTCGTTTACGCGGAAGGCCTCGCGATCAGCGAAGCGAGCAAGGTCGACAGCCTCGCGGGCGCCCACCGCGACATCGCGAGACTCGTGACGCCGCAGCAGTTGCAGCTCGCCGCCTGAGAAAGCGCACACACGGGAGTAGCCCGATGGCATAGCGCTTGCTAGGATTCCCCATCCGCAGCAGCCTTCAAAAGCTGCGATCACAGAGAGGGATCCCCTATGCAAGCGCTCTGCCGCATTCTCCTGCTGGTCGCATTGGCTGCCGCGTTTAACGCAGTCGCCCAGCCCTTCCCCACCAAGCCGATCCGCATCGTCGTCGGCTTCGCACCGGGCGGGAACACCGACGTGGTCGCGCGCCTCGTGGCCGTGCGCATGCAGGAACTCCTCGGCCAGCCTGTGGTCGTCGAGAACAAGCCCGGCGCCGGTGGGGTGGTAGCCACCGACTTCATCGCCAAGGCGCCACCGGACGGCTACACGCTGCTCATGTCCTCGCTCGGGCCGCACACGGTCTCGCCCTTCCTGCTCAAGACGGTGACCTTCGACCCGGTGACAGATCTCGCGCCGGTGAGCAACGTCTCGGTCAACGCGCTGATGCTGCTGGTGAGCCCCTCTGTGCCGGTGAAGACCGTTCCCGAATTCATTGCCTATGCGAAAGCCAATCCCGGCAAGCTCAACTACGGCTCCTCGGGCGTCGGCTCGACGACGCACCTCTCGGGCGAGGTGCTCTCGAGCATGGCGGGCATCAAGCTCGTGCACATCGCCTACAAGGGCGGGCCGCCCGCGCTCGCAGCGCTCCTGGCTGGGGACACGCAGTTCATGTTCTCCAACCTCTCGGACGCGTTGCCGCAGTCGCGTTCCGGCAAGCTGCGCGCGCTGGCGGTCACCACCGCGAGCCGCGTCAAGCAGGTGCCCGACATGCCGACGATCGCCGAATCGGGCCTGCCCGGGTTCGACGTCGCGCCGTGGAACGGCGTCGTTGCGCCCGGCAAGACGCCGCCCGAGATCGTCAACAAGCTTTCGGACACGATCCAGCGCATCGTGCGAGAGCAGTCTTTCCGCGACAAGATGTTCGAGATAGGCTCGGAGCCGATCGGCGACACGCCGGAGCATTTCCGCGCAACGGTGGCCAGCGACATCCAGCGCTGGTCGCGGATCGTCCGGGAAGCCGGCATCAAGGCCGAATAGCGTTACCAAAACAATAACGGAGACAACGATGGACGAAAGCCAGAGCCTTCGCGGGTTCCTCGCGATGGTCGAGCGCGACCACCCGGGCGAGATCGTGCGCATCACCGCGCCGGTACGCACGCACCTCGACATGACCTCGCTTGTGTTCGAGCTCGAGCACGCGGGCAGGAGCCCGGTGGTGGTGTACGAGAACGTCGAGGGCCACAAGATGAAGGTGGTCACCAACATTGCCGGAAGCCGAAAGCTGCTGGCCGCCTGCCTCGGCGTGCCGGTGGGCGACCTGCCAAGTGCGTTTCGCGAACGGGTGCAGAAGTACATCCCCTGCGAGACGGTGAAGGATGCGCCGTGGCAGCAGGTCACGCTCGAAGGCGAACAGGTCGACCTCACCAAGCTGCCGATCCCGACGCATTTCTCCGTGGATGCGGCGCCTTACGTCACCGCGGGCCAGCTCACTGCGCGCGACCCGCTCACCGGCGTGGACACGACGGGCTTCCATCGCTTCATGCTGACCGGAAAGAACCGGCTCGGCGTCTCGCTGCATTCGCGCCGCAGGATGTACGAGTTCCATAAGCGCGCGGAGGAGAAAGGCCAGTCGCTGCCGGCCGCGATCACGCTCGGCATCCATCCGCTGCACTACATGGGCTCGATGGTGTTCGCGTATCCGCCGAACGTACGCAAGTTCGAGATCATCGGCGGGTTGTTCGGCGAGCCTTATCGCCTCGCGAGGACCGGCGTGCAGGACCTCGAAGTGCCGGCCGGCGCCGAGATCATCATCGAGGGCGAGATCCTCGCCAATGTGCACGAGCCCGAGGGGCCGTTCAGCGAGTTCACCGGCTACGCTTCCTATCGCAGCACGCAGAACGTCTTCGTCGCGCATCGCGTGCGGATGCGCAAGGACGCGATGTTCCACTCGGTGGCTTCAGGCATGTCGCAGGACCACATCCTCGTTTCGTGCGTCACACGCGAGGGAGAAATCCTCAACACGCTGCGCCGCAACCTGCCGAACGTGATCGCAGTGCATGTACCCCATCGCACCTGCGGCGCCTTCCTTGCGATCATCAAGATGAAGAAGTCTTCCCAGGGCGAGCCGCAGCAGGCGATTATGGCCGCGCTCGGCACCGAGTTCTATACCAAGTACATCATCGTGGTGGACGAGGACGTCGACATCTTCGACATGAACGACGTCATGTGGGCGGTGGCCACGCGCGTCAAGGCCGAGAAGGACATCGTGTTCATCCCGGGAGCTAAGGGCGCGATCCTCGACCCGACCTCCGATCCAGAGACTTTCACGGTCACCAAGATGGGCATCGACGCGACCAAGCCGCTCGGCAGGGACTTCGCGGAACGGCTCACCATCTCGGAAGAGCAGCGCGCCCGCGTTCGCGGCATCCTCGCCGCCTCGGGCATAAATTAAAAGGGGCCAGGCTCAATCCTGACGGCGTCAGGATTGAGCCTGGC
>JANMDK010000058.1:0-1891 GCA_031376265.1 Pseudomonadota bacterium
TGTCGCACTGGTCGGTGATGGTGAAGGGCAGTGCGCAGATTTTCGCGGCCGGGCCGCCAGTGGTCGAAAGGTCGCTCGGACACAAGAACACCAAGGAAGAGCTGGGCGGCGTCGACGTCGCGGTCAAGACGGCCGGCACGATCGACAACGCGGCCGAGAACGAGCAGGACTGCTTCGGGATGATCCGGCGGTACTTGAGCTTCATGCCGCAGAACGTCTGGGAGCTGCCGCCCGCGGTTCCCTGCGACGACGACCCGAACAGGCGCGACGAGGAGCTGTTGACCATCGTGCCGCGCAACCGCCGGCAGCCGTACAACATGAGGAAGCTCCTCGAGATGGTCGCCGACAAGGGCTCGACCTTCGAGATCCAGCCGCTGTTTGCGCGCGCCGTGATCACGACGCTGGGCCGCCTCAACGGCAAGGTGGTCGGCTTCGTCGCCAACAACCCGATGATCAACGGCGGCGCGATGGATGCGAAGTCGGCCAGGAAACAGGCGCACTTCATCCAGCTCTGCGACACATTCCATATACCGCTCGTGTTCCTAGTCGACGTGCCGGGCTTCATGGTCGGCCTGCAGGCCGAGCAGCAGGCGACGCTGCGCGAAGGCATGCGCTGCCTCTATATGGCCAGCCAATCCACGGTGCCGATGCTCACCGTGGTGATCCGCAAGTGCTACGGCATGGCGGGCATGGCCACCACGGACCGCGAAGGGCTCGACCTGAAAATCGCGTGGCCGAGCGCCGAGTGGGGTTCGCTGCCGGTCGAGGGCGGCGCGGCGGCGGCCTTCCGGCGCGAGATCGCGCAATCGCCGGATCCGAAGAAAAGGCTCGAGGAAATCGAAATCGAGTTGCGCGCGTTTTCGTCCCCGCTCCTGACGGCCGAGGCGTTTGCGGTCGAGGATGTGATCGACCCGCGCGAGACGCGTCCCTACCTGTGCAGGTTCATCGACGCGATGCAGGCCAGTCTGGAAACCAGCGTTGGAATGAAAATGCGCGCCGGCGTCGCGCCCTGACAAGCATTCCCCAAGGAGGAAGAAAAATGAAGAAGGCAGTCGCAGCAGCCGCAGCAGTGCTGGCGTTTTCCGTGCTGGAGGCGGTTGCGCAGCCGTATCCCTCCAAGCCGATCCGCATGTTCGTCGGGTTTTCCGCGGGCAGCGCGACGGACATCGTGGCGCGCGTGGTCTCGAAGGGGCTTTCGGAGCGCATCGGCCAGCCGATCGTCATCGACAACAAGACCGGCGCCGGCGGCAGCCTCGCGGGCGAGGCCGTGGCGCGTGCTGCGCCGGATGGCTATACGCTGCTGACGGTCTCGAGCGCCATCGCGGTCAACCCGGCCGTCTACGCCAAGCTGCCCTTCGATGTGGAGAAGGACCTGACCCCGATCGTCAACGTCGGCACGCTGCCGCTGGTCCTGCTCGTTAACCGCACCCTGCCCACAGGCAGCCTGCGCGAATTCATCCAGTACGCGAAAACGCGTCCCGGCGAGCTGCACTACGGGTCCTCGGGAAAGGGCGGGTCGATCCACTTGGCCACCGAGCTGCTGAACACGGTGGCGGGCATCAAGCTGGTCCACGTGCCGTATCGCGGCAACCCGCAGGCGGTCACGGCGCTCTTGGGCGGCGAGGTGCAGGTTCTCGTCGACACCGTCCTGCTCGCTGCGCCGAACCTCAAGTCGCAAAAGGTCGCGGCGCTCGCGATCACGGGCACGGCGCGCTCGCCGCTTGCCGCGGACCTGCAGACGTTCGCAGAGGCCGGCCTGCCGGGCTACAACGCGGGGCTGTTCTTCGGAGTGATGGGACCAGCCAACCTGCCGCGCGAAATCGTCGACAAGCTCAACGCGGAGATCAACGTCGTCCTGAAATCGGCGGAAGCCGAGAGCCGCCTGGGCACC
>JANMDK010000067.1:0-1693 GCA_031376265.1 Pseudomonadota bacterium
TGCCAATGCGCCTTCCAGTGGATGGCGCGCTTTCCTGCGGTTGGAATTTCCAGTCAGGCCATCACCGGCCCGGCGGGGTCAGGACGGACTGCGTTTCGGCCTTCTTACTGCCCGGACTTTTCCGCTGCCGCCGCCACCGGCGTAGAAGAGGTCCTTGCCATCGGATTCAAGGCCGCTGACGAAAATGCCCTTGGGCATCTGCAGCCGTTCGAGCACGACGCCACTGTCGGGATCGATGCGGCGGATATCGCTCTCCTCCGCTTCCCAGGTGCCATGCCACATCTCGCCATCCACCCAGGTGACGCCGGTCACAAAGCGGTTGGATTCGATGCTGCGCTTGATGGCGCCGGTCGCGGGGTCGATCTGGTGGATCCTGCGATCGCGATAATTCCCCACCCACAGGCTGCCCTCGGCCCAGGTGAGCCCGGAGTCCCCGCCTTTGCCAGGCGCGGGGATCGACGCCAGCACCTTGCCGGTGGCGGGATCGATCTTGTCGATGCGCGACTCGGCGATCTGGTAGAGATGTCTGCCGTCGAACGCCGTGCCCGCGTCGCTGGCGACTGCAAGCGTGGCCGAAGGCTCGCCGTCAGCGGGATCGAAAGCGACCAGTTTTGCCCCGGTAGCGGCCCACACACGCCGGCCATCGTGGGTGACCCCGGCGATCTTGTCGACACCCGGAAATCCGTATTCGCGCACGATCTCGGCCGCGTGCACCGGTGCTTCCTTGCTTGCCTTCTGTGCCATTGCTGCCTCCTGTTGGGCGCGGTTCGATTGACGCCGGGTTCGATTCGTGCCGTGAGATCACTTTATGCGAACGGGAGCGAAGCCGGGAGTAACAAGATTGTCGTGAATCCTGCCAGCGGCGGCGCCAGCCAGCGGCGTGCCTTGGCCTGCCCGATCGAACGCACCCGGCCATCCGCCTCGAGCTCGACGAGCGCCCGCTGCACGGTTCGCTGGCTGGATCCCAATGCGAGGGCCAGGGCCGAAGTCGACCACGCAGCACCATCGGAAAGCAGCGCCACCAGGGACGCCTGTTCGCCATCGATAGGCGGTGCCAGCACCACGACCTCACGCCTACCATGTGGCTTGAGGATGAAGCCGCGCGCGGTGGCTTCGATTCGCGCCATTTCCGCGATGAGTTCGCGAAGGCGGCCGATCTCGACCCGTAAACGCGCACGATGCGTCTCGTTGGGGCGGCGGGTATTGAACGCGCGTGCGATCAATGCTTCCCTATCGGCATCGCCGGGCCAGGCTTCGGCGAGTGCTTGCGCCAGCGCAAATAGCACCGGCCGGCTCGCCAGCGGCTGCCATGCATCGCCGGCGCGAACGCCGCGGCTGCAGGCGTCGATGACCAGCACACGGGACGCCAGGAGCGCGGCCACTTCCTGCAGGCGCAACGCCTCATCGGTGCCGGCGGACCGGCGCCGCGCGGCGGGACGATCGAGCGCAGCCCGCACCTCCGCGACCTCGGCCAGCAGTGCGGGAACACGGGCCCGCCCGGCCGCTGCGTGAGCGCGGGAGAGTGCGTCCCGCGCGGGTCCGATGCGCAACGAGCGCAGCGCCAGTTCGGCGGCGGCCAGCTCAGCCACCGCCGCCAGCGACGGCGGCAAGCCACGCGCATCGAGGTTTGCCAACGCGTCCGCGGCTTCATCGAGGCGGCCAATCAGGAGGAGCCGGCGCAGGGCAATCAGCC